>JAOAUK010000038.1 GCA_030157655.1 Polynucleobacter sp. | reverse complement strand
TAACGGGAACTATTAAACGTACCAATTCAATGGTGATCTTTATTAATCAGATTCGTATGAAGATTGGTGTGATGTTTGGTTCTCCAGAAACAACCACTGGCGGTAATGCGTTGAAGTTTTACGCATCAATGCGCCTAGATATTCGCCGTATTGGCAGTATCAAAAAGGGTGATGAGATTGTCGGTAATGAAACCCGCGTGAAAGTTGTTAAAAACAAAGTTTCTCCTCCATTTAGGGAGGCAATCTTTGACATCATGTATGGCGAAGGTATTTCAAGGCAGGGTGAGGTGATTGATTTGGGTGTTGAGTGCGACATCGTTGAAAAATCTGGTGCCTGGTATAGCTATAACGGCGAGCGTGTTGGTCAAGGTAAAGACAATGCTCGTGAATTCTTAAAAGAAAATCCTGAAATTGCTAAAGAAATTGAGGCAAAAATTCGTGAGAAGTTAGGCGTTAACAGCGGTAGCGTTATTACTCTTAAAGAAGAGGCTGATGCCTAAACGTCCAGCCCCCAGTCTCATGGGGCGAGCTCTACGATACTTATCAAGAAGAGAGCATAGTCGCCAAGAGCTTCGAAAGAAGCTCTTGGTTTATGCAGAAACTGAAGACGAGGTCGATGAGTTACTAATTAAGTTAGAAAAACAATCGTGGTTATCAGATCAACGATATGCTGAAGGTCTTGCTAGACGTAAATCAGATAGGTATGGCAGTTTGAAGATTATTGATGAGCTAAAACAGCAATCAGTTGATGCTCATACTGTTAGCAAAATTAAGGAAGAACTAAAGCAATCGGACTTAAACCGCGCGTGGTCCTTGTGGGATAGAAAATTTTCAAGTGCAGTGGCTAGTGAGCCAAAAGAGCGGGCTAAGCAAATGAGATACCTGGTTAGTAAAGGTTTTCCATTGGATGTTGTTTCCAAAGTTATTTCCGGTCGATATAGCCCTAATCAAGACCTTTAATCTAAAAATTGGGGCTGGTGTAGACTTTACAAATGTCATCTAGCCCAGTAGCCCGCCAATTAATTCATACTCGAGAAATCAAAACTCAGGTTTTTCGTCGTGATGATGGCCTTTGGGATATTGAAGCTAGCTTGATAGACACCAAGGCAAAGGATTTTCCTCTGGCAAGTGGAGTTAAATCAGCTGGTGAACCAATTCATCACATGATTTTGACCTTAACCATAGATGATCAATTCAATGTTTTGGCTGCCAATGCCAAAGCTCAGTCAGTTCCCTATCAGGGGTTCTGCGACAAAATCGAGCCAAATTACCAAATGTTAGTGGGCCTTAACTTACTAAGTAGCTTTCGTGGTGCCGTAAAAGAGCGATTTGCTGGAATACTTGGTTGTTCACATATGACCGAGTTATCCACCATATTGCCAACAGCTGCTATCCAAGCATTTGCTGGTGAGGTCATACGAGTAGCTGATCATGGAACTGGTGAGATGCCATTTCAATTGAATCGCTGCCATGCCCTAAGAACAGACGGAGAGGCAGTCAAAAAATACCATCCAACATGGTTTGGGAAGCCTTTGACCCCTATGGATATCCCAAAAAAGTCATCTTAAAGCCTGAAATTGCGATAATAAGTGGCTTAGTTAGTAAAAAAACAGAATAGACAGAGTTGAGTAAGTTAGAAACATTAGTATTTTCGGACTATTAAAGAGGGAGCCTCAATGAAGATCCATGAGTATCAAGGCAAGGAAATCTTGCGTCAGTTCAATGTACCAGTACCAAATGGTATTCCAGCATTAAGCGTTGATGAAGCTGTTGAAGCTGCAAAGAAATTGGGTGGACCAGTTTGGGTTGTAAAAGCTCAAATCCACGCAGGTGGCCGCGGTAAAGGTGGTGGCGTTAAGGTTGCTAAGAGTCTTGATGAAGTGAAAACTTATGCGACTCAAATTTTGGGTATGCAGTTAAAAACTCATCAAACAGGCCCAGAAGGTCAAAAAGTACGTCGTTTGTTGGTTGAAGACGGCGCTGACATCAAAAAAGAATATTACGTTGGTCTCTTGACTGACCGTGCAACACAATCAGTGGTTGTGATGGCGTCAAGCGAAGGCGGTATGGATATTGAAGAAGTTGCTGCTTCAACTCCAGAAAAAATTATCAAAGTGTTTGTTAACCCATTGGTTGGTTTAACAGATGCTGATGCAGCTAAATTAGCACAAGGTATTGGTGTTCCAGAGGCTTCACAAGCTCAAGCAAAAGCAGTATTGCAAAGCTTGTACAAAGTTTATATGGATACAGATGCATCATTGGTTGAAATTAACCCATTGATTCTTGAAGGTAATGGCAATATCAAGGCTTTGGACGCTAAGTTCAACTTTGACTCAAATGCTTTGTACCGTCATCCAGAAATCGTTGCTTATCGCGACCTTGATGAAGAAGATCCAGCGGAAGTAGAAGCTTCTAAATTTGATTTGGCATACATTTCATTAGACGGCAACATTGGTTGTTTAGTGAACGGTGCTGGTTTAGCGATGGCAACTATGGACACAATTAAGTTGTTCGGTGGCGAGCCAGCTAACTTCTTGGACGTTGGTGGTGGTGCTACAGCTGAAAAAGTGACTGAAGCATTCAAGATCATGTTGAAGAACAAAGACGTGAAAGCAATCTTGGTTAACATCTTTGGCGGCATCATGAAGTGTGACGTGATTGCAGACGGCGTTATCACTGCATGTAAAGCGGTGAACTTGAGCGTGCCTTTGGTTGTTCGTATGAAGGGTACCAACGAAGAGCTCGGTAAGAAGATGTTGGCTGATTCTGGCCTGCCGATTATTAGTGCAGACACGATGGCTGAAGCAGCGACTAAAGCTGTTGCAGCAGTTAAGTAAGCCACAGGCCACGAAAGGAATTTAAATGTCTATTCTTATTAATAAAAACACACGAGTTATTACTCAAGGTATCACTGGTAAAACTGGTCAGTTCCACACTGAAAAGTGTCAAGAGTACGCAAACGGCAAAGAGTGCTTTGTTGCTGGCGTAAATCCTAAAAAAGCTGGCGAGAGAATTTTTGATATTCCTATTTATGCGTCAGTTAAAGAAGCTGCTGCAGAAACGGGCGCAACTGTTTCTGTGATTTATGTACCACCTGCTGGTGCTGCGGCTGCTATTTGGGAAGCTGTAGAAGCTGACTTGGATTTGGCAATCTGTATTACAGAAGGTATTCCTGTTCGCGACATGTTAGAAGTTCGCAACAAGATGGCTGCTAAAGAAGCTAAAGGCGGCAAGAAGACTTTGTTGTTAGGCCCTAACTGCCCAGGTTTGATTACTCCTGATGAAATTAAGATTGGCATCATGCCAGGTCACATTCACCGTAAGGGTCGTATCGGTGTGGTTAGCCGTTCAGGTACATTGACTTATGAAGCTGTGGCTCAATTGACAGAAATCGGTTTAGGCCAATCTTCTGCTGTTGGTATTGGTGGTGACCCAATTAATGGTCTTAAGCACATTGATGTGATGAAGGCATTTAATGATGATCCAGATACAGACGCTGTGATTATGATTGGTGAAATTGGTGGCCCAGACGAAGCTGAAGCTGCTCGTTGGTGCAAAGCTAATATGAAAAAACCAGTTGTAGGCTTTATTGCTGGTGTTACAGCCCCGGCTGGTAAGCGCATGGGTCATGCTGGTGCGTTGATTTCTGGCGGTGCTGATACTGCTGATGCCAAATTAGCGATCATGGAAGAGTGTGGCTTCACCGTGACACGCAATCCATCAGAAATGGGTAAATTGCTTAAAGCATTGTTGTAATATCCATCTAAAGGCAAACAAAACGGGAGCCTAGCTCCCGTTTTTTATTGATAAAACAAAAAGAGGATGACATGGAATTTTTTACAACAATAGACTGGGCGGTAATTGCTCAAATCATCATGATTGATGTCTTGTTAGGTGGTGATAACGCTGTAGTAATTGCGTTGGCTTGTCGAAATTTACATCCAAATCAGCGTCGCCGAGGCATTATGTGGGGAACAGCTGGCGCCATCATTTTGCGGATTATTTTGGTGATCTTTGCTGTCACATTGCTAAAAATACCGTTCCTAAAATTTACTGGCGGTATCTTGTTGTTGTGGATCGGTTACAAGTTAATGGTTCAGACGGAAGATGACGGTGATCATGAGCTTGAGGCATCTGACAAGCTTTGGGCTGCGGTAAAAACGATTATCGTTGCTGACATTGCTATGAGCGTGGACAACGTTATTGCTATTGCTGGTGCAGCGGGTCAGGTGGATGCGAGCCATCATCAGTTTGGTTATATCGTATTTGGTTTGCTAGTCTCTATCCCATTAATTGTTGGGGGTAGTCAGATTGTTTTGTATCTGATTGATCGATTCCCAATCATTGTTACATTGGGCGCGGGCCTATTAGGCTGGATTGCGGGCGGTATGATTTTTACAGACCCTGGTTTGATTCAGTATCTTGGTAATCACATTGAAGCGTATTCAACTGCAGCTGGTGTTGCAGCTGCAGTGGGTGTGATGGCTTTAGGAGAGTTGGCAAAACGAAGTAAGCGAAAGAAATAATTGTTTGCTGTAGTTTGATTCAACACAAAAATCAGCGTTTTCCTACAGCAATATCATCCCCCAAATCGCTCACCATCTGAGATGATGGTGGGTGTTAACGGGGAGGCTATTAAATATGAATGAAGGTAGAAGTAACTTGCAGTTAAAAGAAAAAAACGGATTCACATTAATTGAGTTGATGGTTGTAATTGCCATTATTGGTATCTTGGCAGCCATTGCAGCTCCTAAGTACCAAGACTACATTGCTAAAACACGCGTTGCTGAAGGATTCAGTCTTGCTGCAGGAGCAAAATTGGCGGTGACCGAGGTCTACGCTGGTAAAGGTGCTACCGATATGAGTGTGGCAACTGACACCACATTTAAATCAACCACAACGAACAGTATTAAAGAGGTAAAGATTCAAAAATCAGGCGCAATTTTGATTACCTATCAATCCAGTGTAGCTTCAGAAGGGTCGAACCAATTGAGTATTGTTCCAGTTAATAATGCTGCTACAGCTGGAGTAAAAGCGATTGACTTGAGCGATAAGCAAGAGCAACCATGGTCAGGTATTTGGTCATGTAAGTCGCCGGAAACAACCCTGCCAGCAAAGTTATTGCCAGCAGATTGCAAGTAAATAAAAGTTAAATTTAATTAAAAAAGGCAAACCTAGGTTTGCCTTTTTTAATGGTCATTAGGACAAGAGATGGACAAGATCATTTATTCCATATTTGCCAATAGACTACAGTTAGCGATTACTACTCCGCCTTCCAAGTCCCAGATTTGCCGCCACTCTTCTCAAGTAGCTTCACTTCTTTAATGACCATGCCACGGTCTACTGCTTTGCACATGTCATAAATTGTTAGTAAGCCAATTTGTACACCAGTTAACGCCTCAATTTCGACACCTGTTTGACCAATATTTTCGGTTGTTACTGTGCAGTGAATTGTGGAATTTTTTTCGTCTGGTTGAAACTCAACGGCAACTCTTGTGAGCGCAATCGGGTGGCAAAGAGGTATTAAATCAGGACTCTTTTTGGTGGCTTGGATGGCTGCAATACGCGCAATACCAATCACATCACCTTTTTTATGGCTGCCAGACATAACCATATCAAAAGTACTTTTTTGCATCTGTATGCTGCCTGTGGCGGTAGCAATACGATGAGTGCTAGCCTTTTGTCCAACGTCAACCATGTGGGCTTGGCCGGTTTCATCAAAATGAGTTAATTTATTCATGCATTATTTGTACCATAATTAGAGATATGGATAGCAAAAACAATAAATTTTCGAAAAAATTGATTGCGGTGGCCTTGGCTGTAGTTTTTCAGCCAAGCTATCTGTTGGCGCAAAGTGATGCAAATATCACCGCCCAAGAAAATATCAATCGTGCTATGCAGACACCTGCGGCACAGTCGGAATTTACCCCAGCTAGTAAAAGAGTACAGCAACCTACTTTGGTGTTGCCTGACTTAGGCGACTCATCTAGCGCATCATTGGCTCCAGTGGATGAGCGTCAGTTAGGTGAGCGCATCATGCGTGAAATACGTCGCGATCCAGACTACTCTTCAGACCCTGTTTTTTATGACTATCTGAACAATATTGGTCAGCATTTAGTGGGGGCTGCCAGAAAACAGGGTATTGCAGGTTTAGAGGGTGGCGGAAGCTTTGCAGTTAACTTTGAGTTATTTGGCGTTAGAGACAAAAGCATTAATGCTTTTGCATTGCCCGGCGGTTTTATTGGGGTTCATACAGGGCTCATTGTGTCTGCCGAAACTGAGTCTGAGTTAGCGTCTGTGCTTGGTCATGAAATCGGGCACGTTACGCAAAAGCACATAGCCAGGATGTATGGTCAGCAGGGTACTAACTCGATGATTGCATTAGCCTCAATTATTTTGGCCGCTGTTGCTGTTAGTCGTAATCCCAATGCTGCGCAGGGTATTGCAATGGGGGGGCAGGCATTGGCGATACAAAATCAACTCTCATATTCGAGAGATGCAGAGCGTGAGGCGGATCGTGTTGGTTTCCAGATTCTTCAGGCTGGTGGTTTTGATGTTCAAGGTATGCCAGATTTTTTCCAACGCATGCAAAGAGCTAATAGCATCATGGAAAGTGGTGTTCCTGGATATGTGAGAACCCATCCTTTAACGACAGATCGTATTGCAGATATGCAGGATCGGGTACGAGGTCTTGCAACTCAGAAGGTTGCTTCATCGATTGAGTTTTATTTATTAAAAGCCAGGGCGCGTTTAACTCAAACTACAAGTTCAAGTAATTACCCCGAGTTACGTCAATATTATGAAAGTTTGTTGCGTAAGCAAGATTTGGCAAAACAATTAGAAGGTAGTTACGGATTGGCTCTATTGAGCTTTAAACAGCAAAAAAATAGTGATGCAGAAAACCATCTGCAAAAAAGTAGAGCTTTGGTTCAATCAATGTCTGCAAATGGCTCGCCCATACAGCGTTGGAGTCTGTCGCTGGAAACAACAGCCATTGAGCTGATGTATGCAAAATCACAGTATGAGCAAGGTATAAAACAAATTACTCATTTAAAAACTTTTTACCCTCAATCAAGGTCGTTAAATATATTGCTTGTAGAGGGACAGTTAAAAACAGGTCAACATGAGCAAGCTATTGGGTGGTTAAAAACTCAATCTAGAGCCCATCCAGAAAATACTGTTTGGTGGGACTTGTTGTCTAGAGCTTATGCCCAGTCTGGTAAAAAATCATTACAGCATGCTGCCTTGGCTGAGAAGTATGTTTCCCAAGGGGCATGGGTGGGCGCGTTAGAGCAAATGAAATTTGCTAAAGCAGCTGGTGATGCTGATTTCTATCAGGCTTCAGAAATAGAGGCTAGAGCTAGGCAAATACAAGAGCTCTATCGTCAAGAGTTGCGCGCAGAAAATAAAAGACCATGATTCTTCTTAATTTCGCTCGAGCTAATTAAGTTGATTTCATGATCTTTATTTTGCCAATTCCATTTCCCGGCGTAACCACAAGCATTGGTAAATTGAGCGCTTTTAGAAAATAGCTCTAAATCATGGTCGTGAAGTAATACAAAAACCGTTTCCAATTTTTTTTCAAAAGTTGATGTTAATTGACTGGAATCTTGGCTAATTTGTATTTCTAATTGACAGGTTATTAAAATTTGACCAGATTCATCTAGGTAAATATCGATCGGATGAATTTCTTGACCATCAGTCGTTCTGAGTAACAAACCATTATTTGATGGATATATTCTGGCTATAAATGGTGTGTAGCCCAAATCCACATAGACCCTTTGAGGGCCATTTTGAAAAAACCATTCTCCAGACTCAGTGTGAGCCCAATTTCTTTCAATGAAATGAATCAGACCTTCGTGATTGATGGCGTCACCAGGTAAGCGATTGGCTTGTGCGTATTCGTTACGCATACGCCAAGTGCCGCGTCGATCAAATGCTAGCCAACCATGGCAGACTGGTACTGCAGGCCATTTAACTAGTGAGCGTATGACCTGCTCGTCCATTTTTAATGAAAGCCGTGAATAGTGCTAGGTAGTTGTATGTGTTCTTCTTGTGCAGGGCTTGCATGAATATGGGCGATTCTCCAGCCCATTGGACTTTGAACTAGAACATAAGAGAAATTCAAAAAGAATTCTGGTTCAACTTGATCAGGTTCTAATCTAACAGCCTCTGTTGTGTCGAAGAACGCAATTCCGATTCCAGTGTGACCAATCGCTTGAATGGGATCTAACCATAAAAAGTGATCTTCTAGGATCTTTTTTAAACCTTCACGTAGTTCAGCGTGACCTGTTAGTCGTTTACCGCCTGGAAGAATGCATGTGATCGAATCTTCATCCATCCATAAATCAATAGAGCCATCTAGATCATTGCGATGCAAAGATTCTCTCCAAGCATCAAGCACTTCATCAGGTATTTGGAATAAGCGAGCTTGACGTGGCATGGTATTTCTATTGAGTTAGTTATTTAAAGAGTTTAGGACGTCTTGAGGCTGAATGTCTACTAAACATTTTAGATGTCCTAGAGGGCAGGTTCTTTTGAAGCATGGGCTGCACTCTAGGTGTAACCAGTGAACTACTGCCTCTGGAGAAAGCGGTGGTGTGTGCCTTGGGTCGCTCGAGCCAAATATAGCTACTTGAGGGCGTCTAAATGCAGCCGCAATATGCATTAGGCCTGAGTCATTGCTGACGACCTTATCGGCTATTGCAATACAGGCCATGGCCTCATCAAGTGTTGTTTGTCCGCACCAGTTGAGGACTTGATTGGTCGTGTTGCTGAGCTTCACAATTTCATCTGCTAATGAAGACTCTTTTTTGCTGCCCAAAATTAAGACTAATGAGTTGCTATTTTGCTGAGTTAGCATTTGTGAAAGCTTGCCAAAGTGCTCAGTTGGCCATTGTTTAGCCGGGCCATACTCAGCACCTGGGCACAAGATAAATAGCTTGTCATGATTTCGAATGAGTTGAAGTTTTTCTTTCATCTCATTTAAGAAAAGCTTAGGCAATTCTAGTTTTGGTTGCAGCGTCTCTTTTGCGATATCGCCTGAGAGCGCAAAGTAATGAGTTGACATCGATGGTCTGTTAGATCTCGATGGATTTCCAAGCGGTGAAGTAATTAATCCCCAGCGCATTTCGCCTTTGTAACCAATGCGTTTAGGTATTTTGGCTAGCCAAGGTATTAATGCGGACTTGAAGCTGTTGGGTAAGACATATGCATGTGTATATCCAGCGCGGCCTAATTGATGAGCTAATTCTTTTCTTTCTGTCCACTGTAAAAGCCCATGCTTGAAGTCTGCAATGATGACTTCATTAATAGCAGGGATGGCTCGCATGACTGATGCTACCCATGGGGTAGCAATGACATTAATCAGACTGTCAGGATGATTTTTTTTGAGCTGGGTAATTAATGGCTCAGTCATCACCGCATCACCAATCCAGTTGGGGGCGATGATGAGAATTTTTGCCATATTAGTGACCGTGAGGTTCAGTACCAGGCTTTAGTTGGTACTCGGTACTGCAATAAGGACACTTAACCTGCCCAGTAGATACAACATCTAGAAAAACACGTGGATGCAAGCTCCAGGCTGGTGAGCCTGGATTAGGGCAGTGCAAAGGTAAGTCTTTATGACCATCAACCTGAATAGTATTTTTTGAACTCATATCAACCTCACACAACAGTTAACCAGTGGCGATATTTATCGCTCTTACCCGCAACAGCATCAAAGAAAACTTGTTGAATTTTTGTGGTGATTGGGCCGCGTTTACCATCGCCAATCGTGCGGTCATCAAGCTCACGAATTGGTGTTACTTCTGCAGCTGTACCAGTGAAGAAAGCTTCATCACAGCAATACATTTCATCGCGAGTAATACGTTTTTCACGTACTTCAATGCCAAGGTCTTTGGCAATCGTAAAAATTGCATCACGGGTGATACCGTCTAAGCATGATGCTAAATCTGGTGTGTAAACAATACCGTTTTTAACAATGAAAACGTTTTCTCCAGATCCTTCAGAAACGTAACCATCTGTATCTAATAAAAGAGCTTCATCGTAACCATGAGCCGTTACTTCTTGATTGGCCAAGATGGAGTTGATGTAGTAACCAGATGCTTTCGCGCGAACTAAAGATACGTTGACATGATGTCTTGTGAAAGATGATGTTTTAACGCGGATACCTTTGTTTAAACCATCTTCACCAAGATAAGCACCCCATTCCCAAGCAGCTACTGCTACATGAGTTGAATTACTTTTTGCAGAAATACCAAGTTTTTCTGAACCAATCCAAACGATTGGGCGGATATAGCAAGAGGCCAATTTATTTTCTTTAACAACTTGAATGGTTGCTTTGGAAATTTCTTCTTCAGTGTGATTCATCTTCATTTGGAAGATTTTTGCTGAATTGAATAAACGGCGCGTGTGTTCTTTGAGGCGGAATATGGCGGGACCAGCATCCGTTTTGTACGCGCGGATACCTTCAAAAACACCCATGCCATAGTGAAGGGTATGAGTTAAAACATGGATGTTGGCATCGCGCCATGGCACTAACTTGCCATCCATCCAAATAAAGCCATCACGGTTTGCCATTGACATGGTGTATTTCCTAAATTCTGAGAAAAATGAGTCGAAATGCCATTGTAAAACAGGCTAATAGAGATGGCTATGTCAAAAAGCACCCCCCTACCTATAATCAATGCTTCTAAAAATAAATTGGTAATTTGATTTGGCTTGGTCAAAACAACAGCAAGAGGCTCTGATAGATGGACTCAAAACAATGGGTCACTCAGGGTTTGCTGTATTTACATGGGCCTTGGTGACGGGTATTGCCATGGCCAAATCAGATATCAGTACCGCAGAGGCTGTTGGCATGTCTTTGTTGGTCTATGCGGGTTCAGCTCAATTGGCCGCTTTGCCCTTAATTGCGGGCAATTTCCCTTTTTGGACTATTTTTTTAACAGCCATTATTGTTAATTTAAGGTTTGTCATATTTAGTGCTGGCATACAGCCATATTTCAAAGACAAAGCCTACTGGAAGCGCTCCATCTTGGGGTATATCAACGGAGACTTAACTTTTGCATTGTTTATGTCGCGATATCCGTGTGCAGATGGCAATCCATCTCATGCACCATTTTTTATAGGTATGGCAGCAGCCAATTGGACTGTTTGGCAAACAGGCTCATTGGCAGGGATATTTTTAGCCTCATTCATACCTAGCTCGTGGGGCTTGGCTTATGCGGGCACATTGGCATTGATTGCGATTCTGTTGCCGATGTTGGAGGGTTGGTCATCAAGGTTGGCTGCGGTTGCTGCGGCAGTTGCTGCATTGGCGACAGTAGATTTGCCATATAAGTTAAATATTGTGATTGCAGTTTTGGTGGCAATTGCCGTCGGTATTGGGTCTGAGTCGTATCTAGAGAGACGTTTCAGGGGGTCTGCGCAATGACCTCATTCGAAACTTGGATCGTCATCATTGGCTTGGCCGCCATTACATATATAACGCGTGGTTTTTTCTTGTTAATGGGTGCGAGGGTTGAGTTAGGTCCAACCGTTCAAAAATCTCTGCGATATGCGCCAGCTGCGGCTTTAGTGGCTGTAATAGTCCCTGAAATATTTTTCCCGCCAGGATCAACTGAGTTGGAGCTAAATAATCCACAGCTTTGGGGTGGAATAGCCTCAATATTGGGTTTTTTGGCTACCAAAAGCATGGTTTTGACCATTATTTTGGGAATGATCGTATATACGGGCGCAAGGTTTATTTAGCCTCAAAAAACGGTCAGAAAGTCCTGTAAAAAGGTAAAATCTGAGTTTCTAGTCTTTTAGTTAAAACTCAAATAATCATCATGCCAGGTACATCAAAACTTAAATTTAATCGCCTTTCTGATTTAGCAGCCGCAGGTCAACTCAAGGGTAAACGTGTTTTTATCCGTGCGGATTTGAATGTGCCTCAAGATGAAGCAGGAAACATTACTGAAGACACCCGGATTCGTGCATCTATTCCAGCCATCAAAGTTGCCTTGGAAGCAGGTGCCGCTGTTATGGTGACATCGCACTTAGGTCGACCAACTGAGGGTGAATTCAAACCAGAAGACACATTAGCCCCAGTAGCTGACAGGATTGCTGAATTGATGGAGCGCAAAGTGCCATTGATTAGTCATTGGGTAGATGGTGGATTTGAGCTGGAGCCTGGCGACTTAGTCTTGCTAGAAAACTGCAGGCTTAACAAAGGTGAGAAAAAAAATAACGAAGAGTTAGCCCAAAAGATGGCTAAGTTATGTGATGTTTATGTCAATGATGCTTTTGGCACGGCCCATCGCGCTGAAGCAACAACGCATGGCATGGCCAAGTACGCACCAGTTGTTTGCGCTGGCCCATTGATGGCTGCGGAGCTGGATGCCTTAGGTAAAGCATTGACTGATCCTAAACGACCATTAGTAGCTATTGTTGCAGGCTCAAAAGTTTCAACCAAGCTAACCATTTTGAAATCTCTTGCGGAAAAAGTAGATCAACTGATTGTTGGTGGTGGTATTGCCAATACATTCATGTTGGCAGCGGGTTTGCCAATTGGTAGATCTTTAGCAGAGCCAGATTTAGTGAACGAAGCAAAAGCCATCATCGATTTGATGGCTAAGCGTGGCGCGAGTGTGCCTATTCCAGTTGATGTGGTTGTTGCAAACGAGTTGTCACCTCTAGCGCGTGCAAATAGAGTTGCTTCAACAGATGTTCAGCCAGACGATATGATTTTGGATGTTGGTCCAAAGACTTCGGCTGAATTGACCGGCATTGTTGCTCACGCAGGCACAATCGTTTGGAATGGGCCAATTGGTGTTTTTGAGATTGATCAGTTTGGTGGCGGCACAAAAATGTTGGCTGCTGCGATTGCTCACTCACCAGCATTCTCAATTGCTGGCGGTGGTGACACATTGGCCGCAATTGCTAAGTACGGTATTGAAAAACAAGTTGACTACATTTCAACTGGCGGTGGCGCTTTCTTAGAGTTTTTAGAGGGTAAAACATTGCCAGCTTTTGCAATTTTGTCTGAAAGAGCTGAATGACATTACGTGCGACAAAAATAGTTGCAACACTTGGGCCTGCTTCAAGCAGTGCTGAAACGCTTAAGCAATTAATAGAGGCTGGGGTAGATGTGGTACGCCTGAATTTTTCTCATGGCACAGCATCTGATCATCAGGCTAGAGCGCAACTTGTTCGAGAAGTTTCAAAAAATGTTGGTCGTGAAGTGGCGATCATGGCTGATTTGCAAGGCCCAAAAATCAGGGTTGGCAAATTTGAAAATAACAAAATTATCTTAAAGGCAGGCGAGCGTTTTACTTTAGATGCCAACTGTTCTTTGGGTGACCAAACAAAAGTTGGTCTCGACTATAAAAACCTCCCTAATGACGTTAAGGTGGGTGATAAGTTGTTATTGAATGACGGTTTGTTGGTCATTCGCGTTGAAGAGGTTCAGGGTGCCTGCATACACACAGTGGTTGAGTTGGGTGGTGAGCTATCAAACAACAAAGGTATCAACCGTGCCGGCGGTGGTTTAACTGCGCCAGCATTGACGGATAAAGATAAAGAAGACCTTAAGACTGCCATTGGTTTGGGAGCTGATTACATTGCTATCAGTTTTCCGAAAAATGCTGACGACATGAAAATTGCAAGAGATCTTGCAAATCAAGCAACTAAAGAGCTTGGACATAAAGCTAAATTGATTGCCAAGATTGAGCGTGCTGAAGCTGTCTTGCCTGGCGTTTTGGAAGGTATTTTAGAAGTTAGTGATGGCATCATGGTCGCTCGTGGTGACTTGGCTGTTGAGGTTGGCAACGCAACTGTTCCGGCGTTACAAAAGAAAATGATTCGTTTGGCTCGCGAAGCCAACAAGGTGGTGATCACAGCTACGCAAATGATGGAATCGATGATTGTTAATCCTGTGCCAACCAGGGCAGAGGTTAGTGACGTTGCTAATGCGGTATTAGATGGCACAGATGCTGTTATGTTGTCAGCGGAAACTGCATCGGGCCAGTATCCAGTTGAGACTGTTTTACAGATGGCTGCTATCTGTCTTGAGGCTGAGAAGACTGAAGTACACCATTTAGACGCTGATTTTTTTGATCAAAAATTTACACGTATTGATCAATCAATTGCATTTGGTGCACTGTTTACTGCTTATCACCTTGGGGTAAAAGCGATTGCGGCATTAACTGATTCTGGATCTACAGCATTGTGGATGAGCCGTCACAAAATTCAGGTGCCAATTTTTGCGCTAACAACAAAAGTTGCAAGTCAAAGAAGTATGGCTTTGTATAGAAATGTGCATCCACTACATTTAGATACTAGCAATGATCGAGATACTGCTTTGGAACAAGCTGAGGCTTGCGTTAAGAAATTGGGCGCAGTGAATGTCGGTGACAAGATTGTATTAACGGTTGGTGAGCCAATGGGTCAGGTGGGCGGAACTAATACGTTAAAGATTGTTGATGTGAAATAAATTTTAATTTAAGGGAAAAGTTATGGCACTTGTATCTATGCGCCAATTATTGGATCACGCAGCAGAAAATGCTTATGGATTGCCTGCGTTTAACGTTAATAACTTAGAGCAGGTTCAAGCAATTATGGCTGCTGCTGATGAAGTCAATGCACCAGTAATCATGCAAGCTTCGGCAGGTGCTCGTAAGTATGCTGGCGAAGCATTTTTGCGTCATTTAATTGATGCAGCTGTCGAGGCATATCCTCATATACCTGTTGTGATGCATCAAGACCATGGCCAGAGCCCTGCCGTTTGTATGGCAGCAATTCGGTCTGGCTTTACATCAGTCATGATGGATGGATCATTGATGGACGACGGTAAGACTGTGGCGTCATATGATTACAACGTAGCTGTATCTCAAGAAGTTGTTAAATTTGCCCATTCAATCGGCGTTACTGTTGAAGCAGAGTTGGGAGTATTGGGCTCTTTAGAAACAATGATGGGTGATAAAGAAGATGGTCATGGCGCAGAAGGTGCTATGACGCGTGATCAATTGTTAACGGATGTTGAGCAAGCAGCAGACTTTGTTAAGAAAACTCAATGTGATGCTTTGGCAATTGCTATTGGCACAAGCCATGGAGCTTATAAGTTCACTAAAAAGCCTACTGGTGACATTCTTGCGATTGATCGCATCAAAGAAATTAATCAACGTATTCCTAATACGCATTTGGTAATGCATGGCTCATCTAGCGTTCCACAAGAATTATTAGCAATCATTCGCGAGTTTGGTGGCGACATGAAAGAAACCTACGGTGTACCTGTAGAAGAAATTCAAGAAGGTATTAAGCACGGCGTTAGAAAAATCAACATCGATACAGATATTCGTTTGGCAATGACTGCTGCTATTCGCCGTTACTTATTTGAAAACCCAAGTAAGTTTGATCCTCGTGATTATCTAAAGCCAGCTCGTGAAGCTGCAAAAGAGATTTGTAAAGCTCGTTACTTGGCTTTCGGTTGTGAAGGTCAAGCAGGAAAAATCAAATCAATTCCTTTAGAAAAAATGGCTGAGCGCTATAAAGCAGGTCAGTTGGCTCAATTAGTTAAATAAGGTGTACATGCAAGCTCTATACGAATCTTCAATCAAGTCTTTACCTTTGATTTCAAAGGGCAAGGTTCGCGATATCTACGCTATTGGTAGTGATCAGTTATTGATGATTACAACTGATCGTTTATCAGCCTTTGATGTTGTGATGGGTGAGCCTATCCCGGGCAAGGGTATCGTCCTTAATCAAATGGCTAACTTTTGGTTTGATAAGTTAAGCCATGTGATTCCAAATCATTTG
Source organism: Polynucleobacter sp. (assembly GCA_030157655.1). Classification (GTDB taxonomy): domain Bacteria; phylum Pseudomonadota; class Gammaproteobacteria; order Burkholderiales; family Burkholderiaceae; genus Polynucleobacter. The sequence goes on along the minus strand of JAOAUK010000038.1, from coordinate 39,204 downwards.
ACTGGCATTGATCCTGCAACCGTAGTTGCAGCCAACGAAGTTAATCAAGTGACTGGCCGTGCAATAGTGACTAAGCGTTTGAAGCCAATTATGGTGGAAGCAGTTGTCCGTGGATACTTGTCAGGCAGTGGTTGGAAAGATTACCAGGCGACTGGTTCTGTTTGCGGCATTCAATTGCCAGCTGGATTGCAAAATGCTCAAAAATTGCCTGAGCCAATTTTTACGCCTGCTGCTAAAGCAGAAGTTGGTGAGCATGATGAAAACATTTCTTATACGGAGGTTGAGGCTCGCATTGGTAAAGATTTGGCTGCTAAGATTAAAGATGTCAGCATTCGTTTGTATCAAGAGGCTTCAATTTATGCTGCAAGTAAAGGCATCATCATTGCTGATACCAAATTTGAGTTTGGTCTTGATGAGGCGGGTAACTTGGTGTTGATGGATGAAGTATTAACTGCTGATTCCTCACGCTTCTGGCCAGCAAGCTCATACCAGGTTGGTTCAAATCCGCCATCTTTCGATAAACAGTTTGTACGTGATTGGTTGGAGTTGGCTCAAGTAAATGGCAAGCCATGGAATAAGTCGGCCCCTGCGCCTCAGTTGCCGCAAGATGTGATTGAAAAAACGGCTGCCAAATACCGTGAAGCACTTGAAACATTAACCGCTTAATACCTACTGCATAAGCAAAAAGGAAAAACTATGAGCCAGAAACCAATTGTTGGAATTGTGATGGGATCAAATTCTGATTGGGACACCATGCAAAATGCCGCACAGATTTTGCAAGAGTTTGGCATTGCCTATGAAGCTAAAGTTGTTTCTGCGCACCGTATGCCTGATGATATGTTTTCTTATGCAGAAACTGCTGTTGATAAAGGATTAAAGGCGATTATTGCTGGAGCTGGCGGCGCCGCTCATTTGCCAGGTATGTTGGCATCAAAAACAATCGTACCTATTTTTGGTGTGCCTGTTGCTTCTAAGTATTTGCGTGGTGAGGATTCCTTGTATTCGATTGTGCAAATGCCTAAAGGTATTCCTGTGGCAACTTTTGCAATTGGTGAAGCTGGCGCTGCTAATGCCGCTTTGCACGTTATCGCTAACTTGGCTGTCAATGATGCCGCTTTGGCGAAAAAATTAGAAACATTCCGAGCTGCTCAAACTGAAAAAGCTCGTGCTATGAATTTGCCGGGACATTCTTAATATATGGCCGATCGTTTAGACCCTATTTTGCCGGGTTCTTATTTAGGTATTCTGGGTGGCGGTCAGTTGGGCCGTATGTTTACTCACGCTGCTCAAGTAATGGGTTACAAAGTATGTGTTTTAGACCCAGATGTAAATAGTCCGGCAGGTGCAGTCGCAGAAAAGCATATACAAGCTGATTATGTCGATCATGCTGCCTTAAAAGAGATGGCGTCTATTTGTCAGGCTGTCAGTACCGAGTTTGAAAATGTTCCAGCGCAAGCTTTAGATGAGTTGGAGGCTTTGGGTGTTTACGTGGCCCCAACAAGCGCAGGGGTATCTGTTGCTCAAAATAGAGTCGCTGAAAAGAAATTCCTAGCTACATGGAAAGATGAGGCTGGAATTGGTCCTGCGCCACATTTTGTGATTGAGCATGAATCTGATGTGACTCATGTTCCAGAAGATCTATTTCCAGGCATTCTCAAGACCGCTCGCATGGGTTATGACGGTAAAGGTCAAGTGACTGTTCATACTCGAGATGAGTTGAATCAGGCTTGGGAAAAATTTAATCGAGTTATTTGCGTTTTAGAAAAGCGCATGGATTTAGCATTTGAAGTCTCTGCATTAGTGGTGCGTGGTCATGATGATGAGGTTGTTGCGTATCCAGTTGCAGAAAATATTCATAAATCAGGAATTTTGCACACAACGACAGTTCCAGCGCCTTCAATTAACTCAATTCAGGAAAAAAGAATTGTTGAAGCGGCTAAAGCGATTATTAGACGCTTAGATTATGTGGGCGTTTTGTGCGTTGAATTTTTCGTCCTTAAAAGCGGCGACATTGTTGCCAACGAAATAGCCCCACGCCCACATAACTCTGGCCACTACACTCAAAATGCATGTGTTACGAGTCAGTTCGAGCAGCAAGTTCGTGCGATGGCAAGAATTCCTTTGGGCAGCACAGATTTAATCCAGTCAACCATTATGTTGAACATTTTGGGTGACGAGTGGCTAGTTGATGGGCAGCAATCGGAGCCACTTTGGAATGAAACACTTAAGCAAGCGAAGACAAAATTGCACTTATACGGTAAAGCAGAGCCACGTCGCGGTAGAAAGATGGGGCACATCAATTTTGTGGGCTCAACACCTAGCGAGGTGAGGCTTGCTTGTGAAAACGCTGTGAAGGTATTGCGTATTACGCGTTAATCATGTCTGATTTACTCGACTCGGCGGTTAAGCAACTTCGAGATGGTAGTTTAGTTGCTATACCCACAGAAACTGTTTATGGCCTTGCTGCAGATGCGAAGAATCTTGCAGCAGTAAATAAAGTGTTTGCAACTAAGGGTAGGCCTAGTGGACATCCTTTAATTGTTCATATTGCAAATCCTGTTTTGCCAACAATGAGCAGTGCTGAGTCACAAAATGCGTGGCAACAGGTATTGTTTGATTGGTCTAGAGATGTTTCTCCGCAAGCCTTGGCGCTAGCTCAAGCTTTTTGGCCTGGCCCATTAACCATTATTTTGCCTAAAGCAAAGAATGTTTTATCGGAGGTAACTGGCGGGCAGGAGACTGTGGGTATTCGTTGCCCGAACCATTCTGTAACTCAAGATTTATTAAGATTGTTTGGTGGCGCAGTAGTTGCGCCATCGGCTAATCGTTTTGGCAGAATTTCTCCAACTACAGCCGACCATGTCAAAGATGAGTTTCCTGATGGATCTGTCTTAATTCTTGATGGTGGCGCTTGTGATGTTGGAATTGAGTCAACGATTGTTGACCTATCTCGATGGGATACTCATGGCGCAGTCGTTTTGAGACCGGGTGCTATATCAAAGGGCATGATTGATGAGGTTCTGAGTAAGCTTGGCCTATCAAAGGATTTGCTAGCTCAGGATGGTGATGCTACTCAACCTAGAGTCTCAGGTAGTTTGAGTGCGCATTACGCACCTAGAACGAAATTAGTTTTATATGACCCTGATTGCCTTGATTCAATTCATGTAAATGACTGCGTGGGCAAACGGGTGGCTTGGGCGCATTTTGAAAAGTCTCAAGATATTAATCTTTCATCATGCAGTGACATTCAAGAAATTGTTTTACCTGCATCCGCGAATCAGTTGGCAAGATCCTTGTATGCAACATTACGTGCATTAGATCAATTGAATGTGGATGTTATTTATTTTGAAAAACTGCCAGACTCTGAGCAGTGGGACGCTATTAGAGATCGACTTGGAAGAGCCTCAGTGGGGTCTGGCGCTTAACGATTGTAGTGGCCCATCATCCAACAGCCACGCAAGTAGGGCATCATGAATCCCTCTACCCGAACCCGCATTCTTATGATTAATTAATGATGTCACTGTATAGGTATGACCGGTTCTGCTAACCACATATCCCGAAATTGATCTGACATCAGCTAGCGACCCAGTCTTAATGTAGGCTCCGTATTTCCTGATTGACCCAGGGAGTAAAGAAGTATTTTTTTCTAGAGCTTCTGCTTCGCTACGTTTAGGAACATACTTTCTGAACTTGTCTAAAAGGCGATGTTTCATTGTGCCATCAACCCCCGCAATCGGTAGTGACTCGACGTAATAGTCCCTAGATGCAGAATTGAGGCCAAGCAGAAGAACTTGATTTAAATGTTTCGAACTAATTCTTTCAATTCTAGATAGGCCTGATCCATTTTCGATAATTAATTCAGGCATATCCAACTGATATTTTTTGAGCCAATCTTTCACTAATTTTGTGCCGTTGCTTGTGTTGCTGGGCTTGCCTGATTTTTCAAGCGCAATCGTCAATAAAACTTGTCTAGCCATTACATTATTGGATAGTTTGTTGATATCTTTAATGGACTCATGCAATGGCACCCCTAAGTGGGTGACGATGGGTTTAAACGAGTTATCCATCGCCGCTGCTTTGACTTTAGGTTTTCGAATCCATCGTCCGCCAATATCCTCCCAGGCAGCTATGATGCTCTGAGATAAAAAATCATCACTATTTGATGCAACCACATTCCAGTTGGCGGTGGGGCAGCCGTTAGGAAATTCACCATCAAAACTTGCTAACCAGGAGCCATTTTTTTCCATATTAATCGACATGGAAATGTTTTTTCGCCAATCATTACAGGGCGCATCAATCACTTTTAAATTGTTATCAATTTTTAAGTTTGCAATTCTGGGTGTTTGTTTGATGATGACGTATTGACTATCAACGCTTGGAAAAAATTGAAAGCTAAAGCTATTGAATGCAAATAGCAACGCATCTGGTAGTACGTTATAGGATCTTGTGGTTTCTCCATCTGAAAAAGATGATTCTTTGACGGATGCTTCATAAGCACTCCGGTCAAAAATTAAGTCGCCATCAATTTTTTTAATTCCAAAATCTCGGAGGTTGTTGAGTAACTTATTAATTTCTTCTGGGATTAATTTGGGGTCACCACTACCTCTGATGAGGAGGTCACCTTTGAGTGTTTCTGCTTGAATTTTCCCATTGGTAAAGATGTCTGTTTTCCAGCGATATTGCGGGCCCAATATTTCCATAGCAGCTAAGCTTGTTAGTAGCTTCATGGTCGAGGCGGGATTCATGGCGACATCTTCTTGCCAATCAACCACGTCGATTGATTTAAAAGTTTTGGCAGAAACATCGAGGGGGGATACTTTTTTTACTGAAATTCCAATTGCATCTTTAGGTATGTTGCTTTTGGCGATTGCGCGCTCAATGTCTATTGGTAATTTAATTTCTGTGGATGCATATGAGCTAGTCATGATCCATAAGAAACTGATTAAGGCAATAGAGAGTTTATTTTTGAGCATGGCTAATAATATAGCCAAAATTAATGCATTAATGAATGTTTTTCTCAGTAATAATTTTTTTGAGAATTTTGTTTGACTTGCATAATGCAATGCACATGTCATTGAAAAGCGGCTTGTTAGGTTGCGGGCAATTTTTTTCAAATTGAGCGGCAACTTTGACTAGATTTGGATCTTTAGTTAAGTTCGCTCCACCTAATACTTTGTGGGCCATAGCCTTTAATTCTTTTTCAGATGGTTTTATGTGGGAATCAAGTAGGCCTACTTTGAGCAACTCCATTGCTTGCTCTTGGAATATTAAAATCTCATTGGCGATCGTTAAATAAATACCTGGGTTATCGCCGCCTAATTGTTTGAGGGAGTTGATATAGGTGTTATGTAGGTTTAACTCTCTTTTCCAGTCAGAAATGGATGCTGGTTTAATTAAAACTGAATTAAAGACGTTCTCGTCATCAATTAATTTTCTTGCCCCATCTGTATGCGCTGTGATGCCATATATTTTTATTTTTTCAGAATAGATGTCTCTAGCAAAACGAGCGAGTGACTCACCATTCAAATCTGGCATTGAAAAATCAGTTACCAATATATCGAAGTGGGTGTTTAGTAAAAGGTCTTTTGCTACCAATGGATTGCTGTAGCTATGAACGCAGTAGCCCATATCTTTGAATTGTGATTCTGTAATAAGCCTGCTTGGCGTGTGGTCGTCAATGATCAATACGGTTTGATTGTTGCTGGCGATTGATAAACAAGACTTTTCTTGTGTGGCCTTGGCTGAATATTTTGGCTCTTCAACTGATCTGGGCAGTAACAGTTGAAAGCTCACTGTTGTGCCCTTGTTGATTTCAGACTCGATGAATAATTGACTATTCATAAGTTTTAACAGGTGATCTGTTATTCCTAGACCTAAGCCGGTGCCTATATTTTCAATATTTATGTTTTTGGGGCTAATCTGCTCATAAGGACGTATCAGTCTCTTGATTTGTTCTGAAGGCATGCCGATACCGTTATCTGATATCTCAAAATAAATCATCTGTGCAAAATGATCATTGGCGATCACTCTGGTTGTAATGATTACCTGCCCTTTGTTTGAAAATTTAATGGCATTACTAATTAAATTGTGGAGAACTTGATTTAATTTGACTCCATCAAATAGTAGACTTGGCGCAATTTCTGAGCAGATATGTGTGCTTAGGCGTACTTCAGATTTTGTGGCGGCAATTGATAATGCTCTGTCAATATTTTTTAGTAAATTTTTAAGATCGCAAGCGGTTTCTTCTAGTTGAACTTTGCCTGCAGCAATCTTCGATGCGTCTAGTACCTGATTAAGCATCTCTAACATCGATTGAGCAGACTCTTTAGCACTTTCAAGAATCTTATGCTCGTAGAGTGGCAGCGTTCTATTTGCCAGTATTTTTTCATGGATTCCAATGATGGCGCTAATTGGATTTTTGATTTCATGGCTAATGCTAGATAGCGTCAAGTCTTTTAATGTAATTGTTTTGATTAGTTGTGCATTCTCGTTGGACTTTATGAGGATGCGACTTTTCAATTGCTTACTTTTTGTAATGAAATAAGCAAGGGATACTAGATTGAAGATAACTAATATAGGAATGAATAAATTTACTTCAGACATCGATAATTCTGTTGGATCTGCAAAATGAAATCATGTCAGCCAGGTTGCTAACGCCAATTTTTTTATATACGCGATATTTATATGTGGATACGGTTTTACCGCTGATATGTAAAAACTCAGATATATCGGAGTTACAGTAGCCATCAGCTAGATACTTCATGACTTGAAATTCTCGCGGAGAAAATGATTCGATGATTTCTTCATCGCTACTTGGGGGGTCTCCCTCGTCATTCACGTGAAAGAATGTGTATCCTTGAGATACCGCTAAACATGCCGCCAAAATAATGTCTGAGTTGGCTGTCTTGCTGATAAAACCATGACCACCTACAGTTCTTATTCTTGTGCCATATATCTTTGGATCTAGGCTGGATACCACCAGAATTCTGATTTGTGATGAGGAAATCCTCAGACGTCGAATGACATCTAGCCCATCTGTTCTTGGCATATCTAAGTCAAGAATAATTAGGTCGGGAGGGTTGATTCTGGCAAATTCTATGCATTCCTCACCATTGGTGGCTTCGCCAGCTATCTCAAAGTGAGCATTTTCCGAGAGCATATTTTTCAGCGCCCAAATCATTGCCGGGTGATCATCTACGAGTAGAACTTTTTTTCTGGCTACAGTTTTCATGATATTTTTTTATTGAGATAACTGCGAATTGCCGTTTGTTGTTTTGCGCTTTTTCCTAATTTAACTACTTGATGAATCGTCATGGCTGGCATGATGTGCTGACCAAAATAGCAATCAATGCCAAACTTTTCTGCAGCTAATTTTTCGTAGATAAGCTTGATTGGACCTGCAGTTACTAAGCAGCCATAATTTTTTGCAATTTTGATTAAGGCCAATAGTTTTTCTTCACATTGGCTGCCAGGAATTGCCTGTCTCAACAAGCTGGCGTTCACATAAACGTACTTAAAGTCGTGGTCATTTAATAATTCGCAATCAATCTGATGACCCTCAAAATTCATGAGGTGTAGCAATACGCCTAATCGCTGTAGTTTGATGATGGAGTCTTGTAGCTTGATCTTTTTATTGGTTGTAGGTCTATTCATTAGGCCCACATTAATTAGCCCGATCGGCAAATGACAGTTCAATAGCGCATTTTGAAGACCTTTCAAGATGTCTTGATCTATTAACCACTCATATCTGATAGGCAACATGATGGCGGTGGGTTTGCTATAGCTGTGCCAATAGCAAGATGCTCGAATGCCATCATTAAATAGCCTCAGAACATCTTCTTGTGCGCAGTCAATGAGTGAATTTAGGATCACAAACTGTGTGTATTGAGTTTGGCTATTTAGTGCCAACTCGAAGAATAAGTCTTGAGCTTTACCCCAGTTATCGAGTTTTTCTTTGGGGTTTTGCGTGGCGCTCCTATAAAGATTGGTATTTCCCGCCTCTTTCACGATGGATGGAGGTTTTTTGCTCCAATTTTTAACAAGGGTATATAAGCGGGACTTGGGTTTCATAATTAAATCCAATAAAAATCAATGAGTTATATGTTTTTTAGTTTTTGAGTGAGTTGTTTAAATAAAAAAACCTTGAAAAGCTTTTCCCAAATCCGTGTTTAAGGAAGATTTTTTAAGGGGTTGATGTTGTAACTACCCTTGAAAAGGTGGGGTAGCGTCCTTATAATTAGCACTCAACCAGTTAGAGTGCTAACAATGTGTTTGAACTACTTCTGGAAATTATAATTAATTATTTTTACTAACTGATAAGTTAACACTTACTAACATACTAAAGGAGTCTATATGAATCTACGCCCTTTACATGATCGTGTGATCATCAAGCGTTTAGACAATGAAACTAAAACAGCTTCAGGACTTGTGATTCCTGAAACAGCCGCAGAGAAACCGGATCAAGGTGAAATTTTGGCCGTTGGTACGGGCAAGAAAGATGATTCTGGCAAGGTAATCCCTTTGGATGTCAAAGTGGGCGACCGTGTTTTGTTCGGCAAGTATGCAGGTCAAACAGTAAAAGTTGATGGCAATGAACTTCTCGTGATGCGCGAAGAAGACATCATGGCTGTTGTTCAGAAGTAATTAATAAGAGACATCGAAAGGAATTCAAATGGCAGCAAAAGAAGTATTCTTTGGTGACAGCGCTCGTACGCGCATGGTCGAAGGCGTTAACATTTTGGCTAACGCAGTTAAGGTAACTCTAGGTCCTAAAGGTCGTAACGTAGTTCTAGAGCGTTCATTTGGTGGTCCATTAGTAACAAAAGACGGTGTGTCAGTTGCTAAAGAAATTGAGCTTAAAGACAAGCTTCAAAACATGGGCGCACAAATGGTTAAAGAAGTTGCATCTAAAACAGCAGATAACGCTGGTGACGGTACAACAACTGCAACAGTATTGGCTCAATCAATTGTTCGTGAAGGCATGAAGTATGTAGTTGCTGGCCACAATCCAATGGATTTGAAGCGCGGTATCGATAAGGCAGTAACTGCCGCTATCGAAGAAATTACAAAAATTAGTAAGCCATGTACAACTACTAAAGAAATCGCTCAAGTTGGTTCTATTTCAGCAAACAGCGACTACAGCATCGGTGAGCGCATTGCAGAAGCGATGGAAAAAGTAGGTAAAGAAGGTGTTATTACTGTTGAAGACGGTAAGTCATTGGCTGATGAGCTAGATGTTGTTGAAGGTATGCAGTTTGATCGTGGCTACTTGTCACCATACTTCATCAGCAATCCAGAAAAGCAAGTTGCTGTTTTAGAAAACCCATTCATTTTGTTGTTTGATAAGAAGATCAGCAACATTCGTGATTTGTTGCCAGTATTGGAGCAAGTCGCTAAAGCGGGTCGTCCATTATTGATTATTGCTGAAGATATTGAAGGCGAAGCATTGGCAACATTGGTTGTTAACAATATCCGTGGCATTTTGAAAACTTGCGCAGTTAAGGCTCCAGGTTTTGGTGATCGTCGCAAGGCAATGCTTGAAGACATCGCTATCTTGACAGGTGGTCAAGTGATTGCTGAAGAAGTTGGTTTGACACTAGAAAAAGCAACATTGCAAGATTTAGGTCAAGCTAAGCGTGTTGAAATCGGTAAAGAAAACACAACCATTATTGATGGTGCTGGTGACGCTAAAAACATCGAAGCACGTGTTAAACAAATTCGTGCACAAATCGAAGAAGCAACAAGCGACTACGACCGTGAAAAACTACAAGAGCGCGTAGCTAAATTAGCTGGCGGTGTAGCAGTTCTTCGCGTTGGTGCTGCAACAGAAGTAGAAATGAAAGAGAAGAAGGCTCGCGTTGATGACGCATTGCATGCTACTCGTGCTGCTGTTGAAGAAGGTATTGTTCCTGGTGGTGGTGTTGCCTTGGTTCGCGCTAAGCAAGCAATCACATCATTAAAAGGCGATAACGCAGATCAAAATGCTGGTATCAGTATTGTTTTGCGCGCCATGGAAGAGCCACTACGCATCATCGTTTCTAATGCTGGCGATGAGGCAAGTGTTGTAGTTAATAACGTAGCTGCTGGTAAAGCTAACTACGGTTACAACGCTGCAAGTGGTGAGTATGGTGATATGGTTGAGATGGGTGTTATCGACCCAGCTAAAGTAACTAAGACTGCTTTAGTAAATGCTGCATCTGTAGCAGGCTTGTTGTTAACAACAGATTGCGCTGTAGTTGAATCTCCAAAGGATGATGCTCCAGCAATGCCTGATATGGGCGGCGGTATGGGTGGCATGGGTGGTATGGGCGGTATGATGTAATTGAGTCCATGCTCAATAAAAAAGGCGCTTCGGCGCCTTTTTTATTTGCCATATTTTTAATTAATCTATTTGATGTTTATGTTTTTGACCCCTCGTAACCAACGCGTTTTTGCGACTCTTGATCAATTTGGTTGATTTCTTTTGGCCATATACATTCGGAGATATTCCTGCCGTTAATAAGGCATGCCTTTTGATTTGAGAGATGGTTAAGCGTTTTTTAATATTCATGTGATCACTATACGTCAACTGATTAATGGATACAAAAAACCACTCCGTAGAGTGGTTTAAATGAGGCAAAATTTCTTTTGGTGGGACAGAATTAGGCCAAGAATCAAAATGTAGATAATAAAAAACCGCCCGAAGGCGGTTTTAATGAGTAAAGCAGTCATTACTCAACTGCTTTGACCATGTCTTCAATGACTTTCTTCGCATCACCGAAGACCATCATTGTCTTGTCCATGTAGAACAACTCGTTATCTAAACCAGCATAACCAGAAGCCATAGAACGTTTATTAACAATCACTGTCTTAGCTTTGTATGCTTCTAGAATTGGCATACCAAAGATTGGGCTGCCAGGCGTTCTAGCTGCTGGGTTGACCACGTCATTCGCACCTAGGATCAATACAACGTCAGCTTGACCAAATTCACTATTGATGTCTTCCATTTCGAATACTTGATCGTATGGAACTTCAGCTTCAGCTAAAAGAACGTTCATGTGACCAGGCATACGTCCTGCAACTGGATGAATCGCATATTTAACTGTAACGCCAGCGTGAGTTAACTTTTCAGTCAATTCTTTTAGAGCGTGCTGTGCGCGAGCAACTGCAAGTCCGTAGCCAGGAACAATAATGACTGTTTCAGCATTGGTCATCAAGAACGCCGCATCATCAGCAGAGCCCGATTTAACGTTACGCTGCTCTTGTGAGCCGCCAGCAGCACCCGCTGCAGCATCACCACCAAAGCCACCAAGAATCACGTTAAAGAATGAACGGTTCATGGCTTTACACATGATGTACGACAAGATCGCGCCTGAAGAACCAACTAGTGAACCTGCAACAATCAACATTGAGTTATTCAATGAGAAACCAATACCTGCTGCAGCCCAGCCAGAGTATGAGTTCAACATTGAAACAACCACAGGCATGTCGGCGCCACCAATAGGGATGATGATTAGCACGCCCAAGATGAATGCAACAGCCGTCATAACAACAAAGTAATTCCATGCTGGCTCAGCGCCTGGTGCGATAGCAAACATCACGCCGCTACCAACCATCACAATTGCTAAAGCTAGGTTAAGCATGTGTTGACCAGGGAACGTTACTGGCGCACCTTGGAACAAGCGGAATTTGTATTTGCCAGATAGTTTGCCAAACGCAATCACAGATCCAGAGAAGGTGATTGCGCCAACAAATGTACCAATGAACAATTCAAGACGATTACCTAGTGGAATAGGCTCTCCTGCAGCAACAATGCCAAATGCATTTGGTTCTGCAACCGCAGCAACTGCGATACATACAGCTGCTAGACCAATCATGCTGTGCATGAAAGCCACAAGCTCAGGCATCTTAGTCATTTCAACACGTTTAGCCATGATGGCACCAGCACCGCCGCCAACAACTAAACCAGCTAATACATATGTCATGCCAGTAACAGCAGACTCTTGCGCAAGCATCATTACAAGGCCAACAGTTGTGGCTATGGCAATAGCCATACCAGTCATACCAAAGAAGTTACCTTTGATAGATGTTGTTGGGTGAGATAAGCCTTTAAGAGCTTGAATAAAGCAGATAGAAGCTACTAAATAGAGCAGCGTGACAAGATTTAAGCTCATGCTGTTTCTCCCTTAGTTTTTTTATCTTTTTTCTTAAACATTTCTAGCATGCGTCTTGTTACCAAGAAGCCGCCGAATACGTTCACGGCAGCAAGCGCTACAGCAATCGTACCCATTGATTTGCCTAGTGCACCTTCTGTCAGTGCAGCAGCTAGCATGGCACCAACGATGATGATGGCAGAAATCGCATTAGTCACAGCCATTAGAGGTGTGTGCAATGCAGGGGTAACGTTCCAAACAACGTGATAGCCAACATAAATGGCTAAAACGAAGATGATTAAGTTATATATAGTTGGGCTGATCATGTCCATGATTTTTTCCTTTTAATTCTTCTTATGCGTTCTGGCGAAGAACTTGACCACTTTGACACATCAAGCAAGCTGTAACGATGTCGTCATCAGTAGGGATAGCCAATTTGGCTTCCTTATCAATGATCAGTTTCATGAAGTCTAGTAAGTTGCGTGCGTAAAGAGCTGAGGCATCTGCAGCAACCATGCTGGCTAAATTGGTGTAACCAACGAGTTTTACGCCGTGTTTTGTGACAACTTTGTCGGCTTCTGTTAGTGGGCAGTTACCGCCACCGTTTTCACCTTTGCCAGCAGCCAAGTCAATCACAATAGAACCAGGTTTCATTTGAGAAACTGTTTCAGAATGCAACAGTGTTGGAGCTTTGCGACCCGGAATTAAGGCTGTTGCAATCACAATATCAGCTTGTTTTGCACGTTCAGCAACTAAAGCAGCTTGTCTTTGCATCCAAGAAGCTGGCATTGGGCGAGCATAACCGCCAACACCTTGAGCGATTTCGCGCTCTTCTTCTGTCTCATAAGGCACGTCTACAAACTTGGCACCTAAAGACTCAATTTGTTCTTTAGCAGCAGGGCGAACATCTGATGCCTCAATCACAGCACCAAGACGTTTTGCTGTAGCAATCGCCTGAAGACCTGCAACACCAGCACCCAAAATTAATACGCGAGCAGCTTTCACAGTTCCAGCTGCCGTCATCAACATAGGCATGAAGCGTTGATATTCGTTTGCGGCAACCATCACTGCTTTGTATCCAGCAATATTGGCTTGAGATGACAATACGTCTAGGCTCTGAGCCCGCGTGGTTCTTGGGGCTGCCTCTAGCGCAAAGGCTGTAATACCTTTGGCTGCCATAGCTGCATTATTGCTGTTATCAAATGGATCTAACATGCCTAATAAAACAGCGTTAGCACTCATCTGAGCTAATTCGTTTGTATCTGGTGCACGAACTTTTAATACAAGTTCAGCACCTAATGCATCAGCAGCAGAACCAATACTTGCACCTACAGCTTCATAAGCGGAATCAGGTTGGCTGCTTGCTAGACCAGCATTACTTTGAACTATTACTGTGTGGCCTTGGCTAATGAATTTCTTCACAGTTTCAGGTGTTGCAGCAACGCGCGTTTCATTCGCCCGCGTTTCTAAGGGCACGCCAATGCGCATGGGTTTCTCCCTGTTGTTATATAAAAGTTTAAGATTACCCTAAATTGGGCATATTTCTAAGCGGATATAACCCGAATTTTAGAGTTTTTTTACCTAATTTAGCTGTTTTAGCTAGCTATAATTTGCAACTTCGATCTCAATTTTTATGACTTTCCCTGCTTTTGACACCAGTTTTTTAAATGCCGCACCCGTATTGCCTCCCGCAACGGTGGTAATAGGTATGTCTGGTGGTGTCGACTCTTCTGTGGCCGCTTGGATTTTGAAGCAACAGGGCTACAAAGTTATTGGGCTATTCATGAAAAACTGGGAAGACGATGACAACAGTGAATATTGCTCCTCGCGACAAGATTGGTTGGATGTTGTCTCTGTAGCAGATTTGATTGGCATTGATGTCGAGGCAGTGAATTTTGCCTCTGAATATAAAGACCGTGTGTTTGCAGAGTTCTTAAGAGAATATTCGGCGGGCCGTACACCTAATCCAGATGTTTTATGTAATGCTGAAATTAAATTTAAGGCATTTTTAGATCATGCAATGAGTTTGGGCGCCGAAGCAATTGCTACTGGGCACTATGCCAAAACTGCTAAGTTGGGTGATGAAGTTCACTTGCTTAAAGCAATTGATGAAACCAAAGACCAGAGTTACTTTTTATATCGCTTAAATCAGCAGCAGTTAAAGCATGTAATTTTTCCTTTGGGTGGAATTAGAAAAACAGTGATTCGCGAGATTGCTCAAAAAATTGGTTTGCCTAATGCCGCAAAGAAAGACTCAACAGGCATATGTTTTATTGGTGAACGACCTTTTCGAGAATTTTTAAATCGCTACTTACCTAATAAGCCTGGACCTATTAAAACTGAAGATGGGAAAACTGTTGGCGAACATGTTGGCTTAGCGTTTTATACCTTAGGGCAGCGCAAAGGTATTGGTATGGGAGGTAGTAAGGATGGTACGGGTGATCCGTGGTTTGTTGCTAAAAAAGATATCCTGACTAACACCCTATATATCGTTCAAGGACATGAGCATCCTTGGTTATTAAATCCTCTGTTAAATGCATCTCAAATTAGCTGGACATCTGATCTACCACCTAAGCTAGGATGCTACTCAGCCAAAACAAGATACAGACAGGTTGATGCGCCATGCCAACTAACAGCTTTAACTGAAGATTTATTCACACTGAATTTTGATGAAGCTCAGTGGGCTGTAACGCCAGGGCAGTCAGCCGTTATTTATGACGGCGACCGTTGCCTAGGTGGCGGCATTATTACCAATTAACACCTAGTATTTTTATTGAGGTGGATTTGTCTGGATAAAAGACGGACGCTTCATGAGCTTTTGATAAAGCTTATCTAAATTAGGGTAACTTGCCTGCCATTTGATATTAGGAAAGCGAAATAACAAATAGCCTAAGGCGCAACCAACAGCGATGTCAGCTAAGCTCATTTGATTACCAAAGCACCACTCACGATCATTTAGGCCATCTGACATGGCTTTTAAGCCATTATTGATTTTATCGAGTTGGCGATCAATCCATGGTTGGCTAGCTTGAGTGCCTGGATGCCAGGTTGGTTCAAGTCTCACTAGTAAGGCTGCATCAACAATGCCATCAGCCAGTGCCTCCCAAGTTTTAACTGCTGCTCTATCTTTGCCAGTAGGAGGGATTAATTTATTAACTGGGCTTAGTGTGTCAGCGTATTCAACAATGACGCGTGAGTCGAACATCGCGCCACCATCGTCCATCACTAAACAAGGGACCTTGCCCAGGGGATTTGAGGATGTAATTTCCGATGTTTTTGACCAAACATCTTCCACAATCAGAGGCACATCAATCTTTTTTTCAGTAAAGACAATCAAAGCTTTTCTGACGTATGGGCTGGTAAGGGATCCAATTAATTTCATGTCATTAGTATAGCTATTTAGGGAAGTTGGTCTAGAACGACTAAAATCACGTTTTAAGCGATTTTTTTAGGATTTAGCTGTGACTACTCAATTATCAACATTAAGTGCCTTATCCCCATTAGACGGTCGTTACGCAGGCAAAACTGATGGTTTACGCCCATGGTTATCTGAAGCTGCGTTTATGCGCCAACGTGTACAGGTTGAGGTTCATTGGCTAATTGCACTATCTCAAGCAAAGTTACCTGATTTTCCTAGTTTTAGTGCCGCCGCTGAAGCTGTTCTATTAAAACTTGTTGCTGATTTCTCTGATGCTGATGCGCAAAGAATTAAAGCCATTGAAGCCGTTACTAATCATGACGTAAAGGCTGTTGAATATTGGATGAAAGAAAAAGTTGCTGGACATGCTGAATTAGAAAAAGCTAGTGAATTTATCCACTTTGCATGTACTTCTGAAGATATTAACAATACGTCGCATGGCTTAATGCTTAAAGGTGCACGTCAAGAAGTTATCTTGCCTAAGCTAAAAGAGGTTTTGGCATCTTTAACAAATTTAGCAGTTGTTAATGCTGATATTCCAATGCTATCTAGAACACACGGTCAGCCTGCATCACCCACTACTTTGGGTAAAGAAATGGCTAACGTAGCTATGCGCTTGGAGCGTGCGATTCGTAATATTGAAAATGTACCTTTGTTAGGAAAAATGAATGGTGCTGTTGGTAACTACAACGCACATTTATCTGCATACCCAGATGTTGATTGGGAGAGTTTTTCTAAAGAGGTGGTTGAGAAGCGTTTGGGTCTTCAATTTAACCCTTACACAATTCAAATTGAGCCACATGATTACATGGCTGAGTTATTTGATGCTGTTGCAAGAGCAAACACAATCTTGCTTGATTTAAATAGAGATATCTGGGGTTACATTTCTGTTGGTTATTTCAAGCAAAAAACCAAAGCGGGTGAAATTGGTTCGTCAACCATGCCGCATAAAGTGAACCCAATTGATTTTGAAAATTCAGAAGGCAATTTGGGTATTGCTAATGCTTTATTGAAGCACTTGTCAGAGAAGTTGCCAGTGTCTCGTTGGCAGCGTGATTTAACTGATTCAACTGTTTTACGTAACCTTGGAACTGCTTTGGGGCACAGCTTGTTGGCTTATGACAGCGTTTTGAGGGGTCTTGGTAAGTTAGAGACTAACCCAACTCGTTTAGCTGAAGACTTGGATAACTGCTGGGAAGTTTTGGCAGAGCCAGTGCAAACAGTAATGCGTCGTTATGGTGTGCCTAACCCATATGAACAATTAAAAGAATTAACTCGCGGTAAAGGCATTACACCAGAAGGTCTTAAGACATTTATTCAAGGTCTTGCAATACCTGATGATGCTAAACAATCTCTATTAAAGATGACGCCTGCTTCATACATTGGTAAAGCTATTGAGCTTGCTCAGCGTTTGAAAAAATAATGATTGATCGGTCTAGAGTCACGATGAGCATCTCAATTCGTTTGCTATTGTGGCTCTATGAATGCCTTTGGTATTTGGCATTACCGGTTGCTTTAATTAGGTTGTATTGGAAGGGGCGAAGATTACCTGGTTATCGTCAGCATGTGGCTGAGCGCTTTGGGTTCTATAGTAGTAAAAAAAATCATCATCAAATTTGGGTTCATGCTGTTTCAGTTGGTGAAACCAGAGCTGCTGCACCATTGATAGAGGCTTTAATTGCTAGCGGCAAATCTATTTTGCTAACTCACATGACCCCTACCGGTCGAGCTACAGGTCAGCAGATCTTTGAGCAACATTTGAAATCTGGGCATTTACAGCAAGTATATTTGCCATACGATGTTTCATGGGCGGTTAATGCTTTCTACAAGCACTTTGCGCCTCAAATTGGTTTGATCATGGAGACAGAGGTTTGGCCAACTCTTATTTTGTCTGCCCAAGCTCATAAAGTGCCCACTATATTAGTGAATGCTAGATTGTCGAGCAGGAGCGCTAAGAGAGCAGCCAGTTTTGGTGCGATTGCAACTTACATTTATCAATCATTTACAAAAATATTGGCTCAAACAGGTTTGGATGCCAAGCGTTATGAATCTCTCGGCTTAAGTAATGTATTGGTGACGGGTAACTTAAAATTTGATGTAGCAGCAAATTCTTTACAGGTTAATGAGGCATTGCTTGTAAGAAAAGAATTGAATCCCGGGATGCAAATTGTTTGCGCCGCTAGTACGCGTGAGGGTGAAGAGGAATTAATTATTGCTGCTTGGCAAAAGTTAAAACAACAGCAAACCGATTTAAAAAATATTTGTTTATTGATTGTGCCAAGACACCCTCAACGATTTGATGATGTATGTACGTCATTGAGTAAGGCTTTTCCAGTGGTGGCGCGTCGATCTATGATGGCGAGCAATACTGATATAGCTGCTGCAATAAATCAGAACGGCGTCTTGCTTGGTGACTCAATGGGTGAGATGAGTTTTTACTACGCGTTATCTGATTTTGTGGTGATGGGGGGTAGTCTGCAACCATTGGGCGGCCAAAACTTTATTGAGGCATGCGCACTAGGTAGGCCAATTATTTTGGGGCAGCATACATATAATTTTCAACAGGCCAGCCTGGATGTGATTGATGCTGAGGCCGGCTTAAGGGTAGATGGTATTGATGGTCTTAGCCAAGCAATGGGATTGCTGTTTGCTAATCATGAACTCAAGGAGGCTATGAGTACTAATGCCTTGGATTTTGCTAATCAGCATACCGGTGCTACGCAGAAAATACTGTCGATCATCCAATCCAGCCACTAGCTGGCTGAAAGTACCCCTAAAGACTAAGGGGTTAAATGTGGTCCAGCACAAACCTAAAAATATTCCGATAGAATTTATTCAAACCATTGGGGAGTAGCCAGCTCACATCTGTGAGTCTTATATATCGTCAATACGACATGCATATGTCCGGTATATGGGGGAAATAGGTTCTTGGCAAGACCAACTTTTAAGAGGGTGTTCCCATGGATTTTTTATCTTTAAACGCAGTTTGGGCAGTTCTTGCCATTATTCTGATCGATCTTGTTTTAGCCGGCGATAACGCGCTAGTCATTGGTATGGCGGCAAATCGCTTACCACCTCATTTGCGTAAAAAAGCAATATTCTGGGGAACGTTTGGTGCTATTGCGATTAGATTTATTTCCGTTGCAATCATTACCTACTTAATGATGATTCCTGGACTTCGCTTAGTGGGTGGAGTGGCGCTAGTTTGGATTGGTTGGAAGTTAGCGTTCCAGGACAGTCATGAAGATGTTAAGGCTGCAGATACATTCTGGTCTGCTATTAGCACCATTGTTATAGCTGATGCTGTGATGGGTATTGATAATGCATTAGGCATTGCCGCTGCCGCTAACGGTAATTGGTGGTTCATCATCATGGGTTTATTGATTAGCATCCCAGTTGTCATTTTTGGCTCTAGCATGGTCACCAAGATTTTGGATCGTTGGCCAAATGCAGTATTTGTTGGTAGCTTCGTTTTGTTTGCTGTAGCTATTCAGATGGTGATTAAAGAGCCATTGTTTGAAAGCACCCTTAATTCAGTAGATACATGGTTGCTGAAGCTCTTGCCATGGGTATTTGCAATTATTGCTACAGTTATCCAATTCAACCTGTCTAAGAAAATGAATAAAGGTATGGCGACTGCAATTCAATAAATTGATTAAGCGGTCAACAAAAAAGCGGGCAATTGCCCGCTTTTTTATTTAAGTTCTTAAGCTAAATATTTAAACTTGAGCGCCAAAGTTTGGGTCGTCGCTATTACTTGCGCTTGGATTAGCTTTAGTTTCTGGTGTTAACAAATCTTCGCGTTTAATGCCAAACCACATAGCTAGAGCGGCGGCCACGAAAACAGATGAGTAGATACCAAACAAAATACCAATAGTTAAAGCTAGCGCAAAGTAGTAAAGAGTTGGGCCACCAAATAGAAGCATCGCAAGAACCATCATTTGTGTGCTGCCGTGAGTAATGATCGTACGGCTAGTGGTGCTCGTGATTGCGTTATCAATAATTGCAGAAACTTCCATCTTTCTATATTTGCGGAAGTTTTCTCTGATACGGTCAAAAATAACAACAGACTCGTTCACTGAGTAACCTAGA
The DNA here is from genome assembly GCA_030157655.1 of Polynucleobacter sp. Taxonomy (GTDB): domain Bacteria; phylum Pseudomonadota; class Gammaproteobacteria; order Burkholderiales; family Burkholderiaceae; genus Polynucleobacter. Next base: position 19,563 of record JAOAUK010000038.1, on the reverse strand, counting down.
ACTGCTAGAACAGCTGCTAAAACTGATAGTGAGAATTCCCATTGGAAGAGTGCAAAGAATCCCAAAATAATCACAACGTCATGCAAGTTAGCCAAAATACCTGCTAGAGCAAATTTCCACTCAAAGCGAATAGACAAGTAAATAACGATACCCAGCACAACAAATAGCAAGGCAAGCAAACCATCTGTTGCAAGCTCTTTACCTACCTGTGGACCAACAAACTCAACACGTTTTAATTTAACGTCGTCTTGAGATGCTTTTAAGGTGGTTAATACTTGATCGCTTTGCTGCGCTGATGAAATAACTTGGCCATCAGCACCTTTTTGCAATGGCAAACGAATTAAAACATCTCTAGAGCTGCCAAAGTTTTGAACTTGAATATCTTGGTAGCCTAGCTTAGTTAAATCGTCTCGGATTGAATTTAATGGCGCAGCTTGTGTGTAGCTAACCTCCATCACAGTGCCGCCCGTGAATTCAACTGATAGGTGTAGACCTTTGGTGGTCAAGAAGAAGATGGCGGCAACAAACGTTAATGCAGATATGACATTAAGCACCAATGCATGGCGCATAAAGGGAATGTCACGACGGATACGGAAGAATTCCATGGCTTATATTCCTTTTATTCAGTAGGGCGCCAAACTTGGCCAATCGATAGTTTTTCGAGCTTCTTCTTGCGGCCATACCAAAGATTTGCAAGGCCTCTTGCAAAGAAAACTGCTGAGAACATAGATGTCAAAATACCTAAGCTATGAACTACAGCAAAGCCTCTGACTGGACCTGAACCAAATGCAAGCAAAGCAACACCAGCAATTAATGTGGTGATGTTTGAATCAAGAATGGTTCCCCAGGCTTTTTCAAAGCCAGTGGCAATAGCTGTTTGTGGACTGGCTCCTGAGCGCAGCTCTTCACGTATACGTTCATTGATTAGAACGTTTGAGTCAATCGCCATACCCAGAGCAAGAGCCATAGCTGCAATACCCGGTAAAGTTAATGTAGCTTGTAGCATGGATAAGATCGCAACCAATAAAAATAAGTTAACTGCTAAAGCTACAACTGAGAATGCGCCAAATAATAGGTAGTAGGCAATCATGAAAATTGCGATAGCGCAAAATCCATAGATAACTGAGTTAAAGCCTTTGGCAATATTGTCAGCACCTAAGCTTGGGCCGATTGTTCTTTCTTCAATGATTTCCATTGGTGCCGCAAGAGATCCAGCGCGTAGTAATAGAGCTAGATCATTGGCGCTTTCAGTACTTGGTTGACCGGTAATCTGAAACTTTGATCCAAATTCACTTTGAATGGTTGCGACAGTTAGAACTTCTCCGCGACCTTTTTCAAACAAAATCATACCCATTGGTTTGCCAATGTTTTCGCGTGTTACTTCTTGCATTACGCGGCCACCAGCAGAATCCAAAGTGATGTTCACTGATGGGCGTTGATTGTTGTCAAAGCCTGCTGACGCGCTGGTAATTCTGTCGCCACTAAATATCACTGATTTTTTAAATACAACTTGGCGACCATCCCCAGTTTTGAAAACATCAGATCCAGGTGGCGGCAATTCTCCTGATAGGAGGTATGTCTTAACAGGGTCAGCTAGGCGAGATTCTAGAGTTGCTGTTCTGCCGATGATGTCCTTTGCTCTAGCCGTATCTTGAACGCCAGGCAACTGAACAATGATGCGGTCCTGGCCTTGTTGCTGAATCACTGGTTCTGCAACGCCTAATTCGTTAACACGGTTATGCAAGGTGGTAATGTTTTGCTTAACTGCATTCTCCTGAACTTCTTTTATGGCAGAAGCTTTGAATTCGCCAACTAATTTAAAACCATCAGCAGCCTTTTGAGAGTTGAACTCTAGGTCAGGAATATTTTTGTTAAGTAGCAGTCTTGCTGCAAGCGCTTCATCTTCTTTGGCAAATTTAATAATGATTGAATCATTCTGGCGTTCTACGCCAGAATGACGAATTGATTTTTCACGTAACTGAGATCTCGCATCAGCGCTTAGGCTTTCAATTTTCTTTTGTAGTGCTCCGCGCATATCTACTTGAAGCAAGAAGTGCACACCACCTCGCAAATCCAAGCCGAGATACATAGGCATTGCGCCCATCGAGCCAAGCCATGCTGGTGTGTTAGAAATTAAATTTAATGCAATCACATAGCTTGGATCATTGCTATCAGGATTAAGCGCTTTTTGCAGTGTATCTTTAACTTTTAACTGGTTATCAGTACTGTCTAAACGAATTTTGATGGTGCCATTGGCGCCAATTCTTTCAAACTGAATACCTTTGGGTTGAATCTGCGCATTACTTAAAATTTGAGTGATGCGTTCTTGCGTGCCCAAATCGATTTTGACAGTCACTTTACCCGCTGAAACTTGTACAGCTGGTGCCTCCCCAAAGAAATTAGGAAGGGTATAAATGGCCCCAATTAAAAGGGCCACAGCAATTACTAGATATTTCCACAGCGGGTAACGGTTCATGCCAAATCTTTCTTAGATAGCTTTGATGGTGCCTTTAGGCAAAACAGCCGTCACAGCGCTTTTTTGCATTTTTACTTCTGTGCCTGGGAGTAGTTCAACAGTCACATAAGGGTCTTTAAGATTAGTTACTTTTCCCATTAAGCCGCCAACTGTGACAACTTCATCGCCAACAGCCAAAGCTTCTAGCATGTTTTTAAGTTCTTTTTGACGCTTCATTTGCGGACGAATCATGACAAAGTACAACACCGCAAACATTAGAATTAATGGCAAAAAGCCCATAATGCCGCCACTTTCTGCTCCAGCAGCTTGTGCATACGCGTTGCTAATAAACATGTTATTTCCTCCAAATAGAAACCGTAATTTTACCCTGTAGTTTCAAGCACGCCTATGGCGCGATTTTGGTGGAATTCCTTAATAAATTCAGGGAATTGATCCTGATCTAAAGCGTTACGTATTTCTGACATTAAATTCAGGTAATAGTGGATATTGTGAATCGTATTTAATTGCGACCCCAAGATCTCATTGGCCTTTTGTAAGTGATGTAAATATGACCTAGAAAAGTTGCGACATGTGTAGCAGGTGCAAGTTGGATCTAATGGGCGAGTATCTGTCTTGAATGAGGCATTTCTGAGCTTTAGGTCGCCAAAACGTGTGAATAACCAACCATTTCTGGCATTTCGAGTTGGCATCACGCAATCAAACATATCGATGCCTTGGCTCACGCCCAGCACTAAATCTTCTGGAGTGCCCACGCCCATGAGGTAGTGAGGCTTATTTTCAGGAAGTTTTGGCCCAATATGACTCAAGATTCTTTCGAATTCTGGTTTGGGTTCACCAACTGATAACCCCCCAATTGCAATGCCGTCGAAGTCTTGTTCTGAAACCCCTGCAAGGGATACATCTCTTAAGTGTTCAAACATGCCGCCTTGAACAATGCCAAATAGGGCGTTACCGGTATCTAGCTCTCTAAATCTCTTGATAGATCTTTCGCCCCAGCGAAGTGACAGCTCTAGAGAGTTTTTAACGGTTTTCTCGTCAGTTGGAATGCCATTTGTCTCGTATGGGGTGCACTCATCAAACTGCATTGCAATATCGCTATTTAGATCTGCCTGTATCTCCATAGAGATTTCTGGGGACATGAATAACTTGTCGCCATTAACTGGGGAGGCAAATGCAACACCTTCCTCTGTTATTTTTCTCAGAGCCCCCAAGCTAAATACTTGGAATCCACCAGAGTCAGTGAGTATGGGTTTTTTCCATCCCATAAAGTCATGTAAACCATGATGTTGATTAATGACTTCTAGACCTGGTCTTAGCCATAGATGGAAAGTGTTTCCTAAAATAATTTGCGCTTGAGCTTCTTCTAAATCTCTTGGCGTCATGCCTTTGACTGTGCCGTATGTGCCCACTGGCATGAAGATTGGTGTCTGCACTTTGCCGTGAGGCAAACTTACTTCGCCTCTACGTGCGTGTGTGCGACTATCTTTTTTAATGAGTTTGAAATTAAGTGGTTTCATTGACGAGTTAAAAACATGGCATCGCCGTAACTAAAAAAGCGATATTGTTGTGAAATGGCATGATCATAAGCTTTTCTGATGGGATCAACCCCAGCAAAAGCGCTCACAAGCATTAGCAAAGTAGAGCAAGGTAGGTGGAAGTTAGTGATGAGGTTATCAATCACCTTAAATTCATAGCCAGGGGTAATAAATAATCTGGTTTCACCTTCGGTGATGCCAAGTGCTGCACTTGATTCTAGGGCTCTTAGGCTAGTAGTTCCAACTGCTATGACTCTGCCGCCATGACGTTTAGTTTCCTCAATGGCAGTTTGAGTAGCTTTAGGAATTGAAAACCACTCGCTATGCATTTTGTGTTCAGAGAGATTTTCTGTTCGAACAGGCGTGAATGTGCCTGCACCAACATGCAGAGTAATCGTTGCATACTGAGTGCCAATAGCCCTAATTTTTTCTAGCAACTGTTCATCAAAATGAAGTCCTGCTGTAGGGGCAGCGACCGCACCAGGATTTTTTGCCACAACGGTTTGGTATCTTTGCTGATCATCAGCATCAGCTTGGTGCGTGATATAGGGAGGTAGTGGTAGTTGACCGTATTTCTCTAGAAGAGGGATGCAGGCTTTTGGAAACTTAACCTCATAAAAAGGACTATTGGTATCTGGTCGACCGAGAACTTCGATAGAAAAACCATTGGCATCATTGCCAATTAATATCTGATTACCTGGTTTTGGTGATTTTGAGGCTCTAATTTGAACAATCGCTTTATTCGTGTCGATAATTCTTTCTAAAAGGACCTCAACAGCTCCGCCACTTTCTTTTTTGCCAAAAAGGCGTGCGGGGATTACTTTGGTATCGTTAAAAATTAGAAGGTCATTAGGTTTAAGAAGTTCAAGAAGGTCGGTAAACTGTTTATCTTCTATGATCGTTTCTTGATTGCTGTTTTGATTAAGCACTAATAACCTGCTCGAGCTTCTGTCTGGCAGGGGGTGTTGAGCGATTAACTCAGGTGGCAAGTTGTAGTTAAAGTCAGAAAGACGCATTACAGTCCCATGGGAACATTACTATTTAATCAATGACCGGTAAAACTAATTCATCACCTCTAGATAAGCTAGGTTTGCGTTCCAGTTTGGATTGCGCTCTCCATATACCTATTCGTTATGAGGATGAAACCAAATTATCAACCATTGGCGAGGCAATTGGGTCTTTTGGGGGCTTGACCTTTCAAGTTCAAGGGCATGTGATCCGACAGGAAGTGATGTTTCGACCGCGCCGTCAATTATTGGTTCAGATTCGAGATGATGATGGTCAAGAGTTGTTTTTGCGCTGGCTAAACTTTTATCCAAGTCAGCAAAAACAAATGTCGATGGGGACCCACCTACGGGTAAGAGGTGAGGTACGTGATGGATATTATGGTCCGGAGATGGTTCATCCCACAGTTAAGGCTGTAGGGCCTGATGCGCCGCTACCCTCTACGCTAACACCGGTTTATTCAACGGTGGCAGGTGTTGGTCAGACAGTTATTCGTAAAGCGATTGCTAAAGCATTGCAAGATCCTGGATTACAAACTAGCTTGCAAGAGTTTTTGCCAAAAGATTTAATTGCTAAGACTTTTCCTGGTTTGACGATTCCAAGTTTGATTTCAGCTTTGCAAACGTTGCATCAACCAAGTAAGTCTGATGATTTGGAGTCTATCCAAAATAGGACTCATCCTGCTTGGCGCCGAGTGCAATTAGAAGAATTGCTGGCTCAACAAATATCGCTGCAGCAGGCGAAACAAAAACGTTTGATGCGCCAAGCTGTGTCGATGAGTTCGACTCCGCTTACAAATGGGATCTTGAATCAATTTCTTAGCTCTTTACCCTTTGATTTAACCGGGGCTCAAAAAAAAGTTTGGCAAGAAATTATTGAGGATTTAAGTTATTCCCACCCAATGAACCGTTTGTTGCAGGGTGACGTGGGTAGCGGCAAAACTGTTATTGCAGCGCTAGCTGCAATGCACGCCATAGATCATGGATGCCAAGCTGCAATCATGGCGCCTACCGAGATATTGGCTGAGCAACACTTTCGTAAATTAAAGCTTTGGTTAGAACCTCTGGGCGTGAAAATTGCATGGTTAACAGGCTCCCTCAAGGCGAAAGAAAAAAGAGATGCCCAAGAGCAAATATCCAGTGGCGCTGCACATCTGGTTATTGGTACACATGCCTTAATTCAGGAGGGTGTTGAATTTGCCAAACTTGGATTTGCCGTGATTGATGAGCAACATCGTTTTGGTGTAAAGCAGCGCTTACAGTTACAGCAAAAAATTGATGATATTGAAATTCATTGTCATCAATTAATGATGTCAGCCACACCTATCCCAAGAACTTTGGCGATGACCTTTTACGCTGATTTAGATGTCTCAGTTATCGATGAGTTGCCACCAGGTAGAACGCCCGTTGTAACTAAATTAGTTAAAAATGAGAGGCGCCAGGAAGTGGTTGGCGGTTTGCTATCTGAGTTATCTAAAGGTAGACAGGTGTATTGGGTGTGTCCATTAATTGAGGAATCAGACACTCTACAGCTTAAAACTGCTGTTGAAACCCATGAGGCTTTGGAAAAAGCATTGCCAAATGTGAAGATTGGTTTGGTGCATGGAAGATTGAAGTCCCAAGAAAAAAATTCAGTCATGCAAAAATTTGTTTCTGGTGAGATTCAGATCTTGGTGGCTACAACGGTCATAGAAGTTGGCGTTGATGTGCCTAATGCTTCATTGATGGTTATCGAGCATGCCGAGAGATTTGGCTATGCGCAATTACATCAGCTGCGAGGTCGCGTTGGGCGCGGATCGGCGGAGTCTGTTTGTATTTTGCTGTACGGCCAGGAGCTTTCTCTGGCTGCAAAAGAGCGCTTACAAACTCTTAAAGAAACTCAGGATGGATTTTTAATTGCTGAGAGAGATCTTGCGCTGCGAGGCCCGGGCGAATTATTGGGCGCAAAACAATCTGGCGATGCCATGTTGAGATTTATTGATTTGCAAAAAGAGCAATGGCTTATAGAGAAAACGCAGCAACTCTCGGTGGCTTTATTGTCAAATTATCCAAAGATTGCCGAGCAGCATCTATCTAGATGGTTGGGTAATCGAGCTGAATATCTAAAAGCTTGATATCCTCTCGATATGACATTAACTGAACTACGTTATATCGTTGCAGTAGCAAGGGAGCGACACTTTGGTCGCGCTGCTGATGCATGCTTTGTGTCTCAGCCAACACTATCGGTAGCTATTAAAAAGCTTGAAGAGGAGCTCAATATTCAAATATTTGAGCGATCTGGTGCGGAATTGGCAATAACCCCTTTAGGTCAAAGCATTGTCCATCAGGCTCAAAAGGTTCTAGAAGAGGCTCAAGTTATTAAGCATTTGGCTCAGCATGGCCAAGATCCTTTGTCGGGCCCTGTGCGTTTAGGTAGCATTTACACCATTGCCCCTTATTTGCTGCCAAAGTTAATTGCTAATAGCAGAAACTTATTGCCACAGATGCCTTTGTATCTACAAGAAAACTTCACAGTGAAACTGTTAGAGCTTTTAAAGCAAGGTGATATAGATGCTGCGGTTCTTGCTGAACCATTTCCGCAAGGTGGTTTAGAAGTTTTGCCTTTGTATGATGAGGGTTTTATGGTGGCTGTTCCTCAGGGGCATCCTTGGGAAGGTCTTGCCATGATTCAGCATGCTGATCTTCAGTCTCAAACAACGCTACTGTTGGGTCAAGGACATTGTTTTAGAGACCATGTACTAGATATTTGCCCAGACATGCAAAGAAACCAAAAAGAAGGGGAGTTGAGTAGCTTTGAAGGCTCTTCTCTAGAAACGATTAGGCAGATGGTTGCAGGCGGTATCGGAATTACTATTTTGCCAATTACTTCTATTGTTAATGAGAGCAATCCAAATAGCTTGATTAGATATATCCCGTTTGCAAATCCTATTCCAAAGCGCCGTGTTGTTTTAGCTTGGCGTAAAAGTTATGCAAGAACGGCAGCCATGCATGCCTTGGCTGATGCAATTAAATCTTGCGGTTTGTCAGGGGTTGAGTTTTTGTAATGGCTTCAAAGTTTTCAGATTATTTAGCGCTCATTCGTTTTGATAAACCAATTGGAACTTTATTGGTTTTATGGCCCACTTTGTGGGGGTTGTGGTTGGCGTCTAATGGTCAGCCTCAAATAGCTCACTTACTTATTTTTTCTGTGGGCTGTTTTTTAATGCGCAGTGCCGGATGTGCCATTAATGACTATGCGGATAGAGATTTTGATAAACATGTTTCTAGAACAAAAAATCGACCTGTAACCTCTGGCCGAGTAAGCCCTAAAGAAGCCTTGCTGGTGGCAGCGTTGCTAGCGCTCATTTCATTTTTATTAATTCTTCCGCTAAATCTCTTTGCTCAACTCTTATCTGTCCCAGCTGTTTTGGTGGCAGCTATTTATCCATTTACAAAAAGATTCTTTTCTATTCCTCAGGCTGTATTGGGTGTCGCTTTTTCTTTTGGAATACCCATGTCATTTGCTGCAGTACAAAACAGCATTCCGTTTGATGCTTGGTTGTTGGTGATAGCTAATATTGCTTGGGCGATAGCCTATGACACTGCATACGCCATGGTTGATAGAGAAGATGATTTGGCTATTGGAATAAAGACATCAGCAATCACTTTCGGAAAGAGTGACGTTTTGGTGATGATGCTTTGTTATGCAATCACAATTGGAAGTTTTGCCATGATTGCCGTGCGGCTTAATTTGTCGAATGTATTTTGGGTGTTTTGGGCTTTAGGCTTGGCGCTGATTTTTTATTACTATCAATTGGTATCCAAAAGAATCCCTGAACAATGTTTCTTGGCATTTAAAAGAAATAATTGGTTAGGGGCTACTTTATTTTTGGCGATAGCCTTTTCCTAAATTACTGACGACTAAACTCATCACCCATTTCGGCGCCGCGCGCGCTAGCAGCTGCTATAGCCTTAGCCATGATTTGAGACCAAGATTCTTTTTCTAGAACTTGTAGGGCAGCATACGTTGTGCCACCTTTGGAGGTTACTTTCTCGCGCAATACAGAAGGTGGTTCTGATGATTGCGCCGCCAGACTTGCCGCACCTTGAACTGTTTGTATGGCCAGTAAACGTGCTTGATCCGGGTTTAAGCCCTGTGCAATGGCGGCGTTTTCTAGAGCTTCTAAAAATGCAAAAACATATGCTGGGCCGCTACCTGATACGGCAGTGATGTCATCCATCTGTTTTTCGTTATCAACCCAAACAACTTTGCCGACTGCTTGGCAGATATCTTCTGCAAGTTGTTTGTCGTCGCTAGAGGTGTTGGTGCTTGTATATAAGCCAGTCATGCCTTGGCTAATGAGTGCGGGCGTATTGGGCATGGCTCTTACTAATCTTGTATGACCAAGCCAAGCAGCCATATCAGATGTTCTTATGCCTGCGGCAACGCTTAAGCAAAGAGGTTTTGTGTTGAAGGCACTGAGTACTTCAGCAAGTTCTAGTGATGCTTCTTTGAACTGTTGTGGTTTTACAGCCATCACAACAACGTCAGATGATTCGATGTGTGCGGCTAATTTTTTAATATTTTGTGCAGTAATAACCGACAGCTCAGACTCAAGGCGTTGGCGGGTTTGATCATAAGGGTCTGCAACAAAAATATTTTTTGCGGCAACTCCTTTTTTAATCAAGCCGCCTATTAGTGCGCTAGCCATATTGCCGCCACCAATAAAACTAATTTTTAGAGTTGATAAGTTGTTCATAAATAGGTTCTTTTGCCAAAAATTGCGGTGCCAACACGTACCATCGTACTACCTTCTGCAATAGCTGCTTCAATATCTGAAGACATGCCCATGGAGAGGGTATCTAGTTGCATTTTAGATTGATCAAGTTCTTTAGATGACTTTAGGAGCTCAAGAAGCTTATAAAGCTGACGGTGTGCATTTCTTTGCTGAGCCACATCATCAGTGGGTTCTGGAATGCTCATTAATCCCCTGAGCAAAAGATTTGGCATGTTCGATATGTTGTTGCAGAGCTCAATCACATCGTCAGGCTGCACACCACTTTTTGTAGTTTCATCGCTAATATTGACTTGTATGCAAACATTTAATCGACCTACGTTAGAAGGTCTTTGATCGTTTAGCCTTTGTGCAATTTTTAATCGATCAATGCTGTGCACCCAGTCGAAGTTTTCGGCAACATCGCGCGATTTATTGCTTTGTAATGGGCCAATAAAGTGCCATTGAATTTGTGACCGTAGATCTTTGAGTGATTCAATTTTTGATACGCCTTCTTGGACATAATTTTCTCCAAAGGCGCGTTGACCACTATCAAAGCAGCTTCTTACATCTTCAGCTGGAAATGTTTTTGAAACAGCTAAAAGCTCAATATCCTCAGGTGAGCGACCGCAAGCCTCTGCGGCTTGCGTGATACGCTTTTTAATACTATCTAAATTAGCTTTTATGAAGGACATAACCCTCATTTTGCTCTATTAGTGAATCGATCAGTTCAATCCAATGCTCAACAGCTGTATCTTCATTTTGTAAGTGGGTAATGCAGCCAATATTGGCTGATACGATCCGGTCTGCCTGATGATCTGATACAGCTTTTTGGAGATTGTTTAATTTCTGCTGTTTTAGTTGTTTTGATAAGTCGGCTTGCAAGATCGAATACGTTCCAGCTGAGCCGCAACACAGATGGCTATCTTGGCAGGTATTGGCGGTGATGCCTAATTGACCAAGCATGCTTTCTAGTTGGCCTTTAATCTTTTGACCATGTTGCAAGGTGCAGGGTGGGTGATAAACCACCCCCTTTTTAGAGTTTTCGCCAACCAATCGTTTTAGAGATTCTGTGTGACTTGGCAATATCTCAATCAAGTCTTTACATAGGGCAGATATCGCTTCAGCTTTTTCTGCATAGCGAGGGTCATCGCGAAGTATGTGCCCATACTCCTTAACGGTGACGCCGCAGCCCGAGGCATTCATAATCAATGCCTCTACTTTATGACCATCGCATTCAGGTGCTTCGCCTGTCACGTATGGCCACCAAGCATCAATATTTCTGCGCATATCGTCAAGACCTGCCTCTTGTTCATTGAGGTGATATTTCAGTGCGCCACAGCATCCTGCTTTGTTTGCAACAAGAACATCAACACCCAATTTACTCATCACTCGAGTGGTTGCATTATTGATGTTAGGTAGCATTCCTGGTTGAACACAACCTTCAAGCATCAACATCTTGGTTTGATGAAGATTGTTCGCTGGGCGTACACCAGGTTTTTTACCCGTTGGAATTTTCTGTTGAATGACTTTAGGCAATAGTGGCTTAACAACTCTACCAATTAGCATGCCATTCTCAAAAAGAGTTTTATTCGTTAGGCCAAATGCAAGTGCTTTGCGTAAAAGACGCTCTAGGAGGGGTCTTGGGCTGGTTTGTTCTTCTGCCCACTTGCGACCGATATCAACTAGGTGACCATAATCTACACCGCTTGGGCAGGTGCTTTCGCAGTTTCGGCACGTCAAGCAACGATCTAAATGCTCTCTAGTTTTCTCTGTTGCCAATCGACCTTCGGCGATTTGTTTGATTAAATAAATTCGACCACGTGGGCCATCTAATTCATCGCCGAGTAGTTGGTATGTTGGACATGTTGCCGTGCAGAAGCCGCAGTGAACGCATTTATTAAGAATACTCTGTGCCATAACGCCATCTGGCGTCCCAATAAATTGAGGGGCTAATTCTGTTTGCATATTAGGCTAGCCTTCCTGTAGCAAAAATGCCATGTGGATCGAAGGCTTTTTTAAGACGTTCTTGTACTGGTACCAGTGCTTTTGTTAATGGATTGTCATTGAGTGAGCTGAGCATAGCTAAATCTCTTTCAGAGGATCTAAATATGCTTGCATGTCCATGCGCCTTTGCAGCAATTGCTTTAGCTGCGGCAGCATCTAAATGTCCTTGCCACCATCGTTGGCCACCGTGCCACTCAATTAAGGTTGAACCAGGCAGATTAATAGGGTTGGATGTTGGGGCGACCGCAAATCTCCAAAGCGGTAAAGCTTGATGATTCGATGACTTAAACCAATCAGATTGGTGCTCTCTTAAAGAGCCCCAGAAATTTTTGGCTTCGTCAGGGTCTAGCAATTTCATGCCTAGATTCTTTTTAAAAGAATTGGTGGCTGATTCAACTGCAGCTTTGGCGCCACTTAGTCGAATATGCAACATTCCATTTTGTTCGCCTTGCCAGCAACTGGCGTTGATTGGCCAGGGTTGGCTAGCTAACAAATTCATGGTGTGTATGGCTTTTTGTTGCTCAATCTCCAATTGAAGAGTTGCTGTTGCAATTGGTTTTGGTAAGACTTTAATAGAGACATCAAGAAGTAGTGCCAAAGTGCCTAGTGATCCAGGCATTAGCCTTGAAACATCATATCCTGCAACGTTTTTCATCACGGTTCCACCAAAGTTCATGACTTGACCTTGACCATCCATGATTTTTGCGCCCAACACAAAGTCTCTTAGGCTTCCAGCACTCACTCTTCCTGGGCCAGCAAGACCTGAGCAAACCATACCGCCAATTGTTGCGTTGTCACCAAAGTGGGGAGGTTCAAACGCAAACTGTTGATTCTTTTCTTCAAGAGCCAACTCAATCTCTTTTATCGAAGTACCAGATTTGACGGTAATCACTAACTCATCAGGTTGGTAATTAATGATTCCTTGGTAATTTTTAGTGGATAAAGGATTGCCTTTTAGCTCTGCTCCAAACCAATCTTTAGTTCCTGACCCAGTGATTCTTAGTAGACCTTTTGATTGAATGGCCTCATGTATTGCTTCTTGCGTATCCTGAATAAATGATTGAGTCATTAGAAGCGCTCCAATTCTGGGTGTGGCAGTACGCCGCCAGTAATTCGCATGCGGCCATACTCAGCGCAGCGATTAAGTGTCGGGATTGCTTTATCTGGATTTAAAAGTTTTTTGGGATCAAATGCAGCTTTCACAGCCCAGAAGAGCTCTCTTTCAGATTCGCTAAATTGAACACACATGGAGTTGATTTTTTCAATGCCTACACCATGTTCGCCAGTAATCGTGCCGCCAAGTTCTACGCATGTCTCTAGGATGTCACTGCCAAATGCTTCAGCACGATGCCATTCATCTTCATCCGAACCATTAAACAAAATCAATGGATGCATATTGCCATCACCAGCATGGAATACATTCATGCAACGCAGCTGATATTTCTTTTCCATTTCCTGTATACGTTTTAGTAATGTGGCGATATGCAAGCGAGGAATGGTGCCATCCATACAATAGTAGTCTGCTGAGATTCGGCCTGCAGCAGGGAAGGCGTTCTTGCGACCGCTCCAGAACTTTAGTCGCTCAGCTTCACTTTGCGATACCTGGATTCTGATGGCTCCACTTTTCTTTAAGACTTCTGTCATTCTTTCGATTTCTTCAGCAACCTCTTCAGGGGTGCCATCAGATTCGCAAAGAAGAATGGCTTCGGCATTAATGTCATAGCCAGCATGAACGAATTCTTCAACAGCTCTAGTCGCTGCTTTATCCATCATTTCTAGCCCTGCAGGAATGATGCCTGCTGCAACAATGGCCGCAACCGCATTACCGCCTTTTTCAACATCATCGAAACTGGCCATGATGACTTGAGCGAGTTGAGGTTTGGGCACTAGCTTGACTACAACTTCTGTAATCACTGCGAGCATGCCTTCGCTGCCCACCAAAATTGACATTAAATCTAATCCAGGGGCATCAGGAGCAAGACTGCCAAACTCAACTACTTCGCCCGATATCAAGATTGCTCTGACTTTCAGAATGTTGTGAAGCGTAAGACCATATTTAAGACAGTGAACTCCACCAGAGTTTTCGCTCACATTGCCACCGATTGAACAGGCAATTTGAGACGATGGGTCTGGGGCGTAATACAAGCCGTGATGCGCCACTGCTTCAGAAATTGCCAAATTCCTAACGCCTGGCTGTACAACTGCAGTTCTTGCAATGGGGTCTATCTGCAAGATTTTTTTAAATTTAGCTAAAGATAGAACTAAGCCTTGGGCTATAGGCATTGCGCCACCAGATAACCCCGTTCCGGCACCCCTAGGAACAATCGGAATATTCAAGCTTTGACAAACTTTAATCACTGCAACAGCCTGTGCCTCGGTTTCCGGAAGTGCGACCGCTAAAGGCATTTGGCGGTAGGCAGCGAAACCATCGCATTCATAAGGAATAGTATCTTCTGGCTCCCAAAGTAGGGCGTGCACAGGTAAGACCGGCTTGAGAGCCTTAACTAGCTGAGCTTGCCGGCTTTTTATTTGGGCAATTGGGTTGTCAGTATGTGCGTTCATAAGTCTCTATTTTTTTGTGGTTTAACTCTATTCTAGCTATTTCCCTATAATCAGTCTTATGGGCAATCGATTAACGCAAATAGCGACTAGAACTGGTGATTCCGGAACCACAGGTTTGGGTGATGGTCAGCGCGTTGATAAAGACCATCTACGCATCTGCGCTATGGGGGATGTTGATGAGCTGAACTCTGAAATTGGGGTACTAATTACGGAAAACATCCCTGAGAGTGTTGCTAGCGAGCTTAGAGATATTTTCTCGGCTATACAGCATGACTTATTTGATTTGGGCGGAGAGTTGTGTATCCCCAACTACACCTTGCTGAAAGAAGATCAGGTTGCACAATTAGATGTTTGGCTTCAAAAATACAATGCAGTTCTTCCAAGACTAGAAGAATTTATTCTGCCTGGCGGCACTCGTGCTGCAGCTCAAGCGCATGTGTGTCGCACTGTGTGCCGTCGTGCTGAAAGATCAATAGTGAAGCTGGGTCGTCATGAACCAATTCATGATACGCCTCGCCAATACGTCAATAGATTGTCAGACTTGTTGTTTGTACTTGCGCGCGTCTTAAATAAAGAGGCGGGTGGTGCTGATGTTTTGTGGCACCACAAAAAAGACCCCGAAGGGTCTTAGTTGTTTTAGCTTATTTTCTTATTTCTTTTTTCTGCGCTGCCTTACACCCTCGGCAAGTATCTCTAGAACGTTAAGAGAGTCATCCCAGCCGATACATGCATCAGTAATACTTGTTGCATATTTAAGCTCATTTGGATTGTCCTTGCCAGGCGTGAACTTCTGAGCTCCAGCGTGTAAATGACTTTCAACCATCACACCAAAAACCTGTGTTGAACCACCAGCTAACTGACCAGCGATATCTTTCGAAACATCAATTTGACGTTCGTGTTGCTTGCTAGAGTTGGCATGCGAACAGTCAACCATCAATGTGCCTGGTAATTTTGCAGCCTCAAGCTCCGTACAAGCTTTGGCAACACTCTGGGCATCATAGTTCGTGGTTTTCCCGCCACGCAAAATAACGTGACAATCCTCATTACCTTTTGTTTCAACAATGGCCACCTGACCATTTTTGTGAACAGACAAGAAATGATGAGGTCTGCTGGCTGATTGAATTGCATCAGTAGCAATTTTGATATTGCCGTCCGTACCATTTTTAAAACCAATCGGCGCTGAAATGCCAGAGGCTAATTCGCGGTGGATTTGGCTTTCTGTTGTTCTTGCGCCAATCGCACCCCAAGAAATTAGATCACCAATATATTGTGGGGAAATAACATCAAGGAACTCACTGCCTGCTGGCATACCCATACGATTGATTTCGATTAATAGATGACGTGCAATACGCAAGCCTTCATCAATTCTGTAGCTCTCATCTAGATACGGGTCGTTGATAAGACCTTTCCAGCCAACTGTTGTACGTGGCTTCTCAAAGTAAACACGCATCACGATTTCTAATTCGCCTTCATACTTCTTTCTTTGCTCTAGAAGTTTGGCGGCGTAATCAAGTGCAGCGCTTGGATCGTGAATAGAACATGGGCCGATGATGACTAATAAGCGATCATCTTTGCCGTGCATGATTTCACGAATTTTTTTACGCGTCTTGTTGATTAATTTTTCAACCGATGTTCCTTGAATAGGGAAAAAGCGAATCAAATGCTCTGGTGGAGGCAATACCGTAATATTTTGGATGCGTGCGTCATCTGTTTCAGATGTCTTATCTACGCTGGCATACCAGCTATCTCGATTACTGAGAGCTTTATCAACCATTTCATTAACTCCTTTTTGCTATTTCTAAATTCATATATGTGTAAAAAAAAACCGCCGTTTGCGTCGGCGGTTATTTTGAGTGCTTGAAATTTACGCTTGAATTTCTGCCTCTCGACCGCCTAGGGCTGAGAACCAAAAGTAAAAGAAGTAAAAATTATTTGCAGACATGTGGTTAATGTAGCACAGTTTTTATGGTTTTCGCTATTGGGCAGTGCCGCCAACGGTCATATTGTCAATTCTTAGGGTTGGTTGACCTACTCCCACAGGGACGCTTTGACCATCCTTGCCGCAAACTCCAATACCACTATCTAGATCCATGTCATTGCCAATCATGCTGATATCTTTGAGCGATTCAGGACCGTTACCAATGATTGTTGCCCCTTTGACTGGGTATTGAATCTTGCCGTTTTCAACCCAATAAGCCTCTGATGCTGAAAACACAAACTTCCCGCTAGTGATGTCAACCTGACCACCACCAAAATTGACGGCATATAGGCCTTTTTTGATGCTGGCAACGATTTCGTTAGGATCATCTTTGCCACCAAGCATGTATGTGTTTGTCATGCGAGGCATTGGTAATGAGGCATAACTTTCACGTCTTGCGTTACCTGTCACTGGCATTTTCATTAGGCGAGCGTTGAGACTGTCTTGTATATATCCTTTTAGGATGCCATCTTCAATGAGGGTGGTGCACTGAGTCGGGTTACCTTCATCATCCACTGATAAAGAGCCACGACGTCCTGCAATTGTGCCGTCATCCACAACAGTCACGCCTTTGGCTGCGACTCTTTGCCCAATCTTGCCTGAAAAAGCAGATGATCCTTTGCGATTAAAGTCACCTTCAAGACCGTGACCAATTGCCTCATGTAAAAGAACCCCTGGCCAACCAGGGCCTAAGACTACTGTCATTGGGCCGGCAGGTGCAGGTCTTGATTCTAGATTCACTAGTGCAGATCTGACTGCTTCATTAATCCATTGGTCAATTTTTTCAGTGACAAAAAAGTGATAGTCAAATCTACCGCCGCCACCTGATGAGCCAACTTCACGTCGACCATTTTGTTCGGCAATTACCGTGATAGATACGCGTACCAGTGGTCTTATGTCAGCCGCTAAAACACCGTTGGCACGAGCCACAAGCACCACGTCAAATTCACCTGCGAGCCCAGCCATCACTTGAACAATCCGAGGATCTTTAGCCTTAGCTTTACGTTCAATATCTTCTAGAAGTGCAATTTTCGCCTTTGCGTCTAAGCTATCTAGAGGGTTCAATGATTGGTATAGGGCGTGAGTGGCGGGGGTTGTCCATTTAGGACTGATATAAGCTTTATTGTTATTTGGGCCAATAACACGCGTGGCTTCAGCTGCATTTTTTAATGCGGCAGCACTGATTTCATCAGAATAAGCAAAAGCAGTTTTGTCATGGCTAACAGCTCTTACGCCCACACCTTGATCAATGCTGAAGCTACCTGATTTAACAATGCCTTCTTCCAAGCTCCATGACTCATTGTGGGTTCTTTGAAAATATAGATCAGCATCATCTAAATGATGGTGATGCATATGAGAAAGAGTTTTCTGTAGATCTTGTTCTGTAATGCCCGCTGGCGCCAAAAGAATATCTTTAGCAATTTTCAGTGCATCAGCCCTGCTTAACTGAAGTGGATTTTCTAGTGCTAAAGGTGAATTCATTGATTAATTAGAGTGTGCGATGTTGTAGTGAGGGTAATTTTGCTCGAATTTCATGAATCGTGCTTTTTTCCAATTGGCCAATTACAAATCCCTGGCCCTCTTTTAGTTCTGATTTGATGTCGCCCCAAGGGTCAATTAACATGCTTTGTCCCCAGGTTGTTCTACCATTTTCGTGGCGACCACCCTGGGCGCTAGCTAAAACATAACATTGATTTTCAATGGCCCTAGCTCTTAACAAAACTTCCCAGTGAGACTTGCCTGTGGTGTAGGTAAATGCCGCAGAAAGAATATGACAATCGACGATACCAATTTGACGATATAACTCAGGAAATCGTAAGTCGTAACATACGCTCACACCAAACTTCCAGGTCTCATCATTGCAATTGATAGCGAAGCTTGTGGGTACATCACCCGATTCAATCGTATTGGCCTCCTGGTACTCTTCGGCGCCTTGCTTGAACCCAAATAGATGAATCTTGTCGTACCTAGCAATGACTTCACCTTGACGGTCAAAAACTAAACTGGTGTTTCTGACTTTGTTTGGTTGGTTGCTCTCTAGTGGAATGGTTCCGGCAACTAGATGAACTTGATTATTTCGCGCAATCTGCTTAAGTCGATCTTGTATGGGCCCAGAGCCAAATGGTTCACGAATATTCACCTTATCTGTATCTGAGTGCCCCATGATGCAGAAGTATTCGGGTAAAACGGCTAAATCTGCGCCAGCTGCTTTGGCTTGACCAACGAGTTGTTCCGCAATGTCCAAATTTTTTTCAACTGAGCTAGTTGAAACCATTTGAATGCTTGCAATGCTTAATTGGCCTTTGTTATTCATAGCCCCATTTTATTTCTTGTTCGGGGTTTGTTGCTGACGAAGTAAGGATTTATCTCTAATTTCTTTGAGTTGTTTTTCGTCTAGCGGGTTACCTTTGTTATCTAGAGCAATAATTTGAGGAGTTGCCCAAGTGCCTTGCACCAAATAATCTAGTTGGAACAGTTTGCTAACTTCATCAGCAATTAAGTATTGGCCAACGAGTGTGCTAAGTCCAATAATCGGGTTGATAAATGTGTATCCAAGAGATGCCGTTCCAGCATTAAAGTTCGGTACAACAGTGACACGCATATCTTGAGTTTCATTTAAAAGATTTGCGTGACCAGTTAGACGAACATTGCCTTGAGGACCTTTCATGTTGAGGTCTTTAATATTGGCAACACCGTTGGCGATTGTTCCTCTTGAGGTAATTCGGTCAAATGGAGTGCCTTGCGTGACGATTGGTTTTAATACCCCGCCAATATCCAATGTTGCGATTCTGGTTAAGCCCTGAAAACTCAATACGCCCAAGAGTCTTCCAAGGCCCGGGTCAACTTGCAAGATGGTGCCCTTGACAATGTCTAGTGATAGATCAGCCTGCAATGTTTGTAGGTCATATTTATAGGGGGCATCAGCCCAATTAAGTTGTCCAACTAATTTGCCGGAGCCATCATTAATAGCTTTTGGAAACCCTAGTTTGGATAGAAGCTTGCCCGCATTATCAATATCTAGATCAAAATTCAGCTCTGTTCTGCCTGAATCCAGTTTCTTGCCTTGCTTAGGAAGTATCCAGCGCCCCGTAATTTTTACTTCAGCATCTTCTGTTTTTAAAGATAGCTTTTCAATCTTCCAGTCGTTTTTATCATTATTGGCTAGTAACTCAATTTTTCCATAAGGCTGCCCATTGAGTATGAATAAATCTGACTGAATATCTAGAGCTGGTATTTTTTGAATGCG
>JAOAUK010000037.1 GCA_030157655.1 Polynucleobacter sp. | reverse complement strand
CCTCCTCGCATGGTGGCTTGGTAACCTGGTCAGGTCGGGAACGAAGCAGCCAAACCCAATTACTACCAGTGCCGAGGGTCAGGCTCGTCCACCTACCACCCCTATTTTTTAGTCTATTTTTACCCACTTATTTCCTTTAGGTTTTTCCCTAATGAGGACCACTCATCTCTAAAAACTCGCCTTTTCCACTTAATAAATAGGATTTAACCTCTTTATCGGGTCGCAGATCTGAAACACACTGCCTATAGGTGGCCATTTGTAATTGATATTTTTGGTACATATCATCAGTCACCTCAGGAATTGATAGCTTGTAATCCAATATCAATAGTTGATCAGGCAACTCAATTAAACGGTCAATTCTTAATAAGCGACCATCGGGACTAGCAATATCTAACTCTTCCCAAGCATTTTGAATCTGAGGGTTAAAGAAAAAATCTTTCGCTTGATTAGAAGATAAAACATTGGCAGCGCATCGTCTTGCATCGTCGATTAATTCAGGACTGATGTTTAACCAAGCCATAAGCTCTCCACTATCAGGCAAATCTTGGAGATCTTGAATGCCCATACGCATGACATGCTCCATGATGGCATGAAATGCAACGCCCAAGTCGATGACCTTTTGTTGCTCTGGAGTAGTTAACTCTTCATCAAATGGTTCAGAGATATTGGATGTACCTTTCCAAGTGACTTCAAAATCAAAGAATTCATGGCGATCAACTGAATTGCTAGTTGATTCAATCGCATGCAAGGCAACATCATCTAGCTCAGTCATTCTCTTAATGCCAGCTCGCTCAAGTCTGTCATACCAACTATTAGCTGCTACTGGCTTATCACCCTTATTAGCTAAACCAGAAATGTAGATCGCCTCTTTTGCCCTGGTTAATGCTACATACAAAAGATTCCAATTTTCAATGTCAGCAATGGCTGCCTCGCTATCTCTAAGCGCTTGGCGAGCAGGGTCTTTAGGCTTGCTAGAAAACACGGGAGACATGTGCTCAGGCCCCTGATCACCAGGCAACCAACTCATCAAAACACCCACGCTGTCATGGCCACTACGGATGGTGTTAGTGTTCATCAAAATCACAAAGCGTGATTCCAAACCTTTAGCAGCATGAATGGTTAAAACTCTCACACGAGAATCTGAAGATGCAGTGCTCTCATCAGAATCCTCCTCAATGACTGACTCACCTTCATCGGGACTTTCTTCCTCAGCGCCACGTTTGATTTTCTTCAATTCCCCAATAAATCGAGGCAAGCTTGGATAACGCCCACCATCTAAATCTAGGGCTAGAGCTAAGAAAGCATCAAGATTTGATAAAACCTGATCTCTTTGTAATGGTGGCGCAAATTGAGCGTACCGCAAACGCAACTGAGCACGTGCATAAATATGATCCAACAGGTCGTGCACTGGCAAACGTTTAGCCAAATTAGACCAACTCAATATGTCTTGGTAAATATGGTGATATTCATTCTCTTTACGCTCGATTAGATGCCATAAAGAGTGAAGCTGACTCGACTGCTTTGCCTGAACTAACTGCATTAACTGATGATCTGAAAACCCATAAATTGGTGAACGCAAAACCTGGGATAAAGATAAATCATCAGTAGGTGTTATCAAAACGGACAATAAGGCAATCATGTCTTCTGCTTCAAGCGTCTTAAGAAGTCCGCCCTGCCTTGGGCTATCACACGGAATCCCAGAATCTCTAAATGCCTTTTCAATGTGAGACAGATGTGTTCTAGATCTCAGCAAGATTAAGAAATCACCCCAAGATGCATTTTTTTTAGATTTAATTTTTTGAATATGCTGGGCCACCTGTAATGCTTCAGCATAACTTTGTTTCGCTTTAGACTCCTTTGCAGAATCTATGTATGGATTCTTCAGCGCATTTCTTTGTGGATATTGAGCAATAGCGGGAGCTTCAATCAATGGCAAGCAAATGACTTCACCATCCCCATAAATATTTTTCGCATGAGGATTACGTGTTTGTTCTTTAAATGGATAAGCTTCTGGAACATCAGGTAACTGAAAGACGGCATTAACTACATCTAATACAGCCGGACTATTTCTTCGCGTTGCATTAAAAGGGTGAAACTTTGCTTTGAAATGTTGCTCTAAATAGGTCTTAGCCTCTTTGAACAAGCGCACATCAGCTCTTCTAAAACGGTAAATTGATTGTTTAGGGTCGCCCACCAAGAAAACGGAAGGCTTATCTTCACCTTCACCATAAGCATTTAACCAAGATAACAAAATTTGCCATTGCTGTGGATTGGTATCTTGAAACTCATCAATCAGTAAATGCTTGTACTTGGCATCTAACCTTGCTTGGAGATAATTAGCAACATCTGAGGTCAACATTAACTTAGCTGTATACGCTTCTAAATCAGAAAAATCCTGAACCCTCAATAATTCTTTTTTGGCCTGGTAATGCATGAGCATATCCACGCCAATAGTGACCCAAGCCTGATGAATGCCATGAGCACGATAATCGGCAGCCCAACAATAGTGATCAAATAATACTTGCGCCCAATACTGGCGAGTTTTATTAATCTGCTGCTCCAACTCTTCTGGATTAGCTAGTTTCTTTAGTGATTTTTTTAAATCTTCCGAAGCAGACAACTTCGCCAAAAAAACATATTCACCGGTTAAAAATGCAGGTCTTAATGCATCAGCGACTTCGGCCAAATCGTACTGATGTGAGTACTTTTTTAAACCATCATTAATAGCTTCAGAATACCCACGGTCTCGTTTGCCACCATTTTCCAAATGGCTAGCAAGGCTCATTAAATTAAGTAAATTTTCTGAGACAGCTAAAGCACTTTTCAATGGATCCTGAATAGCCAACCAGTCTGATTGATCAATCACAGAACGCAATGGATCAACGCCTCTTTTTTGACATTCATTCGAATAACTTAACCACTCTGCTTTCACAGTTAAAAAGCCTTTAGATCCCACGAGTAAATCATTAGCGTTTTTAGCCTTTAACTCTTTAACCAAAAATTCATAAGCAGCCCTGATTGGCGCCTTACCTACAGTGGGCAAACTTGTCCACCAGTCTTCTAAGCACTCATCTTGAAGTCGCTTAAAGTCATCTCTTAACTTTAGACCTTGAGGTACGCCCGCATTAAGAGGCGCTCCCTTCAATAATCGGCTAAACCAACCATGGAAAGTTTCAACACTCAAAGGATATGGGTCTGACAGGACCTCTTCAAATAAAGCTCGTGCTCGAGGAACCAAAGCCTTGGCATCAGACTCTGACAAGCCTCTTGCCACCAACTCATCGATTAACTCTGTCTGCGGACAGTTAGCCAACTTTAATAAGGCTTCATCCAAACGCCCGCGCATTTCTTGAGCTGCTTTTCTAGTGAATGTAATCGCTAAAATTTCACGAGGTTTGGCACCGGCCAATAGAAGACGAATAATCCTAGATACCAATAACCAAGTCTTGCCGCTCCCGGCGCATGCCTCAACAACTACTGATAAATTAGGGTCGCAAGAATCTTGGGTAAGTTGATCGATCATGACCACATTCCTTTGCGACAAATGCCTCGAGCCTGGCAATACTGGCAAATACTATCCGGAGCACTAGCAACAACTGGTGAGCCACCCCACAAAGCCTCTATGTCAGAAATCATTTGTGAAGGTAAATCTTTCATATGCTCAGATAAATCCTCAACCTGAATTGCTGTATTAGCTTCCTTAATAGATACCCAAGATGCGCCACAAACTGGTTGACGATTGACAATGTCATCACCATCCACAGCTTTTGCATAAATCACCAACTGTGGGTCATCTTCAATATTATTTTTCTTTTTATTGATGGAAGTTTTACTACTGTATTTGTAATCAATCACCTCAACACCATGCTCAGGGTGAATATCTAAACGATCTACAAATCCAGAAACACGGATTGAACCAACATTAGTCATTAAATCAAAACCTACTGGCTTTTCACCATCATGAAAACTCCAGCCAGCTTCTTCACGCGTCATATGCCAATTAATCCAATCAGGTATTAATGTTTCCCACTCAATCCACGCAGCCAACCAACGACCATCAACGTCTAAGAGTGGCTTGAAATGTTTATTGGAAATTGCATACAAACGTTGCTTGAGTAATTTAGTCTTTTCATAAGGATTGTCTGATTGGATGGCTTGCGTCTTAAGACCGTGATAAAAATCACGCAAGGCCGCATGCAATGTCTGCCCTACTAGACTTAGATCAACCTCAGCATCCAAGGTGTTTTGCTCTCTCAAGCCAAGTAAACGTGTCACATAATAGCGATAAGGGCATTCTCTTAAAGCACGGTATGCACTAGGACTAATAGACGCTGGCTTAATGAAATCAGCAGGTAGAGACGGCGCAGGCTGAGTGACCACAACTGGGCTATATGCAGTAGGTCTTATCTCAATGCTTTGCTTTAATAAATTAGCATGATTGATATACAAACGCTGCAACCAAGGTGAAGGCTGTCTTGGCTCACCGGCTGATCCATTCGACTGCCAAACCATCCGCCAGCGCGGGTGAGACATCATCAATTGAGATAAGTCCATCGCTTGCTGCTCAAATTCCATAACTTGAGTTTTGCAATTTAAGATTTTTTTAAGCTCGCCAGACAAAAACATCGGGCTCTCAGAGACAGATGGTAATTGGCCATCATCGCAACCAACCATCACCCACGCATCAAATCTTCTAAGACGAGTTGCACTCAACGGCAAAATAGTCACGCTTGCTTTTGCACGAGGATTACTCTCAATGTAACTTGCGTCTTCCAATATGGAAGATAACAACGATAGCCACTCCGACTGTTTTAATGAATGCTCTTTTAAAAGCTTCATCGGTAATAAAGCTTGAAGTAATTGCTGCCCTGCCACGTCCTTAGACAAAGCATCAATCATCCCCAACTCTTTTAGGTCTCTTTGTAAAAACTCTAGCCACTCAGTGCAAGTTTGCTGGGAATGCTGCCATTTCTGAGCAATTTTTTTGAGCAGTTTAATGACATGAGACATTGCATCCGTCTCTTCATTTTCAGACTGCAGAGCCAGTAACACACCAGACCAAGAAGCCCTCACATCAGCCTCTATTAACCGCTTTTCTAAATGGCTCAAATAATCAGACGCTTGCTCTGCAGAAATACCCCAAGTAGACCAATTGATATATGGATTCTTTAGAAAATCCATTAGCTCGATAGATGTTGGTCCATTTGCTTGACGAACAATATCAATCCAAGACATCACTGATGCAGCAGCCCTCGTAGTTGAAAGCTTCCAACCTGTTTCATCATGAACCGACAGACCATCACCAAAACGAGTCAGAAGAGCTCTGATACGTCTTGCAACCAAACGGTCTTGCGCGATCAACGCAATATGTTGACAACCCTCTTGCAAAAATCCTTGAATAGCTCCAGCACCTTGCCAAGCCGCATCCTCAAAACCAACTGCTTT
Organism: Polynucleobacter sp.; assembly: GCA_030157655.1. Taxonomy (GTDB): domain Bacteria; phylum Pseudomonadota; class Gammaproteobacteria; order Burkholderiales; family Burkholderiaceae; genus Polynucleobacter. Next base: position 10,763 of record JAOAUK010000037.1, on the reverse strand, counting down.
ATAGACAAGTCGATGATTGCTAGATAGTTCATTAAAGTATTTCTGGCGATTTGATTGAACTAAGTCATCTCTAGATAACACGTCTTCACTAAGGCACTCAGGCCAGAGAGCAACAGACGATAGATCCATCATGCAGTGATGGAACTTCGCCTTTTCAGAGTATGACTCCCATAATTGCGCAATCGCCTTTTCAAAACCTGGAGTGCCTTTAGCTGTTTCTATATAAATGAGTGGCTGATTGGATGACGCGGTCTTTAGCTCATTAAGCCTCAAGCCTAACGCCCTCCTTTGACGTACCACGGGATCTTGGCTACTACTTAAGTTTTCCCAAAAAGCCAAAACTATGCGAGTTTCAAACTCCACGATTTGTTGAGAGGCTCCCTGATATACCTTCTTAACTGCATCGCTTAGCGCAGACTCGACCACTTCGTCAAAAACACCCAATGTAGCGTCAGATAAGAGATCACATACTTCGATGATATTTTTAGCCAATGACCATTTTGAGGCGTCAGAACTATCTAACAACATGTCACTTAACTGAGGTCTATCAGACAAAGTCTTATAAACCTCAAACCAACGCTCTAAATCTGATTTCAGCGAACCTTCATTTCTAAGTCCCGGCGTTTCTTTTAGCCACTGCGCCAAACCTAATACACGGGGTAAAAAAACTAAATGTTTGGGAACACCCTCAGGGCGAGCAGCCTCCAAAGCTTGCCTGAGACCATAAGCCGGCCCAGAAGTACTCAATAGGACTAATGGGCTAGCACCTTCGCTCAAGGTGATTTGCCATACAAGCTTAGCCAAATCCTGAATTACAAGGGCATTGGGGGCTAAAAGGTGGTGTTGACGATATGACATGGATCAGAGAGTATGCACAAATAAGCGCTTATTGATAATATATTGCTTGTAAGTGATGAATAATCATAAAAACTAAATAAAATTTAAAAGAATTAACCAAAGGACTCCTATGAGCGACGCCATTAAATATGTAAGCGATGCATCTTTTGATCAAGATGTTTTGAAATCTGACAAGCCTGTATTGCTCGACTTCTGGGCTGAGTGGTGTGGTCCTTGCAAAATGATTGGCCCAATCCTTGAAGAAGTAGCCAAGGAATACGGTGACAAGGTTCAAATTGCAAAAATGAACGTTGATGAAAACCAAGGCATTCCAGCTCAATTTGGTATCCGCGGCATCCCAACATTGATTTTGTTTAAAAACGGTGCGGTAGCTGCTCAAAAAGTGGGCGCTTTGTCTAAGTCTCAGTTGACTGCGTTCTTGGATAGCCATATCTAAATAGTAATCATGAAGGGGCTCATTAAATGAGCCCCTTTTCTCATAGCTTTACAAAAATACGATATTTGCTCTTTTTTTAATTTAGGGTGTAGAATTCATCCAACAAATGGCAAAACGTCCTGTTCTTGCTACTAATTCCAAAAATCTTGTTCTTTCTTAAGGCTTAAGCCTAACCCCATACACATGCACCTCACCGAACTTAAAGCACTACACGTATCAGCCCTATTAGAAATGGCCGCAGGCCTAGAGATTGAAAATACTCAACGTATGCGCAAGCAAGAGTTGATGTTTGCCATTCTCAAAAAACGAGCTAAAGGTGGTGAAACCATTTTTGGTGATGGCGTATTAGAAGTTCTGCCAGATGGTTTTGGTTTCTTGCGCTCTCCAGAAGCTTCATACATGGCGTCAACAGACGACATCTATATTTCTCCAGCCCAGATTCGTCGCTTCAACCTTCACACAGGTGATGCGATTGAAGGTGAAGTAAGAACACCTAAAGAAGGTGAACGTTACTTTGCTCTAGTTAAAGTCGACAAGATCAATGGACTAGCACCTGAGGCGCTTAAGAACCGCATCATGTTCGAAAACTTAACGCCTCTTCACCCTGATCGCCCAATGCATTTAGAGCGCGACATCAAAGCTGAAGAAAATTTAACTGGTCGAATCATCGATATGATTTCTCCAATCGGCTTTGGTCAACGTGCTCTTTTAGTAGCTTCACCAAAATCAGGTAAGACCGTCATGATGCAGCACATCGCTCACGCGATCTCTGCCAATCACCCTGATGCAATACTAATCGTTCTGCTTGTAGACGAGCGCCCTGAAGAAGTTACAGAAATGCAACGCTCAGTTAAAGGTGAAGTGGTTGCATCAACATTTGATGAGCCAGCCGTTCGTCACGTCCAAGTTGCAGAAATGGTGATTGAAAAGGCAAAACGTTTGGTGGAAATGAAACGTGATGTCATCATTTTGCTTGACTCTATTACACGTCTAGCACGTGCCTACAACACGGTCGTTCCTTCATCAGGCAAAGTTCTATCTGGTGGTGTTGATGCCAACGCATTACAAAGACCTAAGCGTTTCTTTGGCGCAGCACGTAATATCGAAGAAGGTGGATCACTAACCATCATCGCAACAGCTCTTATTGAGACTGGTAGCCGTATGGATGATTTGATCTATGAAGAATTCAAGGGCACCGGTAACATGGAAGTTCATTTAGAACGCCGTCTTGCTGAGCGCCGCGTTTACCCAGCTATCAACTTGAACAAGTCAGGTACACGTCGCGAAGAGTTGCTCATCAAGCCAGAACTTCTCCAGAAGATCTGGGTACTGCGCAAGCTTATTTCTGACATGGATGACATTGAAGCGATGAACTTTATTGTTGATAAGCTCAAATCCACTAAAAATAACGCTGAATTCTTCGAATTGATGCGTCGTGGCGGTTAATTTTTGATGAAAACTGGCTGAAAAACGTGGTTTTCCAGTCAGTTTTACCCAAATTAAGCCCATATCTAGTATTTTTTGCTACAATTCTCGTTTTAATTCAGGCAAGTACTATTTAAATGAAACAAGGCATTCACCCAGATTACAAAGAAGTTGTTTTCTTAGACGTATCAAACAACTTCAGCTTCAAAACACGCTCTACTATTGTTACTAAAGAAACAATCAAGTGGGAAGATGGTCAAGAGTATCCATTGGCTAAGATCGAAACTTCTTCTGAGTCACACCCTTTCTACACTGGTACTCAAAAGATTATGGACACAGCTGGTCGTGTTGAGAAATTCCGTCAAAAGTTTGGCGCAAAAGCTACAGGCAAGAAATCAGCCTAAGCTTCTGCTCCGCTTGGACAATAAAAAGGCAGCTCACGCTGCCTTTTTTGCTTAGATGCTTTTCATCATTTAAAAATCAGGTCACAATTTAAGACACATGAGACCCATCAAACTAACTGCTGCTGCCACTACGACCTTACCTAGGTATGTATTGGTTTTAATTACAGCTATTTATGGCTTGATTGGTATTTTCGGTAGAGACCCTTGGAAAAATGATGATGCCGCTGGCTTCGGTGCCATGTGGACTTTAGCCAATGGTTCATTACAGGATTGGCTTCTACCCCACATTGACGGTCGAGCAGATATTTTGGCTGGCCCGCTACCGTATTGGATTGGTGGCGCACTTATTAAAACTTTCGCCCCTCTTCTTGGAGCGACAAATGCTGCAGGAATTTATTCAGCTGCATGCTTTTTCTTGAGTTGCGCAGCAATTTGGCACGCATCATACTTATTAGGTCGCAGACCTGAAGTACAACCAACTGCTTTTGCTTTAGGTGGTCAACCAGAGCCAAGAGATTACGGTCGCACATTAGCCGATAGTGCTCTGATGATTTTTTTGGCGTGCATTGGCTTAGCAACGCGTGCGCATGAAACAACCCCAGCATTAGCTCAATTACTAGGCGTCACCACCCTTCTCTATGGCCTAGTTCGTGGCTTGGATAAGCCTATACAAGGTGGCTTTTGGACTGGTGTTGGCTTGGCAGTGATTGCACTATCAGCATCACTCTGGCTGTTTGTATTAATGTTTGCTGGCCTATTAATTTCATTAGCCATTTGTGAAGTGAAACCCAATGCAAAATGGCTAGGCATGACTTGGCTAATATCTGTACTTGGGATTGGTTTATGGCCTGCCTTATGGTGGTTATTTGATTTACCACCAGCACTGATCAACCAAGCTTGGCAAGAATGGTGGTCTAACGACAGCATTCAAGCTGTAGCTTCTGCTAAATCAATTGGATTTCTAGCACGTAACTTGCCGCTCTATTCATGGCCAATTTGGCCACTGGCCCTCTGGAGCATTTGGTTCTGGCGGAAAGGTGCCAACTATCCATTAGGAGGCATTCGCAATCCTAATATGGCATTACCTTTGGGCTTGGTTATTGCCGGCTTAGTGTATTTAACCCACTTGACCGCACTCAACGAACAATCTTTACTAATCATCATTCCACCGATGGTCATTTGGGCATGCTTTAGCCTCCCCATTATTAAACGTAGCGTGATTAGTTTTATTGATTGGCTAGCCCTATTAAGCTTTACTGTGATTGGTATATTTATTTGGGTGATGTGGTTTGCCATGACAACCAACTTCCCCGCCGGTCTTGCTAGAAATGTTGCTAGAAAAGTTCCAGGCTTTATTCATGAAATTAATTGGATAGCCCTGTTAGCTGCAATTGCTGCAACAATACTTTGGGTCATGGTTGTCAAATGGAGAACTTCACGAGCACCTAAGGTTATTTGGCGAGCAGTCGTCATTTCAGCATCAGGAACCACTCTCACATGGGTCTTATTAATGACACTGTGGTTACCAACCATTAACTATGCAAAGACTTATGAATCAGTAGCGGCACGATTGGTTGCTGCCACACCTAAGGATGCCAAATGCATCAACTCAACTCATTTAGGTGATGGTCAACTAGGATCATTTGTATATTTCACATCGTTAAAGTTTAAGGATGATGCAAGCTGCGATCTATGGATTAGCAATCAACCAGGCATGGCGAGACAAACAGCTGAACGCATTGGGATCACGCTTGAATTAATTTGGGAAGACCGGCGCGTAAGCGATAGAAACGAGAGACTGCGTTTATATAAAGTCATAGGCAATGCTCGCTAAACTTCAAAGAGATGTACCTAAACTTATTGGATTAGCAGGTCCACTACTGGTTGGCCAATTAGCTGTTATCGCTTTTGGCGTCATGGATACTGCCATGGTGGCACGCTATTCTGCAGATGACCTGGCTGCACTTGCCATGGCTAGCTCTGTATTTATCAGTATCTATGTTGGCTTAACGGGTGTTGTATCTGCACTGGCCCCAATTGCTGGCCAATTATTTGGAGCAAAGCGCTTTAATGAAATCGGCGAAGAGGTTCGCCAAGGCTGGTGGCTATCGCTTGGTTTGAGTTTCTTTGGCATCTTGATATTAGCGAACCCAGAGCTACTGCTATCTATTGCAAATGCAAGCCCAGAAGTCGAGGCAAAAGCTATTTTGTATTTACAAATTGTTGCCTGGGGCTTGCCCGCCAGTATGGCCATGAGAGTGTTAGTAGCCTTTCATAACGCAGTCTCAAAACCTGCTGTCATCACTTGGCTACAAATTGCTGGCTTATTGATAAAGATTCCTCTTAATGCATGGCTCATATATGGTGGATTAGGAGTTGAACCCATGGGTGGCCCGGGATGCGCATTGGCCACAGTAATGATTAACTGGCTTTGGATGATCACTGCACTATGGATTGTTTATCAAGGTAAGTTCTATCAAATCTTTGCCGTTTACCAACGCTTCAGTTGGCCAGACAAACACAAAATCGGCACACTATTAAAGTTAGGCCTACCAATTGGCCTTAGCTATTTGATAGAGGTAACCTCATTCGCTTTCATGGCATTGTTTATTGCTCGTCTAGGTACCTTACCTCTTGCAGGCCATCAGATTGTCGCTAACTTGGGTACTGTGTTGTATATGCTACCCCTATCACTATCAATTGCCACATCAACCTTAGTTGCACAATCCATTGGCGCAGATCAACCAAGATTGGCTAAAGAAATTGGATGGTCATCCTTAATTTTTACAACCAGCATTTGCGTATTGGTGGGTTTGCTTGTTTGGCAATTTAAATACCCCCTACTTGATTTATATGCACCCCCAGAAGAAGTTAGATTGGCAGCAATTCCACTATTTTTGTTTATTGCTTTCTATCAAATATTTGATGCGTTACAAGTCACTTCAGCATTCATTTTGCGCGGCTACCGAGTAGCGTTTTGGCCCATGTGGATCTACGCTATCTCCTTGTGGGGGGTCGGATTGGGTGGTGGCTACATTTTAGGTTTTAATTTAACTGGCAATATCCCAGAATTACTACAAGGCGCTCAAGGCTTCTGGTTTGCAAACAGCATGAGCTTGGCTATAGCTGCCGCACTACTCATGACGTTATTCAAACGCACAGCAAGGCGATTTGAACAACAGCACCCACCTGTTGAGGTTTGAATATCAAATTAGTTGATCTAGCTTATTGATTAACAGACACAAAAAAGGCTTCCGAAGAAGCCTTTTTTATATGCGATCTCTTATTTTTTAGGTGCAGGAGGTGCAGGATCGGCTGGTTTTTGAATTGCATAACCTGGAACCTGATTACCCTTTGAATACATACATTGCTGATATGCGATGTCATAACGACGTTGCACTTCTTTTGATGCATCACCACCACCAGCAGCCCCCATTGCAGCACCACCCAGTAGACCAACAGCAGCACCTGTGCCCACATTTCTTGAGCTACCACCGTCAGCAACCGCACCAGCAACCGCACCCAATACAGCTCCAACTACAGCAGTTTTTGCAGTGTTCTTTGCTGCGATTTCATCAGCAGTTGTATTTAGCGAGTTTTGCGCATATTCACGGCATTCTTTGTCATCGTTTTTAAAAACATCAAACGGCTTACCAGGTGCTGGCATCACGGTTAAGCTTGGACCAACCGGAGTTGTGGCACAGCCCACCAAAATAATGGTTGCCATTGCTAAGGCGCTAATTCCACCGAGTTTTTTAACGTTGCCATTCATCATGTTTCACTGTTCCAATTTATCAAATGATTTGAACTAACTACTAATATCTTAAATCAACCTATATACCTATAACGCACCAACTCATGTTGAGATGACAATAATCAATACATTTAAACTAATTGAAGCGTGCCTCAATTTCATCAACATTAGCAACCCACTCTAACCACTCCTCCTCTATGGAGGCTAACTGATCATTAATTAACTTAAGGCTTTTGCCTAACTGAGCAATTTCTGCTGGAGCAATGGGTTGTAGCAATTGAGTTTCAATATCGGTTTTTTGGCGATTAAGCTCTGCCATCTCTTTGTCAGCTTTTTCTATCTTCTTTTTGATAGGCTTTGTTAAAGCATTCATTTCTTGACGGCGAGCAGCATCCAATTTCCTCTGCTCATTAGTTTTTACTACCGGCTCTGAAGTAGACACTGCATGCACTTGAATTGATGAGGATTCAACTACTTCAGATGCAACCTTGGCTTCCTCACGCAAACGCTTAGACTCATCTAGTAAGTAACGCTGATAGTCATCTAAGTCGCCATCAAATGGCTTGATTTCCCCGCGACCCACTAACCAGAATTCATCGCACACAGCTCTTAATAGCGCACGATCATGACTGACTAACATGACCGTGCCTTCAAACTCATTAAGAGCCATTGATAAAGCTTCTCTAGTGGCAAGATCTAAGTGGTTAGTTGGTTCATCTAACAATAATAAGTTAGGTCGTTGCCAAACAATCATAGCTAAAACTAAACGTGCTTTCTCGCCACCACTCATGGTGCCAACTGCCTGTTTGACCATGTCGCCAGCAAAATTGAAGGTACCTAAAAAGTTTCTTAAGTCTTGCTCTTTACCAGACTCAGCAGCGTTAGGCCCTAAATCTTTAGCAAGACGAATCATGTGCTCCAGTGGATTATCTTCAGATCTCAAAACATCTAGTTCTTGCTGAGCAAAGTACCCAATGTTTAAGCCCTTACCTTCTGTCACAACACCCGCCAACTGAGGCATAGTTCTGGCAATCGTCTTAACCAATGTAGACTTACCTTGACCATTCGCACCCAAGATGCCAATACGTTGCCCAGCCAAAACGGACTTATTAACATCCTTAATAATGATTTTATTTACACCGTCCACCTGATAGCCAAAACTTGCATCACTGATTGCTAGCATTGGATTTGGTAAATTTTGCGGTTCCTTGAATTCAAAAGTAAATTCAGCATCAGCTAAAACTGGAGCAATTTTCTCCATCCGCTCCAAGGCCTTGACCCTACTCTGAGCCTGTTTAGCCTTACTAGCCTTAGCTTTAAATCTTGTAATGAATTTCTGTAAATGAGCAATCTTCTCTTGTTGTTTGGCAAATGAAGCTTGTTGCAACTCTAGTTGCTGAGCGCGCATCATTTCAAAAGAACTGTAATTGCCGCCATATCGATTCAATTTGGCATGTTCAATGTGTAAAGTTACATTAGTGACGGCATCCAAAAACTCTCGATCATGAGATATCACAATCATTGTTCCAGCATAGCGTTTTAACCAAGCTTCCAGCCAAACCAAGGCATCCAAATCCAAGTGATTAGTTGGCTCATCAAGCAATAACAAATCTGATGGACACATCAGCGCACGAGCCAGTTGCAAACGCATACGCCAACCACCAGAAAAACTATTCACAGGCTGATCTAGCTCACTGACCTTAAACCCCAAACCCAAAATCAAAGATTGGGCTCTAGAAATCGCATCATGCTCACCAGCATCAGCCAAATCAACGTGAGCATGCGCCATAGCCATGCCATCTTCTGCTAACTCAGCTGCTACCAAGGTCTGTCTTAACTCGATTAATCGTGTATCGCCAGCAATAACAAAATCGGTGGCGGACTCATCTGTTTCTGGCATATTTTGCGCAACTTGCGCCATACGCCAAATCTTTGGAATTGAAAAATCACCGCCATCTTCATGCAATGAACCGTTTAGCAATGCAAATAGGGTTGATTTGCCGGCACCATTACGTCCAACTAAGCCGACCTTTTCCCCAGGATTCAGGGTGACGGTCGCTTTATCTAGTAATAATTTAGCGCCACGACGTAGAGAAACGTTATTTAAGGTGATCATTGTTAGCAGTCATACCAGCAACTGCTGGGTTAATTTTCTGTCTTTTCAGTCACTTGGACTAAATAAATCAGAAATATCTCAATAGCCAGTGATTTTAACTGATAGGCATTAGGTAAGAGTCAGATAAATCAGACGAATAAGCCACTAATCAACTAAAATGGGACATCTGTACATTCAAACTGCGCTCTAATTCTTCTCATGCAGTTCACTCATTGACCTCCCAAAATTTGTTTTTGTTGAGCACAGGTCAAAACTTAATTGGTACCTATGCAATTTCAAGAACTAAATTTATCCAAAGATATTCTCAAAGCAATTATTGAGCACGGCTACACAAGCCCAACACCCATTCAGCAACAATCAATACCAGCCATCTTGAATGGTGGTGATTTATTAGCAGCTGCTCAAACAGGTACAGGTAAAACAGCTGGCTTTACCCTTCCCGTTCTACAAAGACTTTTAGAATCCCCATTACAGCAAACAAGTCGTCGTCGACAAGTACGCGCCTTAATACTGACACCAACCAGAGAACTGGCCGCACAAGTTCATGCATCAGTACTTACCTACGGAAAACACACGCCACTAAAGTCAACCGTGATTTTTGGCGGTGTCGGCGCCAACCCTCAAATCAAAGCCATACAAAGTGGTATTGATATTTTGGTGGCTACGCCGGGTAGACTTCTTGATCTCATGGGGCAAGGAGCTATTTCATTAAATCAAATAGAAATACTAGTCCTTGATGAAGCAGACAGAATGCTAGACATGGGCTTCTTGCGTGACATTAAGAAGATTCTGGCAGCACTACCTAAACAACGTCAGAATTTATTATTCTCAGCAACCTTCTCTTCAGAAATAAAAGCACTTGCAAATGATTTACTCAATTCACCTGCTTTGATTGAGGTAGCACGAAGCAACTCCACCAATGATGCAATTACTCAAGTGATTCATCCAGTTGATAGAGGTAGTAAACATCCTTTACTAGCCCACCTGATTAAATCTAATCAGTGGCAACAGGTACTAGTATTTACACGAACCAAACATGGTGCCAATAAATTAGTGCTTCAATTAGAAAAAGATGGCATTTCTGCAATGGCAATCCATGGCAATAAAAGCCAAACAGCGAGAACTAAAGCATTAGCTGATTTCAAAGCAGGAAAAATTATTACTCTAGTAGCGACAGATATTGCTGCCAGAGGTATTGATATCGACCAATTACCTCACGTAGTCAATTACGACCTACCTAATGTGCCAGAAGACTATGTCCATCGTATTGGTCGAACAGGCAGAGCTGGCTCTAATGGTGTTGCGGTATCACTTGTGTGCGTAGATGAACACGTGATGCTAAAAGATATTGAAAGGTTAATTAAACAAACCTTGCCTAGAGAAGTAATAGCTGGTTTTGAGCCAGATCCTCATGCAGTTGCGCAACCCATTCAACTAAGAAGCCAACAAGCACCTCAACGACATGCTCAAGCAAGACATAGTGCTGCAGCGCCTAAAGGAGCCAACCAAACAAAACGTAGCGGGCAAAAAAAGCCAAGTGGTGAAAGCACTGCCGCACCCAAGAAAACTCACAGAAAAAATCCAAGTCAAAAGCCCACCAAACCATTAGGCTCTTTTACCAGCAAGCCTAAAAATGTCTAATCAATCGATGATTTAAGGTAACGATAAAGTGTCGTTCTTGAGACACCTAAAATTCTTGCAGCTTTAGAGATGTTGCCTTTGTTTTGCGCAATTGTTTTATCAATCACCTTTTTCGAAACTCCTCGTAAG
>JAOAUK010000036.1 GCA_030157655.1 Polynucleobacter sp. | reverse complement strand
AGCCCCATCAGCCACCCCAAAATACCTAAAAGCCCCTTATCAGGGGCTTTTTTATTGCCTAAAACCCTACACAACACAATTTATTAATTGTCTGTACCATCAGCAGTGATTAAACCAAATATTAATATTCGCCAATCATGAAAAAACTACCCCTCCTTGTATTCCTTGTATCTATTCTTTCAATTTTTAACGTGACTTTGGCTCACGCTAATGGTGAGGCTACTTATAAACAGGTTTGTTTTTCTTGTCACGGCGCAGGTGTAGCTGGAGCCCCTAAGGTGGGGGATAAGGCGAAGTGGGCCCCATTAATCAAAGAGGGGCAAATCCACATTACATCGGATGGATATTCAGGTGTTCGTGCCATGCCTGCAAAAGGAGGTAAGCCAGATTTGAGCGTTGAGCAATTTGCATCTGCAGTTGTTTATATGGCTAATCAATCTGGCGCATCATGGTCAGACCCCGACCCTAAAACACTGGCAATCATTAATGAAAAAATTGAAAAACGCCAGAAGAAATCTGCCAAGAAGTAGTTGTTTCACTCCATTATTGCTGATGAAAATAAATCATTAGGGTAACTAATATTGTGCCTATTGATAATTGGCTGAGCATGGTTCGATAAGTAAGTTTGTGTAGCAATCTATTTTCAAGATTTTCCATGTCTTTGGTCATCTCTTTGCGCAAATCTTTTAAGCAATCCCATAAATTGGTCATTTGCGTTCGAAGATCTTTAATTTCTCCTCTGACGTCTTTTATTTCCTCTCTAACTTCTTTGATGTCATTTTTTAGTTCGTTACGCACTTGGTGTAGTTCGTCTTTGGTAGCTAGGTAATCTTTATCTTTTGCTAGTTCATGCATCGCATGGCTAAGCGAACTTGCCTGAGTGGCGCTAAAGCCATTGCTTTCAAATGTTTCTTTGAGTGTTAGTGTATCGATCATCTTGTCTCCTTATTTATAAAGTAGTAATTTATATTTTTTATAAGTAAATGACAAATCAATAAAAATGATGGCGAGTAAGAGCTAGGGTTATTTAGCGGATGAATAAAACATGTTCGTGAGAAAATAACCCTTGTGAAAACATTTCTAAACATTCTTGCACATGGCTTCTTATGGTTGTTGGCCGTGATCCCTTATGGCTGGGTTGTGCGCATTGGATATGGCTTGGCATCTGTGGCCCCAATGTTTTCTAAATCTCGTGTAAAAGTAATTAATGCCAACCTAAAGGCATGTTTCCCAAATTTGAGTCAGGTCGAGCGAGATCAATTAGCAAAGCAGCACTGGCGTTTATTGGGCAGAAGTTTTGCCGAACGTGGCCGTCTTTGGTTGGGCAGTCCTCAATCCATTGATGAGTTTGTGACTGTCTATCCGGAAGTGGATATGAATGATGGTCAGCCTCGCCTTTATGTCAGTATGCACATGGTGGGTATCGAAGCGGGCTTAATTGCTATCACCATGCATCTTAAGAAAATTAAAGCAGCACCCGGTATTACCTTGTATGTGTTCATGAGAAATGAATACTTTGAACCACGCATTAAAAAGTGGCGTGAGCGTTTTGGTGCAAGGATGTTGCTCCGGCAAAGTCATGGTCGTGAATTAATCCGTGAGACTCGCAAAGGCACTTTTGTTTGTTTATCTCCAGATATGGATCTAGGTAGAAATGATTCGGAATTTGTGCCGTTTTTTGGAGTGCCAACCAATACAGTGTTGGCCGTATCTAAAACAGCAAAGTTGGCTGGTGCCCAAGTTTGTCCGATCTTTACAACGCTGCGTGCAGATGGTTCTGGGTATGACTGTCATGTGGGTAAGCCGTGGCCTAATTTCCCATCAGATGATCCAGTAGCAGATACAGCAAGAATGAATGAATACTTTGAAGAGGTGATCAAGCCTCGTATTCCTGAGTATTACTGGATACATAAACGCTTTAAGAATCGCCCTGATGGGCAACCATCTATTTATTAGTCGATGACTAATGGTGCTTATAGACCGCCTGGTCTAATAAGACCTACAGCAAGACCTTCAATGGTGATCTCATCGCGACGTGGGTCAACGATGATGTTTTCAAAATCCGGATTTTCTGCAATCAATTCAATTTTGACGCCATGAGGACCTTTAGACTGTGACCAGCGCTTTACAGTGACTTCATCATCTAAACGAGCGACAACGATTTCACCATTACGAACTTCACTGGTTTTCTTCACCGCCAAATAGTCGCCATCCAAAATGCCCGCATCTTTCATACTCATGCCGCGCACTTTCAAAAGATAGTCTGCACCTTTATCAAACAGTGATGGATCACATGGAACCTGTTTTTGAATATGTTCTACAGCTAAGATTGGTGAACCAGCTGCCACGCGTCCGATTAATGGCAGCGTGAGTTGCTGTAGTGCTGGAATAGGGAGGTTGAGTTGCTTAGGAAGTTTGATGCCTCGTGAAGTTCCTGGAGTCAACTCAACATAACCTTTGCGTGCTAGGGCGCGTAAATGTTCTTCTGCTGCATTGGCAGAGGCAAAACCTAAGCGAGTGGCAATCTCAGCTCGTGTCGGCGGTAAACCACTACGAGAGATCGCATCAGTAATCAGGCTAAGAATCTCTTCTTGGCGAGCTGTTAGCTTAGGTTTGGCTGTGTTTTTGTCCATACTGTCATTCTATACAGTGATTTCATAAGATGCAATACCCATTGATAATGTTTTCTATGAATTCTGGTCATTTATTACTTTTGGGTATGGGAGGCACGATTGCTGGCTTGGCCAGTGATCCTAATAAGCCTTTGGCATATCAAGCTGCTCAAATTAGTGTTGCTGAGTTACTTCATGACATTGGTTTGGAGTCTGACATTGGCGATGTGCAAGCAATTCAAGTGGCTAATATCGATAGCCGGCACATGACTGAAGAGTTATTAATCAAGCTGGGCTGGGCAGTGAAGGCTGGTTTAGAGGATGAGTCAGTCTTGGGTATTGTGATTACCCATGGCACGGATACCATGGAGGAAACGGGGGTGTTTTTACACGCCACTTTAGGTAAGTTAGCTAGTCACTACAAAAAGGCAGTTGTTTTAACGGGGGCGATGCTACCCTCAAACGCCGATCATGCTGATGGTCCACCCAATTTACGGGCAGCCTTATATCTTGCCAAAGAGGCTAGGTACTTAGAGCAATACGGCATTTTGGCTGTGATGGCTGGTAAACCCTGTCTAGCCAGAGACTTATCAAAACAACACACCCATGCGCTAGATGCTTTGGTAGTTAATGCCAGAGAGTTAGACGGCCCAATTCATAAGCGTCAAGCTGACCTGAGCTTGCCTGGAGAGGCTCATTGGCCTTGGGTGGAGATTCTGACTAGCCATGGCGGTGCTAAGGGGGAGTTGGTTGATGCACTCGTCGCCCAAGGCGTTGAGGGCATTGTGATTGCTGGTACAGGGCAGGGTAGCGTTAATAAGGTATTGGCTGAAAGATTGGTTTGGGCTGCCCAAACGGGGGTGGCGGTGGTCAGGTCATCTAGAACGGGTGCTGGAGCGGTATTTTCTGAGGTTCCCGAGCCAGACACCGCTTGGAATTGGCTATCTGCAAGGGATTTATCCCCTCCCAAGGCTCGAATTGCCCTCCAATTGGCTCTTTTAGAGGCAAATTCACGAAAAACTGAGGATTGGCAAAGTATTTTTGCTACAATCTAAGGCTGTAGTTTTTTTACCTTGTCACACTGGTCAGTTATCTAAACAGTGATAGCTGAGACGCCCAGGTGACTTTTATCCATAAGGAGTAATTAATGCGTCATTACGAA
>JAOAUK010000035.1:14324-17866 GCA_030157655.1 Polynucleobacter sp. | reverse complement strand
AGTCCTGACTGCACTAAAAAGTGCCACCCTGGACGGCTTGGTTCGTGATTCTGTCCCAGACCATCTGAAACAGTGCCCATATTCTACCCTAAAAATAGTATTAAAGCCATGAAAACAATGAATTTATGCTGGATAATCGGGGTATGTTGACCGAAACTAAAAAACCCTCTTCTATTGAATTTATAGCTGGCATGCGTGAAGCTGGCCGCTTGGCTAGCGAAGTGTTGGACCATGTCACGCCGTTTGTTAAGGCTGGCGTGACCACAGGTGAGCTAGACCGCATTTGCCATGAATACATGGTCAATGTTCAAAAAACGGTACCTGCCCCTCTTAACTACCAACCACCAGGCTACCCACCTTTCCCAAAATCAATTTGCACCTCAGTCAATGACGTGATTTGCCATGGCATACCTGGCGACAGAATCCTCAAAGATGGTGACGTGGTCAATTTAGATATCACTGTGATCACTCCAACAGGCTATTTTGGCGATACAAGCAGGATGTTTGCCGTAGGTGAACCATCCATTTTGGCCAAGCGACTCTCCCAGGTTACTTATGAATGCATGTGGCTAGGGATTGCTCAAGTTAAACCGGGCTGTACATTAGGTGACATTGGTCATGCAATTCAAAGCCATGCTGAAGGCGCTGGCTACTCAGTTGTTCGCGAATACTGCGGTCATGGCATTGGCCAAGTTTTCCATGATGAACCTCAGATTGTTCACTATGGCAAACCAGGGCTTGGCGAAAAACTCTACGAAGGCATGACTTTTACGATTGAACCAATGATCAACGCTGGTAAACGAGATATCCGTACGATGCCAGATCAATGGACAGTTAAAACCAAAGATAGAAGCCTATCCGCGCAATGGGAACACACTTGCTTGGTGACAGCAACCGGCGTTGAAGTTTTAACCTACTCAGCAGGCAGTCCACCTCCGCCAGAATGCGTTGGCAGTCTCCAATTTAGACCTTGAGTCATGGACACCCTCGCCACCCTTAAAACCCGTCGTCAAGCGCGATTTGAGGAATTTAAGAAGGATCTGAACGTTAGCAAGCTAACCAAAGACGTCTGTCAACTAACTGACCAACAGTTATTGCTCGCTTGGCAAGAGAGCGGTCTTGAACAGTATGCGGCGCTTATTGCCGTCGGCGGCTTTGGGCGTGGCGAACTATTTCCATACTCTGATGTCGATATTTTGGTGTTGCTGTCAGAAAAATTAAGCGCTGAAGATTTATTGATTGTTAATCCCAAGGTAGAGGCATTTATTACTCGATGCTGGGATTTAGGCATTGAAATCGGATCATCTGTAAGAAACATTAATGAGTGTCTACAAGAAGCTGCGGCAGACATCACGGTCAGAACGTCCTTACTAGAGTCACGCTGGGTAGGTGGTGACAAGAAGTTGTATCGTCGCTTTTTGGTGCAATTTAATGCTGCCATGGATGCCAAAGCTTTTTATCAAGCAAAGCTTCTAGAGCTTCGCCAAAGGCATCACAAACACAACGACACCCCCTACTCTTTAGAACCTAACTGTAAAGAGAGCCCTGGTGGCTTGAGAGACTTGCAGGTGATTTTATGGATGACCAAAGCAGCGAAATTAGGTAATAGCTTCTCTGATTTGCATAAGAAGGGTTTGCTCACCAAACGCGAGTCATTAGAAATCAGTCGCAACTTAAAGTTCTTGCAAACTTTAAGAACTCAATTACATTTAGTTGCCAAACGACGTCAAGATGTTCTGGTATTTGATTTACAAACACAACTAGCAGAAGCGTTTGGGCTGGACTCGGAAAATGGTACGCGCGCTAGCGAAAAAATCATGAAGAGATATTACTGGGCAGCTAAAGCAGTCACCCAGCTAAATGAAATTCTTCTGCAAAATATTGAAGCTATTCTTTTCCCTAAAGAATCAAGAATCACTAGACCCGTATCAGAGCATTTTGTTGAAAAACAAGGCCTATTAGATATTGTTGATCCACTGCTGTTTGAAAAACATCCAGAACAAATTTTGCGAGCATTTTTGCTCTATACAAAAACACCTGGAGTAAAAGGATTTTCAGCGCAAATATTAAGGGGTCTCTATAACGCTAGAGGTCTCATGAATGCTCAGTGGCGCAATGACCCTGAGAACCGCGCATGTTTTATGGATATCGTGAAACAACACGATGGCATTACCCACGCTTTTAGATTAATGAATCAAACCAGCGTATTGGGCAGATACTTACCGGCTTTCAGGCGCATCGTAGGTCAAATGCAACATGACTTATTCCACGTATACACAGTAGACCAACACATTCTGATGGTTCTGCGTAACGTGCGCAGATTCTGGGTTGTTGAGCACACCCATGAATTTCCATTTTGTAGCCAGCTAGCCGCTAACTATGACAAGCCATGGTTATTGATTTTGGCAGCCCTATTCCATGATATTGCTAAAGGTCGTGGTGGTGACCACTCAGAATTAGGCAAGAAAGATGCTCGTCTATTTGGTAAGCAACATGGCTTAAGCAAAGAAGATACAGATATCTTGGTTTGGTTAGTTGCCGAACATCTCACCATGAGTCAGGTGGCTCAGAAACAAGACATTGGCGACCCCGATGTAGTCAAGGCATTTGCCAAACGTGTCAAAACTGAGAGAAGACTCACTGCCCTGTATTTGCTAACAGTAGCCGATGTTCGAGGTACCAGCCCTAAAGTATGGAATGCCTGGAAAGGCAAACTTCTTGAAGACCTATACAAACTCACTTTGCGCGTGATCGGCGGCGGACAGCATGATGTGAGCTCAGAGCTTGAGCAAAACCAATCTGAAGCTAAAAAGATGTTGCGCCTATTTGGGTTGCAAGCTGATGCACATGAAGAACTTTGGAAACAATTAGATATCCCATTCTTCTTACGACATGAACCCGGCGATATTGCTTGGCTAACCAAACATTTGTACGGTCGAGTAAACCACGAAGAACCAATTGTCAGAGCACGTCTATCACCGGTTGGCGAAGGTCTACAAGTTGCTGTTTATATCAAGGACCAACCAGATCTATTCGCCAGAATTTGCTCCTACTTTGATCAACAAGGGTTCTCAATCCTAGATGCTCGCATTCATACAACCCAACATGGTTACGCTCTAGATACATTCCAAATTTCTGGCACCAATCTATTGCGTGAAGGTGGCCACTACCGTGACATCATTCAATTGGTTGAACATGATTTAGCTGAGGTATTAAAGAAAGTAGCACCCCTACCAGCAGCTAATCAGGGTCGCCTATCCAGACAGTCCAGAAGTTTTCCTATACAAGCACGTGTCAGCCTGCGAGCAGATGATCGAGGTCAGTACTTTGTTCTATCAGTATCAGCCAATGACAGAAGCGGCATCCTATATGCAATTGCAAAGATTTTGGCCGAACATGGGATTTCTTTACATACCGCCAGAATTAATACCTTGGGTGAGCGTATCGAAGACGTATTCTTATTGGCAGGTGAAAATCTTTCTAAAGACTCAAAAATACAAATTCAATTAGAAACAGAACTATTAGAAGCGCTGGCTGTTTAA
>JAOAUK010000035.1:0-14224 GCA_030157655.1 Polynucleobacter sp. | reverse complement strand
CTCAAAAATACAAATTCAATTAGAAACAGAACTATTAGAAGCGCTGGCTGTTTAAACCATTAAGCACTCGTTTTACCCGCTTATTTTCAACATCATCAAAACTGAACCACATAGATTTTTCCATATCCGGTTGCTGAGAATAACTTGTAGGCGAAAGCAAATATGCACAATCAATGTGCCAGTGTGCAGGCTCAGATTTAATCGGATTTGCTGGAATTAAGTGTATGTCAATATCAATTGGAGTTTCGCTACCAACAAGAGTGCTACCCCAGCCAGTTTCCTCTAAGACTTCTCTTTGCGCAGCGACGTGCGGTTTTTCGTTGATGTCAATATGACCACCCGGCTGCATCCATTCTTTAATATAACGATGGTATATCAATAAGATCGAACCACCATTGATGACAATGCCGCTGGCAGTCAAATGATATGCAGATGAATCCAACTCAAGAACCTCGCCTAACTTATCAGCAAAATTAATGTCAGGATGACTCATTTTTGAGAGGTACAAATAGCAAAATTTTCTAATATCCAATACTTACCTCCCTAATAAATTATGAAGATATATTATTTGATAGAAGTAATAATTTAACTGTAATCTCTTGTCAGAAATATCTGAAAATTATGTAAGATTTTTCTCACATAGCTGTAAGAGAAATATCAATTTATTAGCATAGCAAGCATTTGGGCCTCATCAATCACAGCCACGCCAAGCTCTTGAGCTTTTTCAAGCTTACTGCCCGCATCCGCACCAGCAACAACAAAACTAGTTTTTGCTGAAACAGAGCCAGCCACTTTAGCGCCAGCTTTTTCTAATAAAGCTTTTGCTTGATCTCTAGACATCGTTGGCAAAGTCCCAGTTAATACAAATGTCTTACCAACCAACTCTGGGTTAATAGTCGATTGCTCGACCTCCAACTCTATTCCTGCCGCCAATAACTGCTCAATCACCTCACGGTTATGAGCCTCACTAAAAAAGCTCACCAGTGATTGCGCCACTACCGGACCAACATCATTCACTTGCAGCAAATCTTCTTCTTTAGCATCCATAACTTGATGAATACCGCCAAAATGCTTAGCTAAATCTTTAGCCGTACTTTCACCCACATGACGAATACCCAAAGCAAAGATAAATCTAGCCAAAGAATTTTTTCTAGATTGGTTAATGGCAGCCAAAAGGTTTTCCGCTGACTTTTCACCCATGCGCTCTAGATTAGCTAATGCCATCAAACCTAACTTATATAAATCTGCTGGCGTTCTAACAATCTGAAGGTCAACCAATTGATCAACAATCTTTTCACCCAAGCCCTCAATATCCATGGCGCGACGTTGCGCAAAATGCAATAACGCTTGTTTACGCTGCGCAGGACAAAACAATCCGCCGCTGCATCTAGCCACAGCCTCATCTTCAGGCTTTTCAATGTGAGAGCCACAAATCGGGCACGCAATGGGCATTACAAATAATGCTGCATCTGCAGGTCTTTTTTCCTTGATGGCGGAAACCACCTCAGGAATAACATCGCCAGCCCGCCTCACAACTACCGTATCACCAATATGAATATCTTTTCGGCGAACCTCATCTTCATTATGCAAAGTAGCATTAGTGACTGTGACACCACCCACCACCACTGGGGACAATCTCGCAACCGGAGTAATGGCCCCCGTTCTACCAACTTGCACATCAATACCTAAAACTGTTGTCAAAGCTTCTTGAGCTGGAAACTTGTGGGCCACAGCAAAACGTGGCGCTCTAGAAACAAATCCCAAATCTTCTTGCAACTCTCTGGAGTTAACTTTGTAAACAACCCCATCAATGTCATAAGGCAATTGATCTCTTAACTGACCAATTTGTCGATAGAAGCCCATCAAACCATCAATCGACTTTAGTACCGCACGATGCTCACAAACTGGTAAGCCCCAGCTTGCGTACAAATTTAATAAATCCGAATGGGTGTTAGGTACAAAGCTAGATGGCTCACATTGCCCAATTCCATATGAAAAAAATGACAGCGTTCTTTGCGCTGTAACTCTAGGGTCCAATTGGCGCAAACTACCTGCTGCAGCATTTCTAGGATTGGCAAAGGTTTTTTCTGACTTCTCTATGGCTGCACGGTTTAATGCATCAAAGTCTTTATGACTCATAAAGACCTCACCCCTGACATCCAATACTTCAGGATGGTCATGACCTTTTAATTTAAGAGGTATGGCTTTAATAGTTCTGATATTAGCTGTTACATCCTCACCACTGTAACCATCGCCACGAGTAGCTGCCTGGACTAAAACACCTTTTTCATATCTGAGAGTAATAGCCAAGCCATCAAATTTTAATTCCGCGGCATACTCAACCTCAGGTAGATCAAGCCCTTCTCTACAACGCTTATCAAACGCTTCGGCCTCTTTATCTTCCAGCGCATTATTAAGAGAAAGCATCGGGACAACATGCTTGACCTCAGAAAATAAATCACTGGCTTGACCACTAACGCGCTGTGATGGAGAGTCTGATGTCACCCAATCTGGGTGATTACTCTCAATAGCTAAAAGCTCACGATATAACTTATCGTATTCAGCATCAGGAAGAATGGGGTCATCAAGAACGTAGTAGGCATGATCTAAGCTTGCCAACTCTTCCTTCAGCCATGCGTAACGGGCCGAATCAAACATCATGACACCTAAGAAAAGAGCCTGCTTGCCGTAGCCGATCCAGCAGG
Organism: Polynucleobacter sp.; assembly: GCA_030157655.1. GTDB lineage: Bacteria > Pseudomonadota > Gammaproteobacteria > Burkholderiales > Burkholderiaceae > Polynucleobacter. Next base: position 11,519 of record JAOAUK010000035.1, on the reverse strand, counting down.
AATACCTTGTTGGTCCATGGCCTGATAGATCTCACCCAACTGAGACGTAATAGAAGAAACAGCTTCATCCACCAAAGGTCTGCCTGCATCATCAACCAAGTTACCGTTTAAAGACTCTGCTAGTAACTGAGCGTCATCCAGCATAATTTTGAATGGCGTCATGGCATATGGCACGCGCGGTAAATCTAATAATAATGTGACATATTGAATATTTGACTTACTCAAATCATCACGTAAGAAGTTGGCTTGATCTGCCACCAACTTATAGACCACCACATTAGACATAATGCGCTGATAATCACGACCATCTCTTGATAATAAAAATTTAGCTTTAGTAGCAACCGATTGAATAGTCGACAAGCTCCACATGCCCTCTCTAGGGATCACTGTAATTCCGAGTTGGATGTCGCTTTGAGCTGCAAATTGATCTAAATTTTTTGCCTCTTCAATAACTTCATTGACTGGTGGCAAATCAATTTCTGCATCCAAGGCATTAGCCAATGCCTGGGCCTTAGAAACAAAATCAGATAAATCAACAATGCCTATCGGACCTGTTCGGTTCGCTAACTGAATCGCTAACTGTAGTTCGGTATAAGCACCAGTGATCACAACAGACTCCCAAGCTGAATCAGCATTGAGACCTTCACACATCCACGTGAATAAGCTATTTTTTGGCCAATCAGCCAAATGACTCAAAATTTCTTCGCCGGTAATTGACTCAGGTAAACGCAAGGCCACTACACAGTCAATTAGCGGATCAATTTTTGCCGAAGATACTGCTGCAATAGAAATTGGTGTATCAGTTGCGCCAAGAGTTGGCTCAGATCTGCCAACAACTCCATCCACTGATGTAAAGCTAGACTCGGAAGCTGATGCTTGATCTATATTAGTGGATAAGTCTTCAACCTCGACATTGCGAATACGCATCGCGTTATAGATCATCACCAACACTAATAAGCTAAAGCCAATCACGCCTAAGGACAACTGAAGTTCCGATAATCCTAAGGATGCGGCAAATTCAGAAAATCCCATCATTAAGCAGCCTCCACCATCGTTGCAGCAGCCTCTAAGTCAACAGCAACAATTCTAGAAACACCCTGCTCTTGCATCGTGACACCAATTAATTGGTTAGCAATTTCCATGGTGATCTTGTTGTGTGAAATGAAGACAAATTGTGTATTAGCTGACATACGAGCAACCATATCTGCATAGCGACCAGTATTAGCATCATCCAATGGCGCATCCACCTCGTCAAGCAAGCAGAATGGCGCTGGATTTAACTGGAATAACGAGAACACCAATGCAATCGCCGTTAAAGCCTTTTCACCGCCAGACAAGAGGTGAATCGTTGAATTCTTCTTGCCAGGAGGCTGAGCCATTACCTGAACACCAGAATCAAGGATTTCTTCACCAGTCATAACTAACTTAGCATTACCACCACCAAATAAATCTGGGAATAGTTTGGCAAAATGTTCATTCACTTGATCAAAAGTACCTTGTAACAACTCACGAGTCTCAGAGTCGATCTTCGCAATAGCATCTGTCAATGTGTTAATAGCTTCATTCAAGTCAGCAGACTGAGCATCCAAGAATGTCTTACGCTCTTGGGCACTTGCCAACTCTTCTAGAGCAGCCATATTGACAGGGCCTAAACCTTGAATTTCTTGATTGAGCTTATTCACCTCAGACTGCAAAGTGCTAACTTTCATATCTGGGGTCAAGCGAGCTTTCAGTTCTTCGACGTTAGCTTCTGCATCCATCAACATGGTGGCAAATTGCTCAACGTTCAATCTAGCAGCCTGCTCTTTTAACTGCAATTCCATCGCTTTATCGCGCAACGGCTGCAAGCTACGCTCAATCATGAGACGCGCCTCATCACCCTCGCGTAAACGATGTGAGATGGCATCCATTTCTGTTCTGGCATTTGCCAAGGCTGCTTCGCGCGCACTTCTCTGAATCAAGAGGTTCTGTAACGACTCTTGTGCGGCTTCATCTGATAAGGTATGCAACTCTTCTTGAGAGTTACCTAAGCTCACTTGAATATCGCCAACCTGTTGTTGCGCAGACTGTTGGTCGCGAGTTAAATCAGAGATACGTTGAACCAAGGTTCTTGTATTAAATGATGCCTCACTCGCTTCACGCTCAGCCAATCTCAAAGCCTCACGAGCTTGTTCTAGAGCATGCTGGGCCGCCTGATAAGTATCTTGAGCATTCGCTAGGCTGTCACCGTGAACACCCTTTTCTTCCTGCGCCTTATCAAGTTCAGATTGCCCCTCATCTCTAACAGCTTGTAGCTCTGCTGATTGATGAGAAAGCTCTTCTAACTCATGATTAATTTGCTCAGCTCTAGTTCTATACTTTTCATCAGCTTGAGCCAACTGCAAACGCTCAACCTCTAAGTTATGAGCTTCACGAACTGCCTGTTCAGCAGTTTGACGAGCTTGTTGCGCTAGCTGCTGAGCTTGCTGATAAGCATATTGAGTTCTAGTTGCTTCGCTTTGCGCTTCATCAAGAATTAATTGCTGGGCCTTTAATTGAAGATCTAAGTTTTCAATTTCTTGACCACGCGCCAATAAACCTGCCTGCTCAGAATCTTCAGCATACAACTGCAAGCTAACACGACTAACGATATGTCCCTCTTTAACCAACAGAACACCGCCTTGTGGCAATTGCTCTCTGCGGCGCATCGCATCATCTAGACTTTCAGCAATGTAAACATTGCCAAGCCATTCTTGAACAACAGCTTTGATTGCTGAGTCCTTAACTTGCACTCGGCTCATCAAGCTTGTTAAGCCTGATGCATTGGCTTCAGCATTTGAAACGCCATGACCAGAATAAAAAGCTAAGCGTGATGGCGGCGCATCTTGAGCTAAACGAACAGCCTCATTTAAATCACCCGCTTGTAGTGCAGTAACACGCTCACGCAATACCGCCTCAAGTGCTGTTTCCCAGCCTTTTTCAACTTGCAGGTCTTGCCATAAACGCTGCTTTTTATTTAAGCCTTTTTGCTCTAACCACGGACCTACTTTAGCTTGAGCCTGAACTTTTTCTTGAAGTGCTTGCAAAGCACTTAAACGAGCCTGTGTTTGACTCAATGCAGCAGAGGATTCTTGCAAAGTCTGCTGCGCTTTATGTCTAGCTGCATCAGTCTCAGGAACACTAACTTGTGCTGACTCTGAAATCTCTTGAGCTTCATCAGCTTTACGCTGTGCCATAGTTTGGCGGTCAGTTGCCAAACTAAGTGCTTCTGAATCTGGTTTTACTAATGTTCCAAAATCAGCTTTAAGACGCTCTTGTCTTTGATGCAATTGATCTAACTGACGACCAGCTGCCAACACACGCTCAGCCAAACTAGCCAAACGCTGATCTGTTGATGACACAGCTTGTCTTGCCTCATCAAGGGCTTTTTGAGCTTCTAAGTAGGCTACTTCGTGAGCAGGTAGCTTTTCTTGAACAGCGTGCAATACCTCTAGATAACTCTCTTCGTTTTCACGCGCAGTCTCTAAATCAATATTGGTTTGACGCAACGCATCAGCTGCTGCAACCTCTTGTGATGACCAGCGTGATAGCTGAGCTTGCAAATCTGAAATTTGTTGCTGTAAACGGGCGCGAGATTCTTGTACATAACGAATCTCATTCTCTAATTTACCCACCTCAGCATTTACTTCATACAACTCACCCTGCGCAGTTGATACCAAATCCTGCGAAGCGTAATGAGATGATCGCAACTCTTCCAACTCGGCTTCAGCATGCCTTAATTTGGCTGTTTGCTCTTCAAGTTGTACTTGCGCATCACGAATTGCATTGGCGTGACGCTCTTGCTCTTTACCAGCTTCTGTTTGACGAACCAACCACAACAATTGTTGTTGTTGCGTCATTTGAGTATTCAGCTCTTTGTATTTCTCAGCAACCTGTGCTTGACCTTCTAGCTTGGTGAGGTTTTGCGTTAACTCACGCAAAATATCTTCAACACGTGTTAGATTTTCTCGCGTGTCTTCCAAACGAGATTCTGTTTCTTTACGGCGCTCTTTGTACTTCGATACACCAGCAGCCTCTTCCAAGAAAATACGTAATTCTTCAGGCTTAGCTTCAATGATTCTAGAAATCATGCCCTGACCAATAATCGCGTAAGCACGTGGTCCTAAACCAGTACCCATGAACATGTCATGAATATCCTTACGTCTGACGGACTGATTATTGATGTAATAGCTCGAGGCACCATCTCTGGTTAACACGCGCTTAACTGATAATTCAGCAAAAGTGCTCCACTGACCGGCAGCACGACCATCTGTATTGTCAAAAATCAGTTCAACACTAGATCTACCAGCAGGTTTTCTTTGGCCAGAACCATTAAAAATAACGTCCTGCATCGATTCGCCACGTAACTCACTGGCTCTAGATTCGCCTAAAACCCAGCGAACCGCGTCAATAATGTTAGATTTACCGCATCCATTAGGGCCCACAACGCCAATTAACTGGCCAGGAAGCTCGAAATGAGTGGGGTCTACGAAGGATTTGAACCCTGAAAGTTTGATAGATTTGAGTCGCACGGCTAACTTCTTTTAATGGAATCTAGTGATGATACCAAGGGCAGAGCTAATAGGAGCACTTCCTCGACCTCACCGATATAATCTAAGCTTAATAGTTGTTATTTTTAAAGGAAAAATGATTTATGGCAACACTACAGAACATTATTGACCAAGCTTGGGAAGATCGCGCCAATTTATCCCCATCTTCAGCACCAGCCGAGGTTCGCGAGGCGGTAGCAAGTGTTTTAGCTGGTCTAAACGATGGCTCTATCCGCGTTGCTGAGCGTCAATCTGTGGGCAAATGGAATGTTAACCAATGGGTTAAAAAAGCCGTTTTAATCTCTTTCCGCCTAGAAGATAACCAAGTGATGTCTGCCAACGGTACCGGTGGCTTCCCACAGTTCTATGACAAAGTACCTACAAAATTCGCTAATTACACGGCTGAAGACTTCGCTAAAGGCGGTTTCCGTGTAGTTCCACCAGCTACAGCACGTCGTGGCTCATTTATCGGCAAAAACGTTGTTTTAATGCCTTCTTACGTCAATATTGGCGCTTATGTAGACGAAGGCTCTATGGTTGACACATGGGCAACAGTCGGTTCTTGCGCACAAATTGGTAAGAATGTTCACTTATCAGGTGGCGTTGGCATTGGTGGCGTTTTAGAGCCAGTTCAAGCTGGCCCAGTCATTATTGAAGATAACTGCTTTATTGGTGCACGCTCTGAAGTTGTTGAAGGTGTTGTGATCGAAGAAAACGCTGTTTTATCAATGGGCGTATACATCGGTCAAAGCACAAAAATTTATGACCGCGAAACAGGTGAAGTGCATTATGGTCGCGTACCAGCAGGTTCCGTTGTGGTTCCAGGCTCTTTACCATCAGCATGTGGCAAGTACAGCTTGTATGCTGCCATCATTGTTAAGAAAGTGGATGCTCAAACTAGAGCAAAAACAGCTATTAACGACTTGTTGCGCGATTAATTAATAACGACCAAAGCTTAATAAAGACTTATTTGTGACTACCCATTCAACCTTAGCTTTAACAGAATCGTTAATTGCACAAAATTCAGTGACACCAGCAGATGGTGGCTGCCAAGATTTAATTGCTTCGCGCTTAAAGCCTCTTGGTTTTGAATGCGAAACAATCATCAGCGGCCCAGACCATTTCAGAGTAACGAACCTTTGGGCAGTTAAACGAGGCAGCTTGGGCAAAGAAGGCCCCCTATTAAGCTTTGCAGGTCACACTGATGTAGTGCCAACCGGCCCACTCGATCAGTGGTCTTCCAATCCATTTGTACCGACACATCAAGATGGCTATCTATATGGTCGTGGCGCAGCGGATATGAAAACTTCGCTAGCTGCTTTTGTTGTGGCAAGTGAAGAATTTATTGCACAAAACCCAAACCACCAAGGATCAATTGCTTTTCTTTTAACAAGCGATGAAGAAGGTCCTGCACACGATGGCACAGTCATTGTTTGTAACGAATTAAAAAAACGTGGCGAACGTTTGGATTACTGCGTAGTCGGCGAACCAACCTCAGTTGATAAGTTGGGTGACACGATTAAAAATGGTCGTCGCGGTTCCCTATCTGGCAAATTAAAAGTGTTAGGCGTTCAAGGTCACATTGCCTACCCTCACCTTGCTAAGAATCCCATTCACCTGATGGCTCCGGCTTTAGCAGAGATTGCAAATGTGGTTTGGGATCAAGGTAATGCGCATTTCCCACCAACCACATGGCAAGTATCTAATATTCATGCTGGCACTGGTGCTACCAATGTGATTCCTGGTGAAGTTGTGATCGACTTCAATTTCCGCTTCTCAACTGCCAGCACTGCAGAAGGTCTGAAATCAACACTGGAATCTATCCTCAAGAAACACCAACTCGAATATTCAATAGATTGGACTTTAGGTGGTGAACCGTTTTTAACTGAACCAGGCAATCTGTCTATTGCCGTTCAATCAGCGATCAAAGATGCCACTGGTATTGATGCAGAACTCTCCACAACCGGTGGCACAAGCGATGGTCGCTTCATTGCTAAGATTTGCCCACAAGTAGTTGAATTTGGCCCACGCAATGCCACGATTCATAAAATTAATGAGCGCGTTGAATTGGCAGATATCGAACCACTCAAGAATGTTTATAAAGGTATTTTGCAAAAGCTAATTGCTTAAAGCTTTTGCAATAGATCCCATGTCATCAGAACCCACCTTAGAAATTGTCTGGCAACAACTCACTAATCAGTTAGATGCCGCAGGCTTGAGTTATGGCCATGGCGCGATAGATGCTCAAAGTGAAGCGCTATGGATGCTAGCAACAGCACTAGGCTTCCCACCAGAAGATGCTCTTGAAGCTTTAGACACACCAATCACCGCTGATATCTCCAAAAAAGTTGATGCTTGGGCTAATGAGCGCATGACATCCAGAAAGCCGCTGGCCTATATTTTGGGTGAGGCCTGGCTCATGGGTGTACCTTTTTACTGCGATGAGCGCAGCATTGTTCCTAGGTCATTTATTGCAGAATTAATCGTTGATGGTCACCTCGAAGAATGGTTGCCACCTAACGCCAAAGTTCTAGATTTATGCACTGGCAATGGCTCACTCGCCATTTTGATGGCGCTATCTTGTCCAGATGTTCAAGTAAGTGGTGCCGATATCAGCATGCAAGCTCTAGCATTGGCAGCAAAAAATCTAGATAGACACAACCTCAGTGAACAAATTGAAATCTATCAGGGTGACTTATTAGATGCAGTACCCCTTCCTAGCGATGAGGATAAATTCGACCTCATCATCTGCAACCCACCCTATGTGAACTCAGAGTCCATGGCCAACCTGCCTGCTGAGTATCATGCAGAACCCGAGATTTCATTAGCTGGCGGTAGTGACGGCATGGATCTGATCAGAAAAATCATCCACAATGCTAAAGATTATTTAAAGCCTGAAGGTGCATTGGTATTGGAAATTGGCAATGAAGCTAAAAATTTCACGGCAGCATTTCCAGAAGTGCCAGTGACTTGGCTAGAAGTATCAGCAGGTGATGACCAAGTTTTATTGATTCAGGCTGAAGACCTATAAACTTAATCGAGATTTCTAGCAGCAGCAATCGCCTGATCAATACGATCTACAGCAATAATCTCTAATCCTGGAATCTTAGTTTTAGGTGCATTAGCCTTAGGCACAATCGCTTGAGTAAACCCTAATTTGGCAGCCTCTTTAAGGCGCTCCTGCCCCCTTGGACATGGTCTAATCTCACCTGCCAAACCAACCTCTCCAAATACGATCAAAGTCTTCGGTAAAGCTTTATTTTTAAGAGACGATTGAATAGCCAACAAAACTGCCAAATCTGCTGCAGGTTCAGTAATTTTTACACCGCCCACTGCATTTAAAAAGACGTCTTGATCAAAACATGCGATACCCGCATGACGATGTAATACAGCTAATAACATTGCTAAGCGATGTTGTTCCAAACCAAGCGCCAACCTGCGTGGATTAGGCACATGGGCGGCATCTACAAGCGCCTGAATTTCTACCAAGAGAGGTCGGCTACCCTCTTGCGTTACTAGCACGCATGAACCAGGGACAATTTGATCGTGCTGAGATAAAAATAATGCAGATGGATTAGCCACGCCTTTGAGACCTTTATCAGTCATGGCAAATACACCTAATTCATTGACGGCACCAAAACGATTTTTAAAAGCTCTCACCAATCTAAATGATGAGTGTGTATCGCCTTCGAAGTAAAGCACCGTATCAACGATGTGTTCAAGTACGCGAGGTCCCGCCAAATTACCTTCTTTGGTAACGTGCCCCACCATGATCATGCAAACACCTGTTGTCTTGGCTAAACGCGTTAATTGAGCAGCACATTCTTTCACTTGAGCAACTGAGCCTGGTGCCGAAGTTAATGCTTCTGAATACACGGTTTGAATGGAATCAACTACCACCACTGTTGGTCTAGCCGATTCAATAGTTGCCAATAGCTTTTCTAACTGAATCTCAGCCAAAACTTCTAAGTCAGGCGCCTGAATACCCAAACGCTTTGCTCTTAATGCAATTTGAGCGCCAGATTCCTCACCGCTGATATACAACACAGAGTCGCCACGCGCACTCATCGACGCCAAGGCTTGCAAGAGCAATGTTGACTTACCAATGCCAGGATCACCACCAATTAAAGCAACTCCACCTGTGACAAGACCACCACCTAGCACTCGATCAAATTCCTCTACACCGGTGCTGATCCTAGGTAGATCTTCAGCCTCAATCACTGCCAATTTCTGTTTAGGCGCTGCCTTTGCCAAACTCTGGAAACGATTAGTGGAGGGCTTATCCTCCACTGTTTCTTCCATAGAGTTCCACGCTTCACAGTTAGGGCACTGACCTTGCCACTTAGCAGACATGCCACCGCATGCCTGACAGACATAAACAGACTTAATCTTGGCCATTAGAAAGGCGTGGCCTTCTTGTTTTCATTTGCGCGCTTCTCAGAATCAGCACGCTTTTTCGCTAGATCTGCTTCACGCTTATCACGATCAATTTGCTTTTGTTCAAAAGCTTTCACATTTTCAGATCTCTTTTCTTCTTTTAAAGAGTCATTTCTTTGCTTAAGACGCTCAGCATCTTTTTCATCTTTAAGAATAGCCTTTAAAACACGCTGTCTTTCTTGCATAGGTATTTCTTGAGCACGAATTTCTTTAGTTTCTTGACGATGCTCCAAACGAGCCTGATCCAAACAGCGTGTCGTGAAAAACTTGTCATAACACTCATGCTGCTTCTTCTCTAAACGGTACTTAGCCCAATCTTTTTTTAGATTTAAATTGGCTTGCCGCTGGTCAATGTCAACCAGCTCTGCCTCTTCGGCAGGACCGGCCAATACCAATACTGGCAACAGGAGAAATACAGCAATAAGTAGTCTTAAATAGCGCATAGACTCAAGCATAAGCCATTGGCTCATGGATGGTCAAAACTCATCAGATTTCAATCTTTGCGCCTAGCTCAACCACCCGATTGGTAGGGATCTGGAAGAAGTCAGACGGCTTGGCAGAGTTTTGGAACATCCAAGCAAATAAACGTTCTCTCCATAAAGCCATACCTGGCAATTTAGATGGCACGACAGTATCCCTCGCCAGGAAGAATGATGTTTCCATCAAATCAAACTTGATGTTGTATTGAGCCTCAATGAGAGCCAAGACATTATTAATATCAGGAGTCTCTTTAAATCCATGCACCGAACGCACCAAATAAATCTGGTCCCCCATATCTTTCAAGGTGAGGCGCTCAGAATCATTCACATAAGGAACGTCCCATATGCTGAGCTTTAAGAAAAACACTCTCTCATGAAGAACGCGGTTGTGCTTGAGGTTATGCAACATCGCTACGGGTACGTAATCAATGTGGGCGGTTAAGAAAATAGCTGTGCCCTCTACTCGGTGCGGCGGATGAGATAGCAATCCACCAACAAACGGCTCAAGAGGAATAGATTCATTAACGATTCTCTCTCTAAGAAGCTTTCTACCCTTGTACCAAGTAATCAAACAAGTAAAACAAATCAGGCCAATGATTAATGGGTACCAACCACCATCTTTCACCTTAATCAAATTAGCTGTCCAGAATGAAAGATCTAACACTAAAAATGACAATATCAAACCAACAATCATGATTGGATTTAAATGCCATTCGCGACGCATCACAATCGCCAACAAAATAGTCGTAATCAACATGGTTGTTGTAACTGAAATACCGTAGGCGGCGGCTAAATTACCAGACTCTCTAAATTCAATCACGGTAAAAATAACCATAACTAACAAAGACCAATTCACCGCCGGAATATAAATTTGGCCACGCTCATCATCAGAGGTGTGTTGAATACCCATACGTGGCAAGAAGCCCAACAGAATGGCCTGATTGGCTAAAGAATATGCGCCGGATATAACCGCTTGCGAAGCAATCACAGTTGCTGCAGTTGCTAAACCCACCATCGGCCATAAGGCCCACTCAGGAACCATTAAGTAAAAAGGATTTTTAATAGCTTCTGCATCAGAAAGAAGCAAAGCACCTTGTCCAAAATAATTAAGTAACAAACTTGGTAAAACTAAAAATAACCAAGCGTAACGAACTGGCTTTTTACCAAAATGCCCCATATCTAAATAGAGAGCCTCTACACCAGTAACGACCAAGACCACTGAGCCCATCACAATGTAGGCCATCAGAGTGTGTTCTGAAATAAATTGAATAGCGTGGATTGGATTAATAGCTCCAAATATTTCTGGGGCTTTCACAACGTTATATAAGCCAAGAGCCGCCAAAGAAAAAAACCAAACCAATGTGATCGGACCAAAAAACTTACCCACTGCTGCTGTACCGTATTTTTGAATCACAAAGAGTGCAATCAAAATCGTGAGCGTGATTGGAATAACAAAGCGCTTGAGTTCAGGGGTTGCTATTTCTAAACCCTCTACTGCTGATAACACTGAAATAGCTGGGGTAATCACAGACTCGCCATACAACATACAGGCGCCAAACATGCCCAACATCATCACAGTCAAATAAGAACCGCTACCATTTTTAAGTGACCGCAGCGCCAAGGCCATGAGTGACAAAACACCACCCTCACCTTTGTTATCTGCTCGCATCACAAACAGAACATACTTAAATGTCACAACCAATAGAATCGCCCAGAACATCATAGAAATGATGCCAAATACAGCGCCTTGGCTAAAAGGAATGCCGTGCTCAGGACTAAAACACTCTTTAAGCGCATAAAGAGGGCTAGTACCAATATCTCCAAAAACAACGCCTATGGCGGCTAAGACCAAAGCAGCCATGCTGCCCTTTTTATGAGCATGTTCGTTGATATTTAATTCAACGGGCTTTAACAGCGACGTTTGTGAATATTCCGGATTACTAATGGCCACCGGCTACTCCCTCAATTAAGATATTTTTAATTATATGCCTAGCTTGTTGCGTTGCAACATATAACTAGGCTTTATCCAACCAAA
>JAOAUK010000034.1 GCA_030157655.1 Polynucleobacter sp. | reverse complement strand
TAATTCCTGTGATGCATTACTGCATCGTCGCTCACTCATTCAGAATCGACTCCAGTCTTACGACCGGAACCAAATTTACTGTTTTGTGAGTACTGCTTATATCTGTCCCGAAGGACTGGATGTCTTTTCTCAGTACCCACATTTATCGGTTGACTACTTTTTAAAGAAGGCTGTTTGCTTTTTGTTTATTTCAAATCGCATTCAGCAGAGAAACGAGACTATGCCTGACCTAAAACAACATGTCAACACCTTTTGCAGAAATATTTACTAATTTCCCCAAAAAAAATTAATTTATTACTTATTTCAGAAATATTTCCCTTTAAAAACATATGGATATAAAAATATTAGGGTAAACCCTTAAATTTACCTAGTTTTTCGTGAGTTATGGGCCTAAAATTGATATCGCACCGCAACACACAAGGGGCAATATGTTTGAACTCACTAAATCACTTAAGTTACCTAATATTCTTGTCAGGGAATTACACCCGGGCCATAGAGAAAAGATTCGTTTACATCTTTTGGGACTCTCCGATGCCGACAGAAGTCTAAGGTTTGGCTTACACACAAGTGATGACGTTATTAATGCTTATGTTGCGCATCTCGATTTTTCCAATGATTCAGTTTTTGGTGTATTTGATAAACAGCTTAACCTGCTTGCTTGTGCACACCTGGGTTATCCAGCGCTCAAGCAAGTTAGCAATAGAACCGCTGAATTTGGTGTATCTGTTAGCACAGAAGGGCGGGGCATGGGTATTGGCTCTGCGCTATTTAGACGCGCTGCAACACACGCACGAAACACAAATATTGAAATTCTTTATGTTCACTGTCTATCTAGAAATAAAGTGATGATGCACATAGCTGAAAAAGCAGGCATGCAAATTGAGTTTTCCTATGGCGAAGCAGATGCCTACCTAAAGTTGCCTAAGCCTAGCAACGGCAGCATTGTTTCAGAGGCTATGCACGCACAGGCAGCCGACATTGATTACGCAGTTAAGAAAAATATTCAACAATCTAAATTTTTAATTTCTCAAATTAGATCGTTTGCACTATCGGCGAAATAAAAAAGCTCAGACAACTCTGAGCTTTTTTATTGGAGCATGATTACCAATGTTTATTTATTGACGCTATCTAAGCGACGTTTGTCTGCCTCAGAAATTAAATCAAATACTTTTGTTACTTGTTTAACGCCCGGAACTTCCCTTGCAACGTTGACTGCTACATTAGCCTCAGCCTCAGTCACAATGCCCATCAAATAAACTTTACCAGCCTCAGTAACAACCTTCATTGAGTTCGATGGCACATTCTTATCCGCTAACAAGGCGCCTTTAATTCTCGTTGTTAAATAAACATCATTTGTGCGCGCACTTAAACCACTTAATGGTGCAGCAACCAACTCATTAAAAACGTCAGATACATTTTTCATGGCTCTAACGCTATTTAAAACCTCTGACTTTAACTGCTCCGTTCTAGTTTCACCCGTTAACAATACTCGACGATTAAACACACTGACATTTACGTGTATGTTGTCACCATATTTCTTAATTAAAAAGCTCTCTGCTTCTAACTGAATACCTCTGTCAATAGCCTGTGTCCCAGGGTTTCTTCTATCTACAATAACTAATGCGCCACCTGCCATGCCCCCAGCAACCAAAGGAAAGCAACCCGTTAACGATGTTGCGCCTAACGAAGCAACCATTAACCCGATCATTTGACGCCTTAAATTGTTATTCATTTCTTCCTCTTATTTAATCCAGCATTAAATGATCTATGCCATCACACAAACAGTGCAACAAAAGCAAATGGGTTTCTTGTATACGTGCAGTTCTATCTGCAGGAACACACAAATGAACATCGCCACCTTTAAGAAGGCCCCCAATTTTGCCGCCATCCTTACCAGTAAAAGCAACCACTTTCATACCTTTGGCGTGGGCACTCTCAATTGCAGCGATGACATTTCCCGAATTACCCGAAGTAGATATGCCCAGCAGGATGTCACCGTCTTGACCAAGCGCCCTTACTTGTTTGCTAAAAATTACATCGTAACTGTAATCATTACCAATCGCCGTCAATATGGACGAGTCTGTTGTTAATGCAATTGCAGGAAGCTCGCGTCTTTCACGCTCAAAGCGACCAACCAATTCCGCCGCGAAGTGCTGAGCATCTGCAGCTGAACCGCCATTGCCACAAGCCAAAATTTTCTTGCCAGACATTAATGCGGAATACATCAAATTAATTGCATCAATAATTTTTGAGGGCAACACCTCTGCTGCTTTTTGCTTCGTAGCAATGCTATCCTCGAAGTGATTTTGTATACGTTGCCCTAATTTATTTTTGGTATCCATATTCATGCCTAGATTATGCCCCTAAGATAGGGGAGACAAGCGATATCTTACGTCAAGATGCCTTGAAAATTGCAAGCCCACGAGGTTTGATGCATCATCAGTTTTACTAAATTAATTTGGCCTAATAAAACGGGTAGCAGAATGGATCTCTTTAAATACGCACAAGGTCAAACTTTTCCAGTGGGCACTTTATACCTTGTGGCCACGCCCATTGGAAATCTAGCAGACATCACTATTCGTTCTTTACACATTCTTCTACAAGTTGATGGCATTGCATGCGAAGATAAACGCCACAGCAGCTCGCTGTTAAATGCCTATGGCATTTCTAAACCACTATATGCCATTCACGAACACAACGAAAAATCAGCAAGCCAACATATTATTGAAAAATTGGCGCAAGGTGAGAGATGGGCTTATATTTCAGATGCTGGGACCCCGGGAATATCGGACCCAGGCGCCACGCTTTGTAACGAAGTGAGGGGCGCTGGCTTCTCTGTTGTTCCATTGCCGGGCCCATGTGCAGTTATTACTGCTATATCTGCCGCCGGAGACTTTCTAAACAATAGCGATGGCTCGTTTCAATTCCTGGGCTTTTTACCAACCAAAGCCCAGCAACGCGACTCAATGATTAATTTTGCAGCCAATTCAAAAGTTGCTAGTTTTTTTTATGAGGCTCCCCACAGGATTGAGGCAACCCTAAAAGCCATTGCCGCAAATATTGCTCCCACTCAACGAGTATTTGTCGCAAAAGAAATCACCAAAATCTTTGAAGAAATCACAATCCTCCCCGCAGAAGAGATCAATCGATGGTTAGGTGAAGTTAAATCTTGGCAAGGTGAATATGTTCTTGGCATTGAGGCATCCCCCAATAAACCAACTGAATCGGCCTTTGATGAAACAACTCTAGCCTGGATTAAGGCTATTGATGGCGAAATAGGGCACAAGGATTTATCAGAAATAATTTCTAAAGTAACCGGGGTCCCCAAAAAGGATGCCTATAAATATTTATTAGATTTAAAACAATCATAAAAAAACCCCCGAAGTTCGGGGGTTTTAACTATGAGGGGAAGTTTATTTCTTTTCCTCAGCAACCTTAGGTAATTCAGGTGCTTTAGGCTCTGCAAACTTACCACCCGCAGATGCCGCCAAATAAACTACTGCGCGGCCCAACTCATAATCAGAAATATCGTCAGGATTTGTACCGCCTCTAGCTGGCATGGCACCCTTACCCTTAACTAAAGAGCTCAATAAACCATCATAACCACGGCCCAAACGAGCAGCCCAACCGCCCGCATCACCAAATTTAGGGGCTCCAGCTGCGCCAGAAGCGTGGCATGAGGCACAAGCTTGTTTGTAAACCTCTTCGCCGGTTTTAAACACTTTTGGACCAGATGCGTCTTTGAAGTCTAGCAAGGCAACTGGTTTGATTAATTGATTCGCCGCTTCAGCTGCAGCATCAGGATTGGCACCGGGCTTTTTACCGCTACCAACATAAACCATTAATAAAGCAATAATGATCAACGGCACAAAAAAGCTCGCAAAAACCATTACAACTAACTGTTTAGGAGATTTAATCAAATTTCCGTGTTCTTCACTCATTTCGGGTTTCCCTTTTTATCTAGCTGGCAACATTATAGCGAGGATAATCATTGTCAGCCTTACAATCTTACTTATAGCGACCGTAGTTCAATGGATAGAATTAGAGTTTCCGAAGCTCTCGATACAGGTTC
>JAOAUK010000033.1 GCA_030157655.1 Polynucleobacter sp. | reverse complement strand
CGCTCACGCGATTCTTATTGGGCCTTCATCTACCTGATCAAGCCATGATGACTCGCCAAATTTTGATTGATTTGAAGAAGATTTGATCTTGTGTATAATGACTAGTCATCTAACTAGTCAGATGGGGTGAGTCATGAAAAATAATTGGCAAGTTCAAGATGCTAAAGCTAAATTTAGTGAATTTTTAAATGCATGCTTGAGTGATGGACCTCAAATAGTCACGCGTCGTGGGGAAGAGACTGCAGTTCTTGTTCCTATTGAAGTGTGGAATCAAATGAAAAATGGCGCGCGCCCAACGCTAAAGTCATGGTTATTGGCGAGTGGCCCAAAGGCTGACATAGATATACCTGCTAGAGGAAAAGCAAAGCGCCGTTCTGTGATTGATCTTTAATGGTTGATGAATGTACTTATTAGACACAAATATCATTTCTGAGTTTCGACGCGCAAAGCCCCATGGTGGGGTACTTGCTTGGATTGAGGGCGTGCCTGATTCGAGTTTGTTTATTTCGGCTGTCAGTGTTGGTGAAATACAGGCGGGCATTGAAAAAACACGTGAACAGGATAGAGCTAAAGCTAAGCTTTTGGATGCTTGGTTAAATGAAGTGATGGACGGTTATGCGATTTTGCCGATGGATGCTACAGCGTTTCGTGTATGGGGACAGTTGATGCATCGACAGTCTGATACCGTGATAGAGGATGCCATGATTGCCGCAACCGCTTTGGCTAATCATTTAACGGTTGTTACTAGAAACATTAAAGACTTCAAAAGATTTAATGTTAATGTCTTAAATCCGTTTAAAGTTTCATAAATATTAATTAAAAGGTTTATAGATCCTTGGGACCAAAAAACATCATTGATCTAGGTATCAATATTGACCACGTGGCCACACTCAGAAACGCGCGTGGCACCACTTATCCAGATCCTTTAAAAGCAGCGCGATTGGCAGAGGAGTATGGCGCTGATTTGATTACCTTGCATTTAAGAGAAGATCGTCGCCATATTAAGGATGCTG
>JAOAUK010000032.1 GCA_030157655.1 Polynucleobacter sp. | reverse complement strand
ACATAAGAAATAATCAGGAGTCACTATGCAAATTATTCTCCTAGAAAAAGTAGCAAACCTTGGTAACTTAGGCGACGTTGTTCGCGTTAAAGATGGTTTCGCACGTAACTTTTTGATCCCACAACGCATGGCTCGTCGTGCTACAGCTACAGCAATTGCTGAGTTTGAAGCTAAACGTGCTGAGTTAGAGAAAGCAGCTGCTGAGAAGCTAGCTGCTGCACAAGCAGTTGGTACAAAGCTATCTGGTTTGACAGTTGAAATTAAACAAAAGGCTGGTGTTGATGGTCGTTTGTTTGGTTCTGTAACTAACCACGATGTTGCTGAGGCATTGAAGGGTAAAGGTTTCTCAATTGAGAAGGCTTCTATCCGTATGCCAACTGGCCCATTAAAGATTGTTGGTGACCATCCGTTATCAGTTGCTGTTCACACAGACGTAGTTGTTGAAATTACTGTCCAAGTGATTGGCGAGCAAGCTTAATTAATCATTTAATTGAACGATATCTCCTGATATCATCAGTTCATGGTTGATTCAGCGCTACAAGCTTTAAAAGTACCCCCGCATTCCGTCGAGGCCGAGCAATCGGTGCTCGGCGGTTTGCTTTTGGATAACTCTGCATGGGATAGAGTGGGGGACTTGCTGACCGAAAAAGATTTCTATCGCCCTGATCATGGCTTGATCTATCGCGTGATTGGTAAGTTAGTTGGTGAAGCTATGCCTGCTGACGTAATCACTGTTGCAGAAGCCATGAAAACCCAAGGTGGTGGTGAATCAATTGGTATTGATTACCTTAATGCCTTGGCCCAATCTACACCAAGCGCATCAAATATTCGTGGTTACGCTGAAATTGTGCGTGACCGAAGTGTTCTGCGTCGACTGATTCAAACGTCAGACATGATTGCTGGAAGTGCATTCACACCAGAGGGTCGTTCAGTTCAAACCTTGTTAGATGAGGCTGAGTCTAGAATTTTGGCGATTGGTGAAGACAGCAATCGCGGTAAAACAGATTATTTTGAAATTGCCCCATTGTTAACCGATGTGGTTAATCGTATTGATGAGTTGTATCACCGTCAGGGTTCTACTGATGTGACTGGTGTTGCAACTAGCTTTATCGATTTAGACCGTCAGACCAGTGGTTTACAAAAAGGCGATTTAATTATTGTGGCGGGTCGTCCTTCTATGGGTAAGACCAGTTTTGCTGTGAATATTGCAGAGAACGTGGCCCTTAAAGAAGGTCTGCCAGTTTTGATTTTCTCGATGGAGATGGGTGCATCCCAGTTAGCCTCACGTATCTTGGGCTCTGTTGGCCGTATTGACCAATCTCGTATGAGAACAGGTAAGTTAACGGATGATGAGTGGCCAAAGATTACAGAGGCGATCTCTCGTTTAAATGACACCAATATCATGATTGATGAGACGGGCGCCCTTAGTAGTTTGGAGTTGCGTGCCAGAGCTCGAAGAATTGCACGTAAGTGCGGCACTTTGGGTTTAATCGTGATTGACTACATCCAGTTGATGAGTGGTAACAGTGGTGGCGGTAGCGAGAACCGTGCTACAGAAATTTCAGAGATTTCTAGGTCTTTAAAGTCTTTGGCTAAAGAACTTCAATGCCCAGTTATTGCGTTGTCACAGTTGAATCGTGGTTTGGAGCAACGCCCTAATAAACGCCCTGTGATGTCAGATCTTCGTGAGTCTGGCGCTATTGAGCAAGATGCTGACGTGATCTTGTTCATCTATCGTGATGAGGTATATCACCCAGACACAACCCCAGAGAAGGGTGTGGCAGAAATCATTGTGGCTAAGCAGCGTAATGGCCCCATTGGCACAATTAAGATGAGTTGGCAGGGTCAATTCACTAAATTTGACAACTTGGCATTGGCCCCAGGTCAGTCTTCTGGCGGTTACGAGCCGTTTTAATTAATTTAGGTAAAACCCCTAGGTAAATAGACTAAAATGATGACACTTTTGTGTCATGTCATATAAGGATGCTTATGCTCGGTCGTTTCATGCCTAAAGAAGAAAATTTCTTCGAATTATTCAATCAACACGTTTCATTATGTGTTCAGGGATCTAAAGATCTTTTCCAGTTGATCAATGACTTGCCCAATGCAGCGGAGCATGCTCGTGCGATTCAGTCTTCTGAGAAAAAAGCAGACAAGATCACTCACGAAACAATCGATTTACTTCATAAGACATTTATTACTCCATTGGATCGTGATGAGATTCATAAGTTGATCACAACCATGGATGACATTCTTGATTTAATGGAAGACGTGGCTGAAGTCATTCAGTTATACGATGTATCTCAAGTTACTCCAGAGGCTGTTGAGTTGGCGCGTATTTGTGAAGCTTGTTGTGAGCGCGTGAGTGCTGCAGTAATGAAGCTTCATGACATGAAAAATGCCAAAGATATTTTGCGCATTTCGACAGAAATTGACATGCTTGAATCAGATGCAGACCGTGTGATGCGCTCAGCTATTTCACAATTGTTTCGTAATGAAAACGACTTTAAACGCTTGATGAAGCTAAAAGCTGTTTATGAGTTGTTGGAAACAATTACAGATAAATGTGAGGATGTGGCTAACATCCTTGAAGGCATCGTTCTGGAAAACGCGTAATGACTCCGGTAGAAATGAGTATTTGGGTCGTAGCCCTATTGGTGGGCTTGGCTTTGCTATTCGACTTTATGAATGGCTTTCATGATGCCGCCAACTCTATTGCTACGGTTGTATCAACGGGTGTTTTAAAGCCACAGCATGCTGTGGCCATGGCAGCGTTTTTTAACTTCATCGCGATCATGATCTTTCAGCTAAAAGTAGCTGCGACAGTAGGTAAGGGAACTATCGATCCTGCCATTGTTGATCACTATGTGATTTTTGGTGCTTTGGTCGGTGCCATTGTCTGGAACGTAATCACTTGGTGGGGCGGCATTCCTTCAAGCTCTTCTCATGCTTTGATTGGTGGTTTAGTTGGTGCGGCCTTAGCTAAAGTAGGACCATCTGCATTGGTTACTGCTGGCGTTGTTAAAACAGTCGCGTTTATTTTGATTTCACCATTGCTAGGATTCTTGTTTGGTTCAATGTTGATGCTTTTATTCTCATGGTTGTGCTTCAGAATGTCGCCAGCTCATGTGGATAGATGGTTCCGCCGTTTTCAATTGTTATCAGCTTCCATGTATAGCTTAGGTCATGGTGGTAATGACGCACAAAAGACCATCGGTATTATTTGGTTACTGTTGCTTACTGGTGGCTATATGACCACTGCTGATACTTCTCCACCAATGTGGGTGATTGTTTCTTGTTACGTTGCTATTGGCCTTGGCACTTTATTTGGTGGTTGGCGCATTGTTAAGACGATGGGGCAAAAAATCACTAAGCTCAAACCGTTTGGTGGATTCTGTGCTGAAACAGGCGGTGCCATGACTTTGTTCTTGGCGGGTGCTTTAGGTATTCCGGTGTCAACGACTCACACCATCACTGGTGCAATCGTGGGTGTTGGTTCAGCGCGCCGCATGTCATCTGTGCGTTGGGGTTTGGCTGGTAGTATTGTTTGGGCTTGGGTTCTAACAATTCCTGCATCAGGTCTCATGGCTGCAGCAGCTTGGTGGATTGGTAAACAAGTTCTGTAAAGCAGTTCTCAATAAGTAAAAAAGCCTGATTCAATATCAGGCTTTTTTATTAACAACTCTAAGAAAAATTATCTTTGCACAATTCTTCTGGCTTCGGTATATCTTTGCGACCAGTATGAAGATGTTATTTTTTCTAAACGAACGGTGCCACCTTTTGATGGGGCGTGGACAAAGCGTCCTTTGCCAACATAAATCCCTACGTGGGAGTAGCGGCTTCCTTGTGTATTAAAAAATACTAAGTCACCGGGTGCTGGCGTATTGTTGCCTAGGGATATGCCTATTTGGCCGATTTCTTCAGTTGTTCTTGGTAACTTTTTGTTAGCTGTGTTTTGATACACATACCCAATGAGCCCGCTGCAATCAAAGCCACCTTTGGGGGTGTTGCCCCCGTAGCGATAGGGGACTCCAACTAAACCAATGGCGGCAATAGAAATATCTTCAGTGCCAGCGCTAACCTCTTTATCAAAGTCAGGTAACGAGGAAAATCTTGGGAAGATGGCACAAGCCGATAGGAGGCTGCAAGCGCCAACAACAATCAATGTTTTTTTGATGTTTTTAAATGCCAATGAAAAAGAAGGCGAGAACTTCCTCGCCTTCTGATTCGGTACAAGATTAAAGAGCGTCTGCTGCATGGTCTGCTAGACGAGAGCGCTCACCGCGCGCCAATGTCACGTGGCCACTATGACGCCAGCCTTTAAAGCGATCAACAACGTAAGTAAGACCTGATGACCCTTCGGTGAGGTAAGGTGTATCAATCTGGGCAATGTTACCTAGACAAACAATTTTTGTACCAGGACCTGCTCGAGTCACCAAAGTCTTCATCTGTTTAGGCGTTAAGTTTTGCGCTTCGTCGATGATCACGAATTTGCTCACGAATGTACGACCACGCATAAAGTTCATGCTCTTAACTTTGATGCGTGAGCGAATCAATTCTTGAGTGGCTGCACGACCCCATTCACCAGCACCATCTTCGCTGCGGTGTAGAACTTCTAGGTTGTCATCAAATGCACCCATCCAAGGTTGCATTTTTTCTTCTTCAGTACCAGGTAAGAAACCGATATCTTCGCCAACAGGTACGGTTGCACGAGTGATAATGATTTCGTTGTAGCGTTTGCTATCAAGCACTTGTTCAAGAGCTGCAGCAAGTGCTAGCAAAGTTTTACCTGTACCCGCTTGCCCCAATAAAGTAACAAAATCAATATCAGGATTCATCAGAAGGTTCATCGCAAAGTTTTGTTCGCGATTGCGAGCCGTGATACTCCAAACGTTATTCTTTTGATGTGAGAAGTCACGCAATGTTTGGAGTAGGGCTGTGCGACCCTGTACTTCTCTAACTTGAGCATAAAAAGGTGTGCCACCGTCAGAGTTTTCTTGATAGACAAACTGATTCACCATCATTTGCGCAACTGTTGGACCAGTTACACGATAGAACATCGTGCCTGATTTGGTGTCGCTCCAACTTTCCATGTCTTTGCCATGTTTTGGCCAGAAATCAATTGGGAGTTGTAAAACACCGGAATACATCAAGTCACGGTCTTCAAGCACTTGGTCGTTGAAGTAATCTTCGGCCGGTAAGCCTAAGGCGCGTGCCTTAATACGCATATTGATATCTTTAGATACCAATACCACCTGGCGATCTTTGCGACTTTGTTGAAGTTCTCTGACAACGCCTAAAATCATGTTGTCTGCTTTGCCTGTAGGTAAGCCATCAGGCAAAGTGATGCTACTTAATTGCACTTGGAAATAAAGGTTGCCAGTTGCGTCTTTATTGCCTAACTTGTTAAGTGGTATGCCGTCTTCAAGCACGCCGCTGGTATTAGCTACTAATTGATCTAGAGAGCGACTCACTGTACGTGCATTACGCGCTACTTCACTCATACCTTTTTTATGATTATCTAGTTCTTCTAGAGTCATCATTGGTAGATAAACATCATGCTCTTCAAAACGGAATAGGGCTGATGGATCGTGCATCAGCACGTTGGTATCTAGAACGAACATGCGGATGATGCCGTCGTCGGGAATCTTGCGTACGCGAGAAGATGACTTCACCACATTAGCTGAAGACTTCTTGCTAGATTTGCTCGGAGCTCTCATCTTTTCAATGGCGATATCTGCGAGTGATTGCGAGTTATCTGTTTCGACTTCAAAACTTGCTGAACCTTCTGCTAATTCTGTAACTTCTTCTACTTCCTCAACTTCAATTCTTTTTGGTCGTTTCTTTAAGTCTGCTTTTGGTTGACGACTGATGTTCACTTTATCTGCTGCTTGAGTTGGGATGGGTGGCAGAGGCATTCCGAAGGTCTCCTAATAAAGAAAAAACCGCCTACCTGGTGGGGTGGCGGCTTGTGAGGTAAAGGTATTTTTCAACATCTAAGTGATAAGTTAGCCTAATTTTTATGACAATGCAATCATAAAGCGATGGCAGCCTTCAAAACATCCTGAACGTGACCTGGAATCTTCAGTTCACGCCATTCGTGTCTTAGGACTCCTTGCTCATCAATCAAGAAGGTACTGCGTTCGATTCCACGTACTTGCTTGCCGTACATGTTTTTCATTTTCATCACGCCAAACATTTGGCATAGGGTTTCTTCTGTGTCGGCTAGTAGTTCAAAAGGAAGCTCAATCTTTCTTTTGAAGTTTTCGTGAGATTTAAGGTTATCCCTGGAGATGCCCACGACCAAAGTGTTAGCTTTGGTGAACTCTTCAATCGTGTCTCTAAATTCCATTGATTCAACAGTGCACCCTGGGGTGGAGTCTTTGGGATAGAAATACATCACGATCTTCCGCCCCTGGCAAGCAGTTGGAGTAAAAACCAAGCCACTGGTGGCTGGTATCTCAAAATAGGGAATAGGTTTGCCAAGTGCTACGGTCATACAGTCTCCATCATTTAATTTTTTGTTTGTATAACTGTATTTATATCAGACTTATTCTACAAATCTATTGTTTTTCTTATTTTTCAATCAAGAGCGCTGCAATCACATTCCGACCTTCTGCCATGAGAATGTTGTAGGTCCTGCAGGCAGCCTGTAAATCCATGGTTTCAACCCCAATTCTGGCTTGAATGAGGGGTTTTAGAAGTTCTGCCTGGGGAAAACGGATCTTTTGACCGCTTCCAAAGATCACTACGGCAGGTTTTTGGCCGGCAATCAGGGCAAAGTCATCAGTTTTGAGGTCCTCAAAACGGCTACAAGACCATTCTAGGACTGGGCCTTCTGGCCCCAAAATGATTGAATGCTCATATCGCTTAGCATTAATTTCTATGTAATTGAGCCCATAAGCTGAAACCGTATTTAGGCTAGGTTGTCGATCTGGTTGTAGTTTCACTTGGGTATGCCCTCAGGCTCTGTCATAATTACAAAATTATAGATAAATTAAGACTTTATAGTGTTTCTATAAGACTTTAAGTGATTATTGTGAAAGAAATTAAAAAATCCTCCAAATTAAATAACGTTTGTTACGACATACGTGGACCAGTGCTCGAACTTGCTCAGCAGATGGAGGAAGAGGGTCAGAAAATTATCAAGCTCAACATTGGTAATGTGGGCGTGTTTGGTTTTGATCCACCTGAAGAAATTCAGCTGGACATGATCCGTAATTTGCCGAACTCTGCAGCATATTCAGATTCCAAGGGTATTTTCTCTGCACGTAAAGCGATCATGCATTACTGCCAAGAGAAGGGCATTCAAGGCGTGACTTTGGATGATATCTATACCGGTAATGGTGTTTCTGAGTTAATTGTATTGGCTATGAACGCATTGCTCAATGCGGGCGATGAAGTGTTGGTGCCTGCACCTGATTACCCACTATGGACAGCAGCAGTTAGTTTGTCTGGTGGCACGCCTAAGCATTACATGTGTAATGAGTCTTTAGAATGGGCTCCAGATATTGCTGACATCAAGTCAAAAATTACGCCAAACACCAAAGCGATTGTGGTGATTAACCCGAACAATCCAACGGGTGCTTTATATGGTGATGCAGTATTAAAAGAGATCATTGCTTTGGCTCGTGAGCATGGTTTGATCATTTTTGCTGATGAGATCTACGATAAAACTTTGTTTGATGGTGTTAAACATACGTCGATAGGTGCTTTGTCCACCGATGTAGTGACAGTTACTTTCAATGGTTTATCGAAGAACTATCGCTCTTGTGGTTATCGCTCAGGCTGGATGGTGGTCTCAGGCGACAAGAGTGGTGCAAAGGACTACATCGAAGGTTTGAATATGTTGTCATCGATGCGCCTGTGTGCCAATGTGCCAGGTCAATATGCGATTCAAACAGCTTTGGGTGGTTATCAAAGTATTAATGATCTAGTGGCAGAAGGTGGACGTTTGCGTCGTCAAAGAGACCTTGCTTGGGAGTTGGTAACTCAAATACCAGGCGTTACTTGCGTCAAGCCTAAGGCAGCTTTGTACTTATTTCCAAAGCTAGATCCTGAAATGTATCCGATTGAGAATGATCAAGAATTCATCGCAACCTTGTTGCGTGAGGAAAAAGTTTTATTGGTGCAGGGCAGCGGTTTCAATTGGCCTCATCCCGATCACTTCAGAATTGTGTTTTTGCCTCATGAAGATGTGTTGCGCGAGGCTATCGCAAGACTTGCTAAATTCTTAGAGCGTTATCGTAAGAAGTACGGCAAAAAATAATTAAAGTCACAAAATTAATCCATTTCATTTTTCACATTTACTACGTAAGAGCTTTTATTCATGAAACCTATTCAAGTTGGCCTTTTAGGCATCGGTACTGTTGGTGGTGGTGTATTTACTGTCCTAGATCGTAATCAGGAAGAGATTACACGCCGTGCAGGTCGTGGTATTCAGATTCGTACCGTAGCTGACTTAGATACTAAGCGTGCCGAAGAGTTAGTGAAGGGTCGTGCCAAGGTGGTTAATGATGCCAAGTTGGTGGTGAATGATCCTGAGATTGATGTGGTGGTGGAGTTAATCGGTGGTTATGGCATCGCTAAAGAATTGGTTTTGGCGGCGATTAATAATGGTAAGCATGTGGTGACAGCGAATAAAGCTCTTCTGGCTGTTCACGGCAATGAGATTTTTGCAGCAGCTCAAGCCAAAGGCGTCACAGTGAACTTTGAAGCGGCTGTGGCGGGTGGTATTCCAATCATCAAGGCATTGCGTGAAGGTTTGACTGCTAACCGTATCGAATGGATTGCAGGCATCATCAACGGTACGACCAACTTTATTTTGTCTGAGATGCGTGACAAAGGTTTGGACTTTGATGTTGTTCTAAAAGAAGCGCAGCGTTTAGGTTATGCAGAGGCCGATCCAACATTTGACATTGAAGGTGTTGATGCTGCGCACAAAGCAACCATCATGAGCGCGATTGCTTTTGGTATTCCGATGCAATTTGATAAAGCTCACGTAGAAGGTATTACTAAACTATCAGCGGTGGATATTAAGTACGCAGAGCAATTGGGATACCGTATCAAGCTTTTGGGTATTACTAAGAAAACCAAAGACGGTATTGAATTACGTGTTCACCCAACATTAATTCCAGCGAAGCGTTTGATTGCTAACGTTGAAGGTGCGATGAATGCCGTGCAGGTGATGGGTGATGCGGTTGGTACAACGCTTTACTACGGTAAAGGCGCTGGTTCAGAGCCAACTGCTTCAGCTGTGATTGCTGATTTGGTGGATGTGGCGCGTTTGCAAACTGCTGACCCTGAGCACCGTGTGCCACATTTGGCATTCCAGCCTGGTTCAATGGTGAACACTAGCATCATGCCAATGGGTGAGGTGACTACTAGTTACTACCTACGCCTGCGTGTTGCTGACGTGGCTGGTGTGTTGGCTGATATCACTCGTATCTTGGCGGATAACGGTATTTCGATTGACGCCATGTTGCAACGTGAAGCTGGTGATGGTGAGAAGCAAACTGATTTGATCATGTTGACTCACGAGACCAAAGAGAAAAACATTCTGGCTGCAATTGCCAAGGTAGAGTCTTTGAAGACTGTAGAAGGTTCAGTAACAAAGATTCGTTTGGAAAATTTAAGTTAATCACTAATCGATGCATTACATATCTACACGCGGTCACAACGCGAATCAAACTTTTTCTCAAATCCTGTTAGGTGGCTTGGCGGCTGATGGCGGCTTGTACTTGCCTACCAAATATCCGCAAATTACCCCTGCGCAGTTAGACGCATGGCGTGGCTTATCTTATGCAGATCTTGCTTATGAAGTGCTGAGTCTTTACTGTGATGACATCCCTCAGGAAGACTTAAAGGCTTTAGTTAAGAAAACATATACAGCTCAGGTTTATTGCAACGGTCGTGCTGATGATCGAGCGGAAGATATCACTCCAATTCATTGGTTGGGTGATGAGCAGGGAACTCGCCTTGGTTTATTAAGCCTGTCTAATGGCCCAACATTGGCATTTAAAGATATGGCTATGCAACTTTTGGGTAACTTATTTGAGTACACCTTGAATAAGCAAGGTCAAGAGTTAAACATTTTGGGTGCTACGTCAGGTGATACAGGAAGTGCTGCCGAATATGCCATGAGAGGCAAAAAGGGTGTGCGCGTATTCATGTTGTCACCGAATGGCAAGATGAGCCCATTCCAAGTGGCGCAAATGTACTCATTGCAAGATGAGAATATTTACAACATTGCAATTGATGGTGTTTTTGATGATGCACAAGATATCGTCAAAGCCGTTAGCAATGATCATGCCTATAAAGCAAAGCATAAGATTGGTACAGTTAATTCAATTAACTGGGCGCGCGTGGTTGCTCAGGTGGTGTATTACTTCCAAGGTTATCTACTAGCCACCAAGACTAGCAGCGAAAAAGTTTCTTTCTGCGTGCCATCAGGTAACTTCGGTAATGTTTGTGCTGGCCATATTGCCCGCATGATGGGCTTGCCTATTGAAAAATTAGTGGTTGCCACTAATGAAAATGATGTTTTGGATGAATTTTTCAAAACAGGTATTTATAGAGCTCGCAAATCTGCAGAAACATTCCATACAACTAGTCCATCAATGGATATTTCAAAAGCCAGCAACTTTGAGCGCTTTGTTTATGACTTGGTTGGTCAAGATGCCGCAAGAACTGCGCAAATGTTTAAGGACGTAGAAACAAAGGGCGGCTTTGACTTATCTGGTGATCCAGCTTACAAAGGCATGTCTAAGTATGGTTTTGTTTCAGGTAAGAGCACTCACGCAAATCGTTTAGATACGATTCGCGATATTCATGCCAAGTACAGCGTATTAATTGATACGCATACAGCTGATGGGGTGAAGGTGGCGCGCGAGAACTTACAAGAAAATATTCCAATGTTGGTCTTGGAAACAGCATTACCGATCAAGTTTGCCGAAACAATTGAAGAGGCGATTGGTCGTGCGCCAGATCGTCCAGCATCATTTGAGGGGATTGAGGATAAGCCACAGCGAGTGACTGTGATGCCTGCAGACTTACATCAGGTCAAAGATTTTGTGGCAAAACACACTGGTCTGTAACTAATGACGAACACTCATCAGTCTCAACGCAAAACACCTGTCATAGGTTTTGTTGCTTATTCTGGGACTGGTAAAACAACTTTAATTGAGCAATTGATTGCTTTCTTTGCCCAGCAAGGCATCACTGTTGCGGTGATTAAACATACCCACCATCATTTTGATATAGACCAGCCTGGCAAAGATTCATATAGACACCGTAAGGCAGGGGCCAATGAGGTCTTGTTGGTCTCTGATCAACGCTGGGTATTAATGCATGAATTAAAGCAGTCTTCTGAACCAACTATTGAGGAGCAATTGAGTAAGTTGTCGCCTTGTGACTTGGTAATAGTCGAGGGTTTTAAAAATGCCAATATTCCTAAAATTGAACTTTGGCGTGCAGAGCATGAAGAGTGCCTTACTCGTGCTTGCAAGGCCAATGAAGATTTAAATATTCTCGCGATTGCCTACCCAGGTGGCAAAGATGCTATCAAGAAGCCTGACCTTAATAGGGATATTCCAGTTCTCAACTTAGATGATGTTGAGCAGATTGCCCAACATGTCATCGCAGTTGTTGGTGTTTTGGCAAAATAAACTCAATACCATTAGACTTATTGGATGTCACAAGTTACCGCTAAACCTCCTATGAAAACTGCTGCAGAAGCATTGCAGCATCTCTTGTCGCAAGCTGTTCCGGTGAATCAGCTTGAATGGGTGACTACGCAAGAGGCTCTAGGAAGAGTTTTGGCGCAAGATGTGCTCAGTCAAGTCGACGTACCCCCTATGAATAATACGCAGATGGATGGTTATGCTGTCAGATCTGTGGATATTCAATCAGTGGGTCAATCTTATGAAGTATCTCAGCGTATTCCTGCTGGCCATGTAGGCGTTGAATTAAAGCCAGGTACGATCGCCCGAATATTCACAGGGGCAACTATTCCGGCTGGTGCTGATGCGGTGGTGATGCAAGAGGCTTGCGTGACAGATGGTGATCGTGTGCTTATTCAGGAGATACCTCAAGCGGGCCAATGGATTCGTTTGCAGGGTGAAGACCTTAAAGCTGGCCAAGTCGCATTGAGTAAAGGCACTTATTTAAGAGCCCAAGAATTGGGTGTTGCAGCCTCAGCTGGCCATGCCAAGTTACCTGTTCTAAGAAAAATTAAAGTGGCAGCATTTTTTACAGGCGATGAATTAACCTTGCCTGGTGAGCCATTAAAGCCGGGTGCTATTTATAACTCTAATCGCGACACTTTATTGGCATGTATTAGAGCCTTGGGTTGTGAAGCAACTGATTTGGGTATTGTTCCTGATACTTTAGAGGCCACCAAAGCGGCTTTGCGTAAAGCTAGTCAAGATCATGATTTGATTATTACCTCAGGTGGAGTATCTGTAGGTGAAGAAGACCATATCAAGCCTGCAGTGACGGCAGAAGGGCGCTTGGATATGTGGCAGATTGCTATTAAGCCAGGTAAGCCTTTAGCGTTTGGTGCTGTAACAAAGCAAGCAACTCCTAATGCTGAGACATGGTTCATGGGTTTGCCTGGAAATCCGGTTTCTAGTTTTGTGACATTCTTATTATTTGTTCGGCCATTCATCGCTAAGTTGCAGGGACGTTCAACAATTGCTACGCCATCCATGATGATGCGCTCAGACTTTGATTGGCCTCGTGCTGATCGTCGTAATGAATTCCTTAGGGTGCGCATCAATGGTGAAGGCGGCTTGGATTTATTCCCTAATCAAAGTTCGGGTGTTCTCACCAGTGCAGCTTGGGCTGATGGTTTGGTAGATAACCCACCCAATCAAACAATTAAAAAAGGCGATGAAGTTAAATACATGCCTTTCTCAGGAATGATTTAATCTACTGATATGAAAGTAACTGTTAAATTCTTTGCATCTTTGCGTGAGACCTTAAAGATATCTCAAGAGTCAGTGGATGTGCCAGCAGACGTGAAAACGGTAGCAGAATTACGCCATCATTTGAGGGCTAGAGATGAGGTTTGGGCTGAAGCGCTGGCAGAGGGTAAAGCGATTCGTATGGCTTTAAATCATGAGATGGTCGATGGTGCTGTGCCACTTATTAATCAGGCAGAGGTGGCCTTTTTCCCACCAGTCACAGGCGGTTAAATAATGCCAGTTCGAATTCAAACGGAAGACTTTGATTTATCTCTCGAGGTAAAAAAACTCAGAGCAGGTGATGCTCGAGTGGGTGCTGTAGCGGCATTTGTAGGGACTGTGCGTGATCGTAACGATGGCGCAGAGGTTGCTGCCATGACTTTGGAGCATTACCCGGGTATGACTGAAAAGTCCCTGGAAGAAATTATTGAAAAAGCCAAAGCTCGTTGGGATATCTATGATGTTTTAATCATTCATCGAGTAGGGCCTCTTCACATTGAAGATCAAATTGTTTTAACCGCTGTGACAAGCGCTCATCGCGGTGAGGCGTTTGCTGCTTGTGAGTATGTAATGGATTACTTGAAGACTTTAGCGCCATTTTGGAAAAAAGAAGAAACTCCAGAGGGTGCGCGTTGGGTAGATGCTCGCTTGAGTGATGATGAAGCACTCAAGAAGTGGCAGTAACTCCTGAGTAGTTCAACTACATCAAACGTTTAAATGGTGGTAAGCCCGCCAATAATTTTTTGCCATATGGTTTGGTTTTTAGACGTTTATCTAAAACAATAATCTTTGCGTGATCAGTTTCTGTTCTGATGCCACGTCCCACCCACTGTTGTAGCTTCAAAGCCACTGCTGGCACGCTGATTTCATAAAAAGGGTTGCCCTGATTCTTTTCTAGCCACTCGGCTTTAGCTTCCTCAATTGGTGAGTCTGGTGGTGCGAACGGTAGTTTGGTAATCACAACAACTTCACACAGATTGCCTGGAAGATCTAAACCTTCACCAAAGCTTTGCATGCCGAACAAAATGCTGCGTTGTCCTTGATTGATTCGAGATTCATGACTGCTGATCAATTTATTGCGCGGCATGTCGCCTTGCATTAGAACATCTTGTAAGAACTCGTTGGGTAGATCCTCATAGACTTGTTTCATCTGTTTTTTAGATGTAAATAAAACCAAAGCGCCGTGTTGGAGGTCTTCTAATTGTTTGGGGATTTCTATAGAAAGTTCTTGTGTGTGTCCTTCAGCATTAGCGCTTGGGCATTGAATCATTTCAGGGACAACAAATGTGCCTTGTTCTTCATAGTTAAATGGTGATTCAGCTTCAAAGGTGTTGGTTTTTGGGAACCAGTTCAAGCCAGTTTGGCTAAGGAAGTATTGAAAATCGCCTAATGTTCTGAGCGTTGCGGAAGTTAAAACTGCAGCGGAGCTGGTGGACCAAAGTGTTTGCGCTAAATTTTGAGCCGCGCTAATAGGGGAGGCATGTAATTTGAAGTCAAATGTCGAGCCTAAGTCTTGCCACTCAATCCATTTGGCAATAGGAGGGTTTCCATCTGCCTGCATAAGGTGCCAAGTATTTGATAAATTTTCAGTTTTTGATTGATAGCTACCGATTTCTAAAATTGCGGGGCTAAAAGAATCTTTATCAATACTGTTGTTTCTATGGTCATTGAGTTGCTGCAAAATTTTGCTAACGCGATTATTTAAACCAATGGCCAGCGGGCCGATTGTTTGCGCATAGCTTTCAAATTCATCACTCAGAGTCCCATTTTTAAAGCGGTGTATGGGTTGTTCATGAGTTACAAAATTAGCTAAGCGTAATGAATTAATCATTTGGCGTGTATGCATGATTAAATCTTCTACATAACCATGTATCTCTTCGACTGTTTTACCGCTTGATTCAGGAAGTAGTGCGTCGGCTCGTAAAACGGCTGCCATAATTTTTTCAAGCCAGCGAGTGCTGGCAATCAATCCTACTGATGAAGCAAAGTGCTTGATGCCAACTTGTGGCAAGTTATGGGCTTCATCAAATATATATAGAGTTTCAGAGGGATCTGGCAATATTTTTGACCCAGAGGCAATCGTTGAGATGACCAGGTCATGATTGGCAACGATTAAATCCGCTTTAACGAGATCTCTGCGGGCATTGAAATAAGGGCATACATTAAAGCGCTGGCAGTGTCTGCCTAAGCACGAGCTTCGTTCAGCAGCAATTTTTGACCACATACCATCTGTGATCTCTGGAGGGGCTGTATCTTTTTCGCCGTTCCACTCGCCTTCGTTTAAAGCTACCAGGGCATCTGCATAGTTATCTTTATCTTGTTCTTTGGGTGGGCCATCCCAATTGGCATCTTCAAATAAAGCAGCTTGTTTGGTTTTGCCACTGATTTGTTCTAGGCGGATATTGCATACATATCTGCCGCGACCCTTTGCCAAGGCATATTCAAAAGTAATGGGAGATAGCTTTGCTAAAGCGGGTAAATCTTTTTGGAGTAACTGTTCTTGCAAGGCAACAGTGCCTGTGCTGATGATGACTCTTTTACCTAGAAGCTTGCTAAAGACAATCGCGGGTATGAGATAGCCTAAAGTTTTACCAACGCCAGTTTTACCTTCGACAACCAGAATGTTATCTCCGGTTCTGTCATCTTTACCACTTTTAGCCTGGCTTAACGTATTGGCAATTTGAGCAAACATTTGCTCTTGGCCAATACGAGTTCTAAAGCCTGGCCAATTTGCTTGAACAGCTTCATAAAAGGTTTGGATTCGTTCCTGAATCTCATTGAGGTGCTCAGTGCTCACGCAAAAAATCCTAATTTAAGGTTTTTTGGCAATTTTTTGATGGCGCTCTCTGCTTTAGATGCTTCTGAGCGGTTTTCAAAGCTCTGATGCGCTAGTAATTTGACCGGACCCCTACCGCGGGTATATTTGGCGCCAGTGCCGTTATTGTGTGCTTTTATACGGTTCTCCAGGTCATTGGTGATGCCAGCGTAGTAGCTTCCATCAGAACATTCCAAGAGATATAAACACCATGACATACCTCTATGATAAAGCTAGCAATTTATTTGATCTAAATCACTTGAAATCCTGACTTTAGTGCCTACATAGTACATACTGAATATGGGAGATATCCATGCGATTAGATAAGTTAACAAGTAAATTTCAAGAAGCCTTGGGCGAAGCCCAAAGCTTGGCATTGAACGCTGACAATCAATATATTGAGTCTGAGCATGTTCTTTTAGCCATGCTGCAACAAACAGACAGTACTGCTAAATCGTTGATTAACCGAACTGGTGGCAATGTTGCCGCCTTAGAAAAAGCCATGCAAGCCATGGTTGCAAAGTTGCCACAAGTGCAAGGAACTGGTGGTGATGTGCAAATTGGCAGGTCTTTAGCTGCTCATTTAAATTTAACTGAAAAAGAAGCCACTAAACGTGGCGATGACTTTATTGCTGGCGAGCTATTTTTATTGGTTTTGACTGATGATAAGGGGGAGATTGGTAAGTCTCTCAAGCTCGCTGGTATCACTCGTAAAACATTAGAAGCTGCCATTGAGGCAGTGCGTGGAGGGCAGTCTGTGAATAGTGCTGATGCTGAAAATCAACGTGAAGCGTTGAAAAAATATACCTTGGATTTAACAGAGCGTGCTCGCTTGGGTAAGTTGGATCCTGTGATTGGTCGTGATGATGAAATTCGTCGCGCGATTCAGATTTTGCAACGCCGTACCAAAAACAATCCCGTATTAATTGGTGAGCCTGGTGTTGGTAAGACAGCCATTGTTGAAGGTTTGGCGCAGCGTATTGTTGATGGTGAAGTACCGGAAACTCTTAAAAATAAGCGCGTGCTAGTGTTGGATATGGCTTTGTTGTTGGCTGGTGCCAAATATCGTGGCGAATTTGAGGAGCGTTTGAAAGCGGTTCTTAATGATGTTGCCAAAGATGAAGGGCAAACGATTGTCTTCATTGATGAAATACACACCATGGTTGGTGCAGGCAAGGCCGATGGTGCAATGGATGCTGGCAATATGCTCAAGCCCGCTTTAGCTCGTGGCGAATTACATTGCATTGGCGCAACCACCTTGGATGAATATCGCAAATACATTGAAAAAGATGCAGCCTTAGAGCGTCGCTTCCAAAAAGTGATGGTGGGTGAGCCGAGTGTTGAAGACACGATTGCTATCTTGCGTGGTTTACAAGAGAAATATGAATTGCATCATGGTGTGGAAATTACAGACCCAGCCATTGTTGCTGCTGCTGAGTTGTCGCATCGATACATCACTGATCGTTTCTTGCCAGATAAGGCGATTGATTTAATCGATGAAGCTGCTTCGCGTATCAGAATGGAAATTGATTCAAAACCAGAGGTGATGGATAAATTGGATCGCCGTTTGATTCAGTTAAAAATTGAGCGTGAAGCGGTCAAAAAGGAAAAAGATGAGGCTTCACAGAAACGTCTTGGTTTGATTGAGGAAGAAATTAAGCGCTTAGGTAAAGAGTACGCTGATCTTGAAGAGGTTTGGAAGTCTGAAAAAGGTGCAGCTCAAGGCACTGCTTCTATCAAAGAAGAGATCGATAAGGTTAAATCTGAAATTACCAAATTGCAGCGCGATGGCAAATTGGAAAAAGTTGCTGAATTGCAATATGGCAAATTGCCAGAATTGGAAGGTAAATTGAAATCTGCAGCTGTTGCAGAAGCAAAAGGGCATTCCAATAAAAATAAATTATTGCGTACTCAAGTCGGTGCTGAAGAGATTGCTGAGGTGGTTTCTCGTGCTACCGGTATTCCTGTATCTAAGATGATGCAGGGTGAGCGCGATAAGTTATTACAAATGGAAACTTACTTACACAATCGTGTGGTCGGCCAGGAAGAGGCTATTGTTGCTGTATCAGATGCTATTCGTCGTTCCCGTGCAGGATTATCTGATGAAGGTAAACCTTATGGATCATTCTTATTCTTGGGTCCTACTGGTGTTGGTAAGACTGAATTGTGTAAAGCCTTGGCAGAATTCTTATTCGACAGCGATGAACACTTAATTCGTGTTGATATGAGTGAGTTCATGGAGAAGCATAGTGTTGCCCGCTTGATTGGCGCGCCTCCTGGCTACGTTGGTTATGAGGAGGGTGGTTATCTCACTGAATTAGTTCGTCGCAAGCCT
This sequence comes from Polynucleobacter sp., assembly GCA_030157655.1. GTDB lineage: Bacteria > Pseudomonadota > Gammaproteobacteria > Burkholderiales > Burkholderiaceae > Polynucleobacter. The sequence continues at coordinate 40,581 of JAOAUK010000032.1, read as the reverse complement.
TATAGCGTGATTCTTTTGGATGAAGTAGAAAAGGCTCATCCAGATGTGTTTAATGTCTTGTTACAAGTCTTGGATGATGGTCGCATGACTGACGGTCAGGGTCGTACGGTAGATTTTAAAAATACAGTCATTGTGATGACCAGCAATTTGGGATCACAGATGATTCAATCTATGAGTGGTAAGCCGCAAGATAAGATTAAAGAGGCTGTGATGGTGGATGTTAAAGAGCATTTCCGTCCAGAATTCTTAAATCGTATTGATGAGGTGGTTGTGTTCCACGGTCTTGACCAGAAGAACATTGCATCAATTGCCAAGATTCAATTGAAACGTCTTAGTGAGCGTTTGGCCAAAATGGACATGGTTTTAGAAGTCAGTGATGCTGCTTTAGCGAGAGTGTCAGAAGCTGGCTATGATCCAGTCTTTGGTGCTAGACCTCTTAAGAGAGCTATTCAACAATACATAGAAAATCCAGTTGCCAAACTAATTCTTGAAGGTAAGTTTGGCCCTAAAGATATCGTGCCTGTAGATGTTGATAAAAAAGGTGCTTTTATGTTTGACCGAGTAGTTCACTAAGTCTATTTAACTAAAAGCAGTTTGGCACAAGTCGTAGTAACATCGGCCAATGACTATTCGCAAAGACGCGGAGGTTATTGGCCTAGTTAGCTTGGCCCATGGCACCTCTCATTTTTATCATTTAATACTCGCACCGCTCTTTCCTTGGTTAAAGGTTGAGTTTGGGTTGAGTTATGCAGAACTTGGTTTTTTAATGACCATGTTCTTTGTTATATCTACCATCATTCAGGCTGCGGCAGGTTTTTGGGTGGATCACTCTGGACCCCTTAAGGTTCTATTCTTTGGCGTTGCCTCTTTAGCAATTTCTGCTTTATTACTTGCAACAGCAGATGGCTACACCGGCTTATTAATTGGTGCTGCAATTGCTGGTATGGGTAATGGGGTATTCCATCCTGCTGATTACACTTTATTAAATCGACGAGTGTCCCCTGAAAGAGTTGCCCATGCTTACTCCATGCATGGAGTGTCGGGGGCTTTAGGTTGGGCAGTATCACCTGCTGTCTTGGTAAGTGTTACTACGCTGGCTGGTTGGAGACAGGCACTGTTGGTTGCCGCTGCTATTGCCACAGCAATTTTAATTTTATTGTTCTTAAGACGTCAGGTGTTGTTGGGTACTGATGAGCAAAGAGCTCATGAGGCTCATATCAAAAAGAATGGCTCACCATTCTCACTCGGTTTCTTAAAGTTAAGAACAGTTTGGCTTTGTTGGGGATTCTTTTTCTTGAGTGCTTTAGCCTTAAGTGGTGTTCAAAGTTTTGCGCCAACGGCTATGCAAATACTCTATGACCTTCCTGTTGCACTGACAACCACTGCTTATTCATCCTATATGTTGGCAAGTGCTGGTGGTATGTTTTTGGGGGGCTTTATCGCGGCGAGAGCCAAGGCGCCTGACCGCATCATTGCGATTGGTTTTATTACGGCTAGTGCAATTTCTGTATTGATCTCATTGACTCTAGTATCTGGTTCGTCAATGATGAGCCTCTTTATCTTGATGGGTTTTTGTGTGGGCATCTCAGGACCATCTAGAGATTTAATGATTCGTACGGCTACACCTAAAGAAGCATCGGGTAGGGTATTTGGTGTTGTGTACTCTGGTCTTGATTCTGGTTTGGCGCTGGGCCCATTATTGTTTGGTCTATTAATGGACTGGAGTTTGGTGCCTGGGGTATTTGTTTTGATTGCAGGCTTTTTGCTTTTAGCCTTGCTCACTGCCTATCGTGTAGGCGAAAATAATCGCACGGTTCAATTAAAAAATACGTCAATTTAAGTTTGGGAGAGTTTGAATGAGTTTTGCGACCACAGATATTTGTGATGCTAATGAAGATTTAATTACAAAAGGTGAGTTACGTGTTTGTGCGCCAGTATTCAAAGCATATGGTGGCTTGAGTCAATTCAAGGGCGCTGCCGTTACATTAAAAGTATTTGAAGACAACACTTGGGTCAGAACTTTATTGGATGAGCCAGGTCAAGGTCGAGTACTGGTCATTGACGGCGGCGGTTCAACGCGCTGTGCTTTGGTGGGTGGTAATTTAGGTGTCTTGGCTGAAAAGAATGGTTGGGCGGGTATTTTGGTTAATGGTTGTGTGCGCGATACCCTTGAATTGGCTGAATCTAAGGTAGGTATTCGTGCTCTAGCGGCCCATCCTCAAAAGAGCGTTAAGCGCAATGTGGGTGAAAGAGACCTGGTGGTTGATATTGCAGGTACAACTGTAAAACCAGGGGATATGATTTACGCCGATGAGGACGGTGTTCTAGTAGCTGATCGCCCGCTGATTTAAGTAAATTCCTTGTAGGGTAATTGCATTGCAAGCTATGAACTAGCATTCCATAATATGGGATATTAAAAATAAGCCATTGTTTTTAATGGCTTATTTTATTTGTAGCGCAATTAATAAAGACTTGCAATCTTTCGAACAAATACATAAACTCTTATATAAGACATAAGACACAGAAATTGTTTCGGTATATGTCTTATGAACACATTTTTTGTTATTTACAGGGAGAGAAACATGTCAACACGTCAACAAGAAATCGATGCATTGCAAAAGGATTGGGATACAAACCCACGTTGGAAAGGTATTAAGCGTGGTTACACAGCAGCTGACGTAGTTCGTCTACGTGGTTCTTTCCAGATCGAGCACACATTGGCTCGCCGTGGCGCAGAAAAACTATGGAACTTGGTTAATAACGAGCCATACGTTAACTGTTTAGGCGCTTTGACTGGTGGTCAAGCGATGCAACAAGTTAAAGCTGGTGTTAAAGCTATCTACTTGTCAGGCTGGCAAGTTGCTGCTGATAACAACACATACTCTTCAATGTACCCTGACCAATCTTTGTACCCAGTTGATTCAGTACCTAAGGTTGTTGAGCGTATTAACAACACATTCCGTCGTGCTGACGAGATCCAACACTCTAAAGGTTTAGAAAAGGGTGACAAGGGTTATATCGATTGTTTCGCTCCTATCGTTGCTGATGCTGAAGCAGGTTTCGGTGGTGTATTGAACGCATTCGAATTGATGAAGTCTATGATCAAAGCTGGTGCAGCTGGCGTTCACTGGGAAGACCAATTAGCTTCTGTTAAGAAGTGTGGTCACATGGGCGGTAAAGTGTTGGTTCCAACACAAGAAGCTTGCCAAAAATTGATCGCTGCTCGTATGGCTGCTGACGTTTGTGGCGTTCCTACATTGGTGATTGCTCGTACAGACGCTGAAGCTGCTGACTTGTTGACATCAGATTACGATGAAAACGACAAGCCATTCTTGACAGGCGAGCGTACAGCAGAAGGTTTCTACAAGACTAAGAAAGGTCTTGATCAAGCTATTTCACGTGCTATTGCTTACGCTGAGTACGCTGACTTGGTATGGTGTGAAACTGGTACACCTGACCTTGAATTTGCTCGCAAGTTTGCTGAAGCAGTTCACGCTAAGCACCCAGGTAAGATGTTGGCATACAACTGCTCACCATCATTTAACTGGAAGAAGAACTTGGACGACGCAACTATTGCTAAGTTCCAACGTGAACTTGGTGCAATGGGTTACAAATACCAATTCATCACATTGGCTGGTATCCACTCTATGTGGTACAACATGTTCGACTTGGCTCAAGACTACGTTGCACGCGGTATGTCTGCATACGTTGAAAAAGTTCAAGAGCCTGAGTTCGCAGCTCGTGACCGTGGTTACACTTTCGTTTCACACCAACAAGAAGTTGGTACTGGTTACTTCGACGAAGTAACTACAGTGATTCAAGGTGGCGCTTCATCTGTAACAGCTTTGACTGGTTCTACAGAAGAAGAGCAGTTCCACTAAGAAGTCATTAACTCTGGCGTATCACGCCTTAGTTGATTAGCCCGGCCACAAGCCGGGCTTTTTTATTGCGCAATGATTAAATTAAGCGAAAATAACACCATGAACGCAAATTGCCCTTTATGTACAGCAGATGGTGGCGAACTCATTTGGAAAAATGATGAGCTTCGAGTTATTTTGGCGGCAGAGCCCCAATATCCAGGCTTTTGTCGCGTTATCTGGAATGCTCATGTGTCAGAAATGACAGGGCTTGCTATTGCTGATCGTTCCAAGTTGATGCAAACAGTCATGAAGGTGGAGCAAGCCATCATTGATGTGATGCAGCCTGATAAGGTGAATTTAGCAGCGCTGGGCAATATGGTGCCGCACTTGCATTGGCATGTGATTCCTAGATACCAACAAGACATTACTTTTCCTGGATCTGTTTGGTCAGCACCTTTAAGAGACAGTGATGCATTACACCTGGCAGAGCAATTGGCAAAAGTGCCGGCACTGAAAAAGAAATTAATAGAAGTTTTAGGCGTTCATTAAATTGGCAATGAATCCTGAAAAACGCCGAGCTTTTTTTGAGGCACTAAAACGCAATAACCCCAAGCCAACCACCGAGCTTGAGTACAACAGTCCCTTTGAGTTGTTAGCTGCAGTCTTACTTTCTGCGCAAGCAACCGATGTTTCTGTGAACAAAGGAACGCGCGTTCTATTTCCAATCGCTAATACACCTAAAGCAATTTATGCCTTGGGTGAAAAAGGATTGATACCTTACATACAGCATATTGGTTTGTATAAAACCAAGGCGAAGCACTTGATTGAAACTTGTCGCTTGCTAATGGAGCGCCATGATGGTGAAGTGCCTGAAGATCGTGAAGCCCTAGAAGCGTTGCCAGGCGTTGGTAGGAAAACAGCTAATGTAATTTTGAATACCGCATTTGGTCAGCCAGCGATGGCGGTTGATACCCATATATTTAGAGTTTCTAATAGAACTGGATTGGCACCTGGTAAAGATGTTTTAGCAGTAGAGATGGCTTTATTAAAACGCGTTCCTAAAGAGTTTTTAATAGATGCGCATCATTGGCTAATTTTGCATGGCAGATATACATGCAAGGCTAGAAAACCAGAATGTGGGCAGTGTATTGTTGAGCCATTATGTTCATTTAAAGAAAAGAATTTTTCGAAATGAGTTTATTTAATCCTAGCCGTGAAGAGGTGAGGCAGTTTTTTTGTGATGCTTGGAGTAAGCACCAAGCATCAGGCATTTTGACGCCAATGGAATCAATTGCTGCACGTTGGATGGTTGAACATCCTGAGTATCACGCTATCTTGGGTAATTCCAATGAGGCGCAGCAAGCTGAGTACACGCCTGAGAAAGGGCAAACCAATCCTTTCTTGCATTTGTCCATGCATATGTCGATTACAGAGCAAGTTCAAATTGATCAGCCAGCAGGAATACGTGAGGCTAGTAGGCAGCTCACGATTAAACTTGATTCAGAGCATGAGGCTCAACACAAAATCATGGAATGTTTGGGGCAGGTTCTTTGGAGTGCGCAGCGTGACGGTACGCCACCTGATATGGCTGTTTATGTTGAGTCGATTAAACGACTTCTGTAATTTACTTTAGTTTTTCTTTGGCTCTTGCCATAGCTGCTGCAATGATTGCGCGCTTGCGTTCAATCTCAAGCTTTTCAGCATCAGTATTAGCGCTTTCCAAGTCGAGTGCTTTCGCTTTGTTTTGGGCCTTGATAGCAAGTCTGCGAGTGTTATCAAGTTCTTCGCGCTCTAAACGTGTTTGACGATTTTCATAACGATCTTTAGCAAGTTTAGCTTCCTCGGTTGTCCAGGCATCCCAGCCCGTTTTGTCGTCTGTAACAGGAATCATGGTGATGCAATCAACTGGGCAGGGTGGAATACATAAATCGCAACCAGTACACCAATCCTTAATAACCACATGCATTTGCTTAGATGCGCCGACAATGGCATCTACAGGGCAAGCCTGAATACACAATGTGCAACCAATACATGCTCTGGATTCAATGAATGCAACAGGTCTTGGGCGTTCTTCACCGTTGGCAGGATTAAGTGCTAAAGACTCTTTATTTAATATCTTAGCTAAACGCAGAACGCCTTCTTGACCACCTGGGGGGCATTGATTGTGCAGAGCTTCCCCAGTAGCGATTGCTTTGGCATAGGATCTACAGTCTGGGTAGCCACACTTGGTACATTGAGTTTGGGGTAAAGCAGCAAATAGACGGTCAAACAGGTCGTTGCGACCGTCTATTGTTTTAGGCATTCTTTGCAGAAGTTTTCTTCGCAGCTACTTTCTTAACTGCAACTTTTTTGATAGCGACTTTTTTTGCAGCAGTTTTCTTGGCGGCAACTTTTTTAACGTCAGCTTTGGGCACTGCTTTTTGACCTACAGCTTTGCTACCCTTGATGGCATGTTTACGAATAAAAGCCCCAATTTCTGGGTAAACAATTTCACGCCAACGACGACCTGAGAAAATGCCGTAGTGACCAGCACCTTTAACTTCAAAGTGTTGTTTCTTATTGTCAGCAATGTTCTTACACAAGACATGGGCTGCTTTTGTTTGACCGCTGCCAGAAATGTCATCCAATTCACCTTCAACAGTCAGAAGGGCTGTGCCCTTGATGTCTTGAGGTTTCACTAGCTTGCCACCTACAACCCATTTGCCTGTTGGTAATGAGAAGTCTTGGAAAACAGTTTTAATGGTTTGCAAATAGTACTCTGCATCCATATCAAGTACGGCGTTGTATTCGTCGTAGAACTCGATATGTGCTTGTGCATCATTTTTATCGCCTTTAACCAAGTCTTGGAAATAATCCCAGTGTGACTGTAGGTGGCGATCAGGGTTCATGGCGACAAAGCCCGTATGTTGCAAGAATCCTGGGTATACCCGACGACCTGCACCTGGGTGCGGAGGCGGTACGGTGTAGACAACATTGTTCTCGAACCATTCAAATGATTTATTGGTTGCGGTTGAGTTAACCAAAGTTGGACTCTTACGAGCGTCAATTGGTCCGCCCATCATGGTCATTGTTCTTGGTGTTACTTCACCATTCGAGGCCATCAAAGAGATGGCGCCCAATACAGGGACTGTTGGTTGGCAAACTGATAGAACGTTTAAGTCCTTAGCGCCAATAGCGCGAATAAAGTCTTGAACATAGTGCACGTAGTCATCCAGTGTGAATGAGCCATCTTCCAATGGCACTAGGCGCGCATCAACCCAGTCAGTGATGTAAACCTTATGGTCTTGCAACAGTGTGCGAACAGTATCTCTTAATAAAGTTGAGTGGTGACCTGACAGTGGAGCCACGATCAATACAACTGGATCTTCTTTTAGTTTCTTGATGACATTCACGTCATCTGAGAAGCGTTTAAAGCGCACCAACTTACAAAATGGTTTATCAACTATCGTGAATTCATTGATGGCCACAGGCTTGCCATGAGCCACCACGTTTTTGATCTTAAATTCTGGTTTTTCGTATTCTTTACCTAGGCGGTAGAGCAGTTCGTAGCCAGCAGCAATGCGAGTTGCAGAAGGTAATAGGGATAGTGGATTACTAGGATTAACAAAAGTTTTAGCCGTGGTCTGAGCCCATGCAGTTAACGGTTGCAACAAAGCTCTTTGAAACTCTTGGTATTGATACAGCATTAATCAATCTCCCGAAATCTAAAAAAAGTTCAAAAACTAGGTTTTTGAATATGTGTGCGTAAACGCACTTTTACTCTAGGTTAGATTATCCCCAAAAATACCAATTTGTGCAATGCAACATTTTGACGCAAGAAGCGTCAAAATGTTGTCTAAGACATTGATTCTAATGAGTTAAAGTACAGAGGCTACTGCTTTAGCCACGCCGTCTATATTCTTGCTATTGAGGGCAGCTACGCAGATTCGGCCTGTAGAAACGGCATAAATGCCAAATTCAGCTCTTAAACGTTCGACTTGGTCCGCTGTTAGACCAGAGTAGGAGAACATACCTCTTTGATCATTAACAAAGCCAAAATCGCGTTTTGCACCAGCTTCGGCCAATTTAGACACCAAAGTATTTCGCATTAACTTGATGCGATCGCGCATTTCAGCTAATTCTTGCTCCCACATAGCACGTAATTCTGGGTCATTAAGTACTGTTGCTACAACAGTACCGCCGTGGATTGCTGGATTAGAGTAGTTGGTGCGAATCACTCTCTTTAATTGAGACATCACACGTGTGGACTCATCCTTACTGTCGGTCACGATAGATAGGGCACCAACGCGCTCGCCATACAAAGAGAATGACTTAGAGAATGAGCTAGATACAAAGAAGCAAAGACCTGCGTCTGCAAATAAACGTACAGCTGCGCCGTCTTCATCGATGCTGTCAGCAAAACCTTGGTATGCCATATCTAAGAATGGGATAAGGTTTTTAGCTTTACAGAGCTCAGCTACTTGTTGCCATTGCGCTGCAGTCAGGTCGGCGCCTGTTGGGTTGTGGCAGCATGCGTGTAGAAGAACCACAGACTTGGCAGGCAGGGCCTCTAAAGACTTAACCATGCCAGTAAAGTTCACGCCACGTGTTTCTGGGTCATAGTAAGTGTAGTTTTGAACAGGGAAGCCAGCATTTTCAAAAATACCGCGATGGTTTTCCCAGCTAGGATCACTAATAGCAACAGTTGCATCAGGAACTAAGCGTTTTAGGAAGTCAGCACCAATTTTTAGTGCGCCAGTACCACCAACAGCCTGGGCTGTAACAACGCGACCTGCAGCCAAAATGGCAGAATCTTTGCCAAATAGTAGATTTTGAACACCTTGGTTATATGCAGCAATACCCTCAATGGCTAAATAGCCACGAGCAGCAGACTTTTCCATCATTTGCTTCTCAGCAGCTTGTACTGCACGCAATAATGGAATCTTTCCGTCATCTGTGAAATAGACGCCAACCCCAAGGTTTACCTTGGTTGTACGGCTGTCAGCATTGTAGGCTTCATTAAGGCCAAGAATAGGATCGCGTGGGGCAAGTTCAACGTTTGAAAAGAGGCTCATAGTATGAAATATGTTAGAAAGTTCAAGCAAGCCTAGAATGATAGCCGAGATGCCAAAAAAGCCAGTAAAAAAATTAGATTTGCAGAGTTCTGATTCCAGTGAAAACGTGATTCAATTTCCTGGGTCGCCATTTCTCTTGCATCAACCATTCCCGCCAGCAGGTGACCAACCTGAGGCGATCGCACAGCTTGTAGAAGGTGTAGAAGATGGCTTGATCTACCAAACTTTATTGGGGGTGACTGGTTCTGGTAAGACATACACCATGGCAAATACCATTGCCCGTCTTGGTAGACCTGCGATTATTTTTGCACCTAATAAAACTTTAGCTGCTCAGCTATATAGCGAATTTAGAGAATTCTTTCCGCAAAATGCGGTTGAGTATTTTGTGAGTTATTACGATTACTATCAGCCAGAAGCGTATGTGCCGACGCGAGATTTATTCATTGAGAAAGACTCTTCTATCAATGAACACATTGAACAAATGCGTTTATCTGCGACCAAGAGTTTGTTAGAGCGGCGTGACACAATTATTGTCTCTACCGTTTCTGCCATTTACGGTATCGGTAATCCGGGCGACTATCACCAGATGGTGTTAACTGTTCGCCAAGGCGACAAATTAAGTCAACGAGATGTTGTTACTCGTTTAATTGCTATGCAGTATGAGCGCAATGACGTTGACTTCTCTCGGGGTACTTTTAGGGTGAGGGGGGATACGATTGATGTATTCCCTGCTGAGCATAATGAGTTGGCGGTGCGCATTGATTTATTTGACGACACTGTCGACAGTTTGCAGTTCTTTGACCCATTAACGGGTCGCATTCGACAGCGTATTCCTCGCTTTACGATTTACCCAGGTTCTCATTATGTGACACCAAGAGAGACTGTTCTGAGGGCCATAGAGACGATCAAAGCTGAATTACGTGAGCGCTTAGATTACTACGTAAAAGATGGCAAATTGGTCGAAGCGCAGCGCTTAGAGCAAAGAACTCGCTTTGATATTGAAATGCTATCTGAGCTCGGATTTTGTAAAGGCATTGAAAACTATTCGAGACATTTGTCAGGTGCGAAGCCAGGCGAGGCACCGCCTACCTTGGTGGATTACTTGCCACCAGATGCTCTGATGTTCTTAGATGAGAGTCACGTGCTAATTGGCCAGTTAAATGGCATGTATAACGGAGATAAGGCCCGTAAATCGACCTTGGTGGAATACGGTTTCCGTTTGCCATCTGCCATGGATAACAGGCCGCTTAAATTTGAAGAATTTGAGACAAAAATGCGTCAAGTAATCTTTGTCTCTGCAACACCTGCCACTTATGAAGAAGAGCATGCGGATAAGGTGGTGGAGCAAGTGGTTAGGCCAACTGGCCTAGTTGATCCTGTAATACATGTGCGACCAGCTACGACGCAAGTCGACGATGTTCTCTCAGAAATACATGCACGTATCAAAGTAGGTGAGCGTGTATTGATTACTACTTTAACTAAGCGCATGTCTGAGCAGTTAACAGAATTTATGTCGGATAACGGTATCAAGGTGCGCTATTTGCATTCAGACATTGATACGGTTGAGCGTGTGGAAATCTTAAGAGATTTACGCTTAGGAGTTTTTGACGTTTTAATTGGTATTAACTTGTTGCGTGAAGGATTGGATATTCCTGAAGTTTCTTTAGTGGCTATTTTGGATGCTGATAAAGAGGGCTTCTTGCGTTCAGAGCGTAGCTTGATTCAAACCATTGGTCGAGCAGCTAGAAACGTTAATGGCACAGCCATTTTGTATGCCGATAAAGTGACTGATTCAATGAAGAAAGCCATTGGAGAAACAGAGCGTAGGCGTGCTAAACAAACAGAGTTCAATAAAATCCATGGCATTGAGCCTAAAGGCGTCGTCAAACGCATTAAAGATATTATTGATGGTGTTTATGACGTTGATGAAAAACGTCAAGAGCTAAAATATGCTCAAGAAAAAGCTCACTATGAAGATATGAGCGAAAAGCAGTTAGCTAAAGAAATTAAGCAGTTAGAAAAAATGATGGTTGAGCATGCTAAAAACCTTGAGTTTGAAAAAGCTGCACAAGCAAGAGATCAGCTCTTGAAATTAAAAGCAATGGTTTTTGGTGCTGAGTTACACGATACGATTCAATTAAACGGAAATTAGTCAGATGCTTGGTTTTAAAAATTTGCAACGTCTATGGGCACTATGGAAAGACTCTGGAGATTCGTCATTGGCTCTAGATAGTCTTTTGGTGGTTCCAGATGCATCTGCTAGTTTGGCTGAGCGCAATCGTTGGTTAGTGGAAGTAGCTTATTGGCTGCGTCGACAAGATAAAGCGGAAAAAGCCCAAGAAAAGTTAAAGAGTGGTTCTGTTGTTTTGGATGGTCATCCAGAGCACATTCGATTAAAAGCTTTTCTCAAGTTATTGGAGCAGCGCCCAGGCGTCAAATTAAAGATTGCGCAGCTACTCAGAAGTATTTTGCGAGATAACGATGCTTTATCGTTGTTGTGTGACACTGGTGTGGCTACTAAGCCTAGCTTTTTTGGGGAAATTTCTGAGCGTGTACGTCACCGCTTAATTGCGCCTCCACCCAATCAACCAGAGTTGGCAGTTTTATTTGCTTTAGGTTTTGTGGGTGAGCATGATGCGTCATGGGTACATGATTTAGATCGTGATACTTTGATTGCAGTTCATGATTTGTTGCACTACCAAGAGCAGACTACAGAGGCGTCAAATTTATTTAAAGATATTTCTGAAGCTATTCATATTTTGATTAGCTACATTGGTGCATCGGGTCTAAGTTATTCGGTTAGATCTAGACTTCGCGAAGTTAGTGGGCAGCACTCGCCGTTTTACAAGCTAGGTAGACTCGCTGAAGAAATCCTAAGGGATGAGCCACGTCTAAATGAGCATGTTTATCAAGCGTATCTGAAAGACTTTAAAGATGTGATTGATGCTTGTTATATCGCTTGTGATGATGTGTATTCTCATCTTGATGAGAATGGTGTATCTATTGAAACTGTTTTCCAAGTTGAAACAATGAGATTGCGCTTGGCTAGAGTTGAGATGTTGTTGCAAGCATGGTTGTACCGTGATGAACTGCAAAACTACTCAACACTAGTGGCTAACTTGATCCTAACAGTGCAAGGTCATCGCAGCGTTAAGCGCTTAGCAGAACAATCTTTCGCTTTGTTGTCGCGCAAGGTTGTTGAGAGAAGTGCGGAGGCGGGTGATCACTATATTGCTGGAACTCGCCAAGAGTATTTTGGGATGCTAAAGAAGGCTCTAGGCGGTGGTGCAGTTATTTCAGGAACTGTTTACCTTAAATTCTTAATTACAAATTTAGGTTTAGTTAGATTTTTTGAGAATCTACTCCTGGCTGCCAACTATGCGGGTAGTTTCTTATTAATTCAATTTGCCAATTTCACCTTGGCTACAAAGCAGCCAGCTATGACTGCTCCTGCCTTAGCGCAGTTGCTAGACCAGACGCACACCAGTGAAGGGTTAAAAACTTTCGTTGATCGTGCAATGGCTCTGATGAGATCTCAGGCTGCATCCATCTTTGGTAACTTAGTGATGGTCGTGCCGCTAGTGGTTGTTATTCAGGTCGCTATTATTTTTATCATTGGTTCACCGACCATGAGTGCTATTAAAGCGCAGGCAATATTGCAAACGGTGTCGCCGTTTAGTGGCGCCTTTATTTTTGCAGCATTCACTGGTGTACTTTTATGGTTATCTAGCTTAATTGCTGGACTAGTGGATAACTGGTTTGTTTTGCACCGGATACAGGATGTCATTTATTACAACAGAAGATTGAATATTGTTTTCGGACAGGTAAGGGCTGAGCGTTGGGCTCTTTGGTGGCGTGAAAATATTTCTGTAGTTGCCGCAAATATATCTTTGGGGCTTTTATTAATTTATGGTCCAACCTTTATGGCTTTCTTGGGATTTGGCCTTGAAATTAGACATGTCACATTGTCTGCAGGTCAGTTTGCCGCTGCAGCTACTGCGCTAGGTTGGAAAACCTTTTTAATGAGTGGCTTTTGGCTAGGCATTTTCGGCGTTCTTTTGATTGGCGCCATCAATGTTCTAGTGAGTTTCTCTTTGGCATTTAATATGGCATTGAGATCTAGAGATTTGCCTGCTTTAGATAGACAGCGTTTGTACAGGGCTGTCCATGAGCGCATTAAAGCTGACTTTAAGTCATTGCTTTTACCACCTAAATAATTGATTTAATTGGAATAATATTGTTCTATGGCGAGCTGTTAGCCATTACTTGAGCATATTCATCAGGTATCTGATAAACTTGAGCTTAGAAGTCAGGTATTGCCCATATAAGTAATTCATTTAAGACGAGGTAGGACATGAGACTAACAACTAAAGGACGTTTTGCTGTTACAGCAATGATTGATTTGGCTTTGCGCGAATCACATGGCCCAGTTACTCTTGCCGGCATTAGTCAGAGACAAAATATTTCGCTTTCTTATTTAGAGCAGTTGTTTGGTAAGTTGCGTCGTTTCGACATTGTTGAAAGTACGCGTGGCCCTGGTGGCGGATACACCCTTGCTCGAAGATCTGATCAGGTAACTGTGGCTGACATCATTATTGCGGTAGATGAGCCATTAGATGCTACTCAATGTGGCGGTAAAGGTAATTGTCATGGTGAAGAGGGCGGTAATGGTCGTTGCATGACCCACGATCTATGGGCTAACTTAAATCAAAAAATGGTTGAGTATTTAAGTTCTGTTTCTTTGGCTGATTTAGCAAGACAACAAGAAGGACGAGTGCACAGCCACGAAGTTCGCGAAACCAAAGTGAAAGCTGAGATACCTAAGGCTAGCAAGTCTACATTGGATAAAGCAGAGTCTGATGCTAAGAAAAAGCCATTGGCTAATTCAGTGTTTACTTTTGCACAGCAAATTAATTGATTAAAACAATAATAATTACTGAGATATAAGGAATTAAGAATGTCATCACCTAAACCAGTACCGATGTTTAGTCCAGAGCACTTTCCAATTTATATGGACTATTCAGCAACAACACCTGTTGACCCTAGAGTTGTTGATGTGATGATTCCATATTTACGTGAGCAATTTGGTAACCCAGCGTCACGTAGTCATGCATATGGTTGGAGTGCTGAGGAGGCAGTTGAAAATGCTCGTGCTGAAGTAGCTAAGTTGGTTGGTGCCGATCCAAGAGAAATCGTTTGGACAAGCGGCGCAACTGAAAGTAATAACTTGGCCATTAAAGGCGCAGCACATTTCTATAAAGAAAAAGGTAAGCACATCATTACTGTTAAAACCGAACACAAAGCGGTTTTAGATACCTGTCGCGAGCTTGAGCGTGAAGGTTATGAAGTGACTTATCTAGATGTATTACCGAATGGTTTGATTGATTTTGAAGCATTCAAGGCAGCAGTTCGTCCAGACACAATCGTTGTTTCAGTGATGTTTGTGAATAATGAAATTGGTGTGATCCAAGATATCCCGCGTATTGGTGAATTCTGCCGAGAAAAAGGTATTGTGTTCCACGTAGATGCTGCACAAGCCACAGGAAAAGTTGCTATCGATTTGCAGACATTAAAAGTTGATTTAATGAGTTTCTGTGCTCACAAAACATATGGCCCTAAAGGTGTTGGCGCGTTATTTGTGCGTCGTAAACCACGTATTCGTATTGAAGCCCAGATGCATGGTGGTGGTCACGAGCGTGGTATGCGTTCAGGCACATTAGCAACCCATCAGATCGTGGGTATGGGTGAGTGTTTCCGTATTGCACGCGAAGAAATGGCTAGTGAAAACGAGCGTATTCGCATGCTAAGAGATCGCTTGTGGAATGGTTTGAATCAGATTGAAGAGGTTTACCTCAACGGGGATATGGACCACCGTATCCCTCACAACTTAAATATCAGCTTTAACTATGTTGAAGGTGAGTCGATGATCATGGCTTTGAAAGATATTGCTGTGTCTTCAGGTTCAGCCTGTACCTCAGCATCCTTAGAGCCATCATACGTTTTAAGATCTTTAGGGCGTAATGATGAGTTAGCACATAGCTCTATTCGTTTCACGATTGGTCGTTTTACAACCGTTGAAGATGTTGATTTCACTATTGAATTGGTGAAGGGCAAGATTGCTAAATTAAGAGATTTGTCACCGCTTTGGGAAATGTACAAGGATGGTGTTGATTTGAATACGATTCAGTGGGCTGCCCACTAAACAAGATATTTAGAAGATTCGGAGTTAAAAATGGCATATAGCGAAAAAGTAATCGAGCATTATGAAAATCCACGTAATGTGGGATCCTTTGAAAAAGGCGATGATCACGTAGGTACTGGCATGGTGGGTGCGCCAGCCTGTGGTGACGTGATGAAGTTGCAGATTCGTGTAAATGACCAAGGCATTATTGAAGATGCCAAGTTCAAAACTTATGGTTGTGGTTCAGCGATTGCATCATCATCATTGGTTACTGAATGGGTGAAAGGTAAAACTCTAGATCAAGCGCTTGAAATTAAAAATTCACAAATCGCCGAAGAGCTTGCGTTGCCACCAGTGAAAATTCACTGCTCAATTTTGGCTGAAGATGCAATTAAAGCGGCTGTGGCAGATTACAAAGAAAAGCATTCAAAATAATTATGGCTATTACTCTGACTGAAAAAGCAGCCAAGCACATCACTCGTTATATTGAACGACGTGGCAAGGGTATTGGCTTGCGTCTTGGTGTTCGCACCACGGGCTGCTCTGGACTGGCTTATCAATTGGAGTATGTGGACGAGGTTTCACCTGAAGATACGATGTTTGAATCTTTGGGCGTGAAGGTGTATGTCGACCCTAAGAGTTTGGCTTATCTTGATGGCACAGAGTTAGATTATGTGCGTGAGGGTTTGAATGAGGGATTTAAATTTCAAAATCCTAATGTGAAAGATGAGTGTGGTTGTGGCGAATCTTTCAGGGTTTGATGATTACTTTGCCTTATTCCAAATAAAGCCACAATTTAATATTGATAGGCAGGCATTGGAGTCTGCTTATTTAACAGTTCAAAAACAAGTGCACCCAGATTTACACGCTGGCGGTAGTGATGCAGAAAAAAGGGTTTCTATGCAGATGGCTACATTGGCCAATAGCGCATATAGAACTCTTAAGAATCCTATCCAAAGAGGTTTATATCTTTGCGCTAAGAACGGTGTAGACCCACAGCTTGAGACTAATACAGCTATGCCGGCTGCATTTTTAATGCAACAGATGGAATGGCGCGAGACTTTAGATGAAGTGCGCAATGATCCTGCTGGGCTGGATCAGTTATATATTCAGGTTGAAAAAACAAGAAAAGACGTCTTGCAAGATGTCGAAGTTGCCATTGACGATCAGCAAAACTTTGAATTGGCGGCACAAAAGCTAAGAGCTTTATTATTTATAGATAAATTTAGTATTGAGCTTGAAGAAGCGATATCAGCATAACGATTAGTTAAAACATTTATGGCCTTATTACAAATCGCCGAACCCGGCCAATCACTTGCTCCACACCAGCGTCGTATTGCTGTAGGGATTGATTTAGGTACAACTAATTCATTGGTGGCTGCCATGAAGAATGCCTTGCCAGAGGTGTTGGCAGACGACCAGGGTAGAAAGCTATTGCCATCTGTTGTTAGATATCTGCCGGGTGGAGCTACGCAAGCTGGCTATCAAGCATTACAAAACGCTAATGGCGACCCTAAAAATACGATTATTTCTGTAAAGCGGTTCATGGGTCGTGGCTTAAAAGATGTTGCTCATGCCGAATCGATGCCTTATGAGTTTGTTGATGCTCCTGGTATGTTGAAATTAAAAACAATTTCAGGGGATAAAAGTCCTGTTGAAGTTTCTGCAGAGATTCTTGCTAGATTGCGACAAAGAGCTGAAGACTCATTCAATGACGAAATTGTTGGTGCTGTTATTACAGTACCAGCCTATTTTGATGATGCTCAACGTCAAGCAACTAAAGATGCTGCTAAGTTAGCTGGAATTGAAGTTCTGCGTTTATTGAATGAGCCAACTGCTGCAGCGATTGCCTACGGTTTGGATAACGCATCTGAGGGTCTTTACGCTGTTTATGACTTGGGTGGTGGCACATTTGATATTTCAATATTGCGCTTAAGCAAAGGCGTTTTTGAAGTTTTATCAACAGGTGGTGACTCTGCTTTAGGTGGTGATGATTTTGATCATCGTTTGTATTGCTGGGTGTTGGAGCAGGCAAAGTTACAGTTACTTTCAGATAAAGATACTCGCTTACTATTAACTGCATCAAAAGACGTTAAAGAGCAATTGAGTAAAAATCCTTTGGCTCGCGTGCACGTCACATTAAGTGATGGGGTGGTTGTTAACGTAGGCATTAGTCAGGCTCAATTCTTTGAGTTGACTCAGCATTTGGTTAATAAAACTTTGATGGCCGCTAAAAAAGCGCTCAGGGATGCAAGCCTAAGTGTTGAGGATGTTAAGGGTGTTGTGATGGTGGGTGGTGCTACGCGCATGCCGCATGTGCAAAGATCCGTAGGCGAGTTGTTTGGTCAAACACCATTAACAAATTTAGATCCAGATCAGGTGGTTGCGATTGGTGCAGCCATGCAAGCTGATTTGTTGGCAGGGAATCAACAAAAGGGGGATGAGTGGTTACTGCTTGATGTGATTCCTTTGTCCTTGGGCGTTGAGACCATGGGTGGCTTGGTCGAGAAAATAATCCCGCGTAACACGCCTATTCCTGTGGCTAGAGCGCAAGATTTCACAACATTTAGGGATGGTCAAACAGCTCTTGCCGTGCATGTTTTGCAAGGTGAGCGCGAAATTGTTGATCACTGCCGTTCATTGGCAAGATTTGAGTTAAGAGGTATTCCTCCAATGGCAGCTGGTGCTGCGCGCATTCGTGTGACCTATCAAGTGGACGCTGATGGTTTGCTATCTGTGACAGCTAGAGAGCAGCAATCTGGTGTTGAAGCCAATATCAACGTTAAGCCATCTTATGGCTTATCTGATGGTGATATCACTTCCATGTTGCAAGATAGTTTTAGCCATGCTGCAGATGATGTGCAGGCAAGAGCCTTGCGCGAAGAGCTTGTAGATGCCAAACGCTTAGTAGAAGCTGTTGAGGCTGCTTTGGCAGAGGATAAGCATTTATTAGATGAAGATGAATTGGATGTTATTCAGCGTAAATTAATTGCGCTGAAAGACCTTACTGAGACCGCTAAGGATACGCAAGTCCTTAGACGTTCTGTTGAGTCTTTATCTAAGGCGACAGATGAGTTTGCCGCTCGCAGAATGAATGAGAGCATTAAAAAAGCGCTTTCTGGTAAAAAAATTGAAGAAATTTAATAGGAAATAAAAATGCCTCAAATTGTTGTTCTTCCACATGCTGAATATTGTCCTGATGGCGCAGTTATCGAAGCTCCTGCAGGCACTAGTATTTGCGAAGCTCTTATAGAAAATGATATTGAGATTGAGCATGCGTGCGAAATGTCTTGTGCGTGTACGACTTGCCACGTGATTGTGCGTGAGGGTGGTGCTAGCTTGAATGAGTCCGATGAAGCGGAAGATGATTTATTAGACCGCGCTTGGGGCTTATGCCCGCAATCTAGATTATCTTGCCAAGCAATTATTGCGCAAAAAGATTTGGTGATTGAAATACCTAAATACTCAATCAACCATGCTAAAGAGAATCACTAATGTTTGATGCTTCATCAATAAAAAAGGGACCTGATGGTCCCTTTTTTATTGATGTGTAAGACTAATGACTGTTGAATTAATCTTCTTTTCTCATGTGAGGGAAAAGAATCACGTCCCTAATATTCGGTGAGTCAGTAATTAACATCATCAAGCGATCAATACCAATACCGCAGCCGCCAGTTGGAGGCATACCGTATTCAAGGGCACGAATAAAGTCGGCGTCAAAGTACATAGCTTCTTCGTCACCAGCTTCTTTTTGTTCTACCTGTTTACGGAAACGTTCGGCTTGATCTTCAGCATCATTTAGCTCTGAGAAGCCGTTGGCGATTTCTCGACCAGTGATGAATAACTCAAAGCGCTCTGTAATACCAGGGCGAGTATCTGATTCTCTTGCTAGCGGACTTACTTCGATTGGGTAATCGATGATGTAAGTTGGCTCCCAAAGATGCTCTTCTGCAGTTGCTTCAAATAGTGATAATTGAAGAGCACCTAGGCCAGCATTTTTTAGCGTTGGACCATTGATATCCTCGCCAGCTTTTTTGAGTTCTGTGCGGATAAATTCTTTATCTTCTAATTGTGCGGCTGTGTATTCTTTTTTAGATAATGGGGCGTACTTAAGAATAGCCTCTGCAATAGTTAAGCGTTGGAATGGCTTAGATAAGTCAAGTGCTTTGCCTTGATATGTCAGCACTGCAGTACCTTGCGCATCAATGGCAGCGGCGCGAATGAGTTCTTCCGTGAAGGTCATTAACCATTTGTAGTCTGTATAAGCTGCATAGAACTCCATCATGGTGAACTCAGGGTTATGTCTTGGGCTCACACCTTCGTTACGGAAGTTTCGGTTGACTTCAAAAACACGTTCAAAGCCACCGACCACTAGACGTTTTAGGTAAAGCTCTGGTGCGATACGCAAGAACATTTGCATATCTAACGCATTGTGATGGGTAATAAATGGTTTAGCTGCTGCGCCACCTGGGATAGGGTGGAGCATTGGTGTTTCAACTTCCATGAAGCCTGCATCTTGCATGTGATGGCGAATTGAGGCCATTGCTTTGCTACGGGCAATAAATGTTTGACGTGTTTCTGGTGAAACAATTAAATCAACATAGCGTTGACGATACTTAAGTTCTTGGTCGGATAGGCCGTGGAACTTGTCTGGTAGTGGGCGCAAAGATTTTGATAGTAAACGTAAATCTTTTACAAGGATTGATAGCTCACCTTTATTCGTTTTAAACACAACACCTTCGGCAGCAATAAAGTCACCCATGTCCCAGTGCTTAAAAGCATTGTGAGCATCAGCGCTGGCATCAGCATCATTGATGTAAAACTGTATTTGGCCTGTGCGATCTTGGACTGTTGCAAAGCTCGCCTTACCCATCACGCGCTTGAGCATCATGCGGCCGGCAACTTTAACAGTGATATTTTTTTCAGCCAAGTGTTCTTTGCTTAATTCACCATAGTGAGCATGCAAATCATTGGCATGATGAGTTGGCACAAAATCGTTAGGGAAGGCCACGCCATTTTTACGTAGATTAGCTAACTTTTCTCTACGTTCAGCAATGATGTGATTTTCATCAACGATAGGACTTTGTTGTTCTTGGCTCATGATCTTTCCGATGGAAATGAATATTGGTAATAGGTTAAACGCCTTGCTTTAAGCTGGCTTCAATGAATGCATCTAGGTCACCATCCAACACTTTTTGAGTATTAGATATTTCTACGCTGGTACGTAGGTCTTTAATGCGGCTTTGATCTAGTACATAAGATCTAATTTGATGTCCCCAGCCCACATCGCTCTTAGTGGCTTCTAGTTTGTCTTGTTCAGCCTGGCGTTTACGAAGCTCATGTTCGTACAAGCGTGATTTCAACATCGACATCGCTTCAGCTCTGTTCTTGTGTTGGCTTCGGTCATTTTGGCACTGAACAACAATACCAGTCGGTATGTGTGTTAAACGAACTGCAGAGTCAGTTTTGTTAATGTGCTGACCACCTGCACCAGAAGCGCGGTAAGTATCTGTTCGAATATCGGCAGGGTTGATGTCAATTTCAATTGAATCATCTACCTCTGGGTAAACAAACACGCTGGTGAAAGATGTATGGCGACCATTGGCTGAGTCAAAAGGTGATTTACGCACTAAACGATGAACGCCAGTCTCTGTTCTTAAGTGACCGTATGCATATTCACCATCAACTTTAATTGTGGCACTTTTAATGCCAGCCACATCGCCATCTGATACTTCAAGCACCTCGGCTTTAAAACCCTTGCGCTCGCAATAGCGAATATATTGACGTAACAACATACTGGCCCAATCACAGGCTTCAGTGCCGCCAGCACCAGATTGAATATCAATAAAGCAAGAGCTTGGATCCATTGGGTTGCTAAACATGCGTCGAAACTCTAGGTCTTCGACTTGTTTGCGCATGTTGGCAGTATCTGACTCAATGGAGCTGATGGTGTCAAAGTCGCTTTCTTCTTTGGCCATTTCCATGAGCTCTTGGCTAGCTGTGATGTTGTCGGTTAGGAAATTAATTGTTCCTACTACGCCATCTAGTAGCTTTTTCTCTTTCCCAAGTGCTTGAGCTTGCTTGGGATCGTCCCAAATTTTGGGATCTTCTAGGGTTTGGTTGACCTCGACTAAGCGTTCTGCTTTGTTATCGACGTCAAAGATACCTCCGAAGTTCAATCGTACGAGTACGGAGGTCTTCTAGGGTATTGCTAATGAGATTTAGTTGTTCGGCTTCCATGGTGCGCGATTATAAAGGTTCATCAAGAGCCTCTATGTGTAATTGCGCTCTAGCGACGCCTTGATAATGGTCGGTAACTAGTCTGTAAGCCAGTCTGGCAGGGTTCGGAAGGGGTAAATTCCTTGAAAACCAGATGCCATTAAGTGTTTTAGGATGGCTTGAACCATTAGATTTAATTGCTTTAAGTTGAAGTTTTAGGTGTTTGTCCTGTATTAGGGTTTGACTTAAAACTTCAAATTCACCCACAAATACCGGCGCAGGGAATCCCTGACCCCAAACTTCGGCTGCTAATAAGGCGCCTAATTCAGGTTCTATGTACTCTGGATTTAAAGTGCCATCGTGTGCCAATTGTCGTTGCAAGGTCTCAGGGGTCATCAGGCTTTGGGCAATTTCTTCAAAGCATGCCCTGAATGTCTCAAAGGATGCCTGATGAATTGTTAGTCCTGCAGCCATTGCGTGACCGCCAAACTTTAGTATGAGATCGGGATGTTTTTTTGAAACCAAATCTAGCGCATCACGTAAGTGAAAGCCAGTGATTGATCGACCGGAACCTTTGAGTACTGGTTCACCAGCTTCTTCACCTGGTGCAAAGATGAGAGTGGGGCGGTGAAACTTTTCTTTTAGTCTAGATGCAACAATGCCAATAACACCTTGGTGCCATGATTCATTGGCTAGACATAGTGTGGCTTGTTCACCTACTTCGATATCAATAAGGCTAGCTAGAGCAGTTTCTTGCATTCCTGCTTCAATGGTGCGACGTTCGCGATTCATACGGTCTAGCTCATGAGCTAGGCGAAGGGCATCTTCATGAGAGTCCGATAGAAGGCATTGAATACCTAAAGACATATCCGCCAGTCTGCCTGCCGCATTAAGTCTTGGTCCTAGCGTAAATCCAAGGTCAAAGGTGCTTGATTTTGACGGGTCTTTACCTGCTGCAATGTATAGGGCTCTAATACCTGCTTGCATTTGACCGCTCTTAATGCGTTTAATGCCGTTTGATACCAAGACTCTATTATTTCTATCTAGTGATGCAACATCTGCCACTGTGCCAAGAGCCACCAAGTCAAGTAGGTTCTCTAGTCGAGGTTGAGTTTCAGCTGAAAAAGCACCTCTTTTGCGAAGCTCTGCGCGTAGGGCAATGAGCAAATAAAACATCACACCTACACCTGCAAGGGCTTTACTTGGAAAACTGCAATGAGGTTGATTTGGATTAACAATCCATGCAGCAGGTGGTAATTGGTCAGCTGGTAAGTGATGGTCTGTAACCAACACCTCTATGCCTAATTCATTGGCTTTTTCAACGCCAGCAAGGCTTGCAATACCATTGTCTACGGTAATGAGGATATCTGGTTTACTAGGCAGTGCCGCCACTAGTTCAACAACTTCTGGCGTTAGCCCATAACCTAAAGTAAAGCGATTAGGTACAAAGTAATCTATTTGAATATTCCAAGGATTGCCCAAAGCTCGCATGCCTCTCATGCCAACAGCGCATGCCGTTGCACCATCGCAGTCATAGTCAGCAACAATTAATAATTTTTTTCTGCTTTCAATAGCGTTGGCTAAGTACTCTGCGGCAGCTTCGCAATTCTTAAGTTGAGCAGGAGGAATTAACTGTTTTAGTTCTAAAGCTAGCTCTTCTGGCTTCTCAATGCCACGAGCTGCAAATAGTTTTGATAGCACCGGATGAACGCCACTTTGTTCGAGATAAGTGGCATTCTTGTTTGAATAAGCGCGCTCAACAAATTGAATGGTCATGAGCGAAGGATATCTTGAAGTGATGGGGTGATTGATTTTTTCCAAGGGCCAAAGCCTTTGCGAGGAAATTGATCAATTGAAATATGGCGGGTTCTCTCTTGCCCCTCGGGGAAATCAATCAGAACAATTTCTTGAAGTTGACCGTTGATTAATGCATCGCCAGCACTTGTCCAAAGTTCGTTAGCGCTTGGGTCGTTTAAGGATAGAAGCGATATAGTGTTCAGTAAATCATTATTAGTCAGGGACGAGACGTGTTGCTTATTGAGGTATCGTGCAAGGATGCTCAAACATGAATCAGGACTATGCAGCAACTTGGCCTCTTCTAATGGCTGGCTAGGCTTAATTACAGATAGTGAGCCAATGCCACTGATCCAAATGGAATTAATTGGGAGCATTCCTTCAGATTCTCTTGCCTCATTTACCGGATGATTAAACCAAATCATTTGTATATCGTTTTGCCATTTGCGCCATTGGCGGGCAATGCCTGCTGTAGTCGTATCTAAAGGCATCCAATGATCGATATTGCGACCTTGGGCTTGTTCAGTGCTAACAGTTGATAGTGATTGAAGTGAGGGTGTTTCTATAAACCACCGGTTGGTTCTCGGGCGATAAGTAGCTGTTGCCATTTCCGCAAAGATATCTTTGACTGAGTCAAATAGAGCATCTGCCTCATCTTGTCGAAGGTCAAGAATTTCAGTGCTGGTTAGAACTAAGTGATCTCTTGCGGCATGAATATGTACAGGTTCAATGCGAGCAATAGGAGAGCTTTCAGTAATCTGGATGCCATAGGATTGCAATTCCAGAGGGGCGCTAGCATTATTAGGGCCCAATAAGAATTTTTCATAAGCAAGACCTCTATCCAGGGATTCGTGGTTTTGGTCGTCTATGAGTGCAATCGTATATTTCATAACCTTGATTTTAGGTGGCAATTAGGCCTTCTGTCCAAGACCAAGCTAAACTCCTTGATATGAGCATTTGGCCAATAGAACTAGAAATTGCATGGCGCTATACAAGCGCTAGGAGAAAAGCCGGAAAAAATAAGGAAACCGGCTCGAAAGATGGCTTTTTGTCATTCATCTCATCTGTATCAATGTTAGGTATAGCTTTGGGTGTGGCAGCTTTAATTGTGGTTTTATCGGTCATGAATGGATTTCAGAAAGAGGTGCGTGATCGCATGCTATCTGTTTTATCTCATGTTGAAGTTCATTCACCATCCGGTCTAGGTGATTGGCAGCCATTAATAGCCAAAGTTCAGCAGAATCCGCATGTCAAAGGGGTTGCCCCAATGATTATGTCCCAGGCCCTAATTACTCGTGGTGATGTTATGCGCGGCGTTGCATTGCGTGGCATTGATCCTGAGTTAGAAGGTAATGTATCTGAAATTCCTAAGCATTTCATACAGGGAAAGGTTGCTGGATTAAAGGCTGGTGAATTTGGTTTGGCCTTAGGAGCTGAATTAGCTGGAATTTTAGGTGTTCAGCTAGGCGATCGAATCACCATCATGGTTCCAGAAGGCGACATTAATCCGGCGGGTGTAACTCCCCGGATGAGAGCTTTTAAGTTGGTTGGCATTATTGACAGTGGCCATTATGAGTTTGATAGCACTTTGGCTGTCGTCCACTGGAAAGATGCTGCAGCTTTATTAAGGTTAGATGGCCCATCAGGCTTGCGTCTTAAATTGGATGACATGCAAGTAGCTGCTAAGGTAGCTGATGAGCTTTCATTAAAGCTACCCGGCTTGTGGGTTAAAGATTGGACTAGGCAGAATAAAAATTGGTTTGCAGCTGTACAAACTGAAAAGCGCATGATGTTCATCATCCTGACATTAATCATCGCTGTAGCAGCCTTTAACTTAGTCTCAACATTGGTGATGACGGTGACTGATAAACAGGGTGACATTGCAATTTTAAGAACCATGGGCGCGAGTGCGGGGATGATTCAGCGTATATTCTTCGCACAAGGTTTCATGATTGGTGCGTTAGGAACAATCGGTGGGATTGTTTTAGGTTTATTGATTTCATTAAATATTGATGTGATTGTTCCTGTCATTGAAGCTATCTTTAGAGTTCAATTTTTACCAAGAGACATTTACTTTATTTCCAGCTTGCCATCAGACGTAAGAAGTGGCGATGTGTTGACGGTTGGATTGATGGCATTTGGCCTTTCTCTTTTGGCAACGCTATACCCAAGTTGGAGGGCTGCCAAGATTCAACCAGCCCAAGCGCTACGTTATGAGTGAGATGCTGATATGAACATGGCTTTGCTTGCTAAAAATATTTCTAAAACTTATGGCGAAGGTAACCTCGCTGTACAGGTTTTGACTGATGTGAATCTAGAAGTTCCTCCTGGCGAGAAGTTGGCCATTATTGGCGCATCGGGTTCTGGCAAAAGTACTCTGTTGCATTTATTGGGTGGTTTGGATCATGTGACTCAAGGTGAGGTTTACTTAGCCGGCAAGTCACTTAAATATCTTTCTGACGCGCAACTAAATGATGTGCGTAATCAGCATTTAGGGTTTATTTATCAGTTCCATCATCTCTTGGCGGAATTTAGTGCCCTTGATAATGTGGCGATGCCATTGCGTATTCGTGGCGTATCTGCTGAAGTGGCTAGAGATTTAGCAGAGCAAATGCTTGCAAAAGTAGGCTTAAGCCATCGTATAGATCATCGACCTGCTGCGCTATCTGGTGGTGAACGTCAAAGAGTCGCCGTTGCAAGAGCTTTAGTAACTAAGCCAAGCTGTGTCTTGGCGGATGAACCTACAGGTAACTTAGATGCAGAAACTGCTGATGCAGTATTTGGCTTAATGTTAGATGTGGCACAAAATCAAGGTACTGCATTTGTCATTGTGACCCATGACCCTTTGCGAGCAGCAAGATGTGATCGTGTTTTGCGCTTGGATCATGGTGTTCTAAAGGCTGCATAAATGGCATTGTGTTTAGATACTCATTGCCATCTAGATGCTGATGAATTTGTTACAGATCGTGATGCAATCATTCAGCGAGCCGCTCAATCAGGTGTTTCAGGCCTATTAATACCTGCCGTTAGAGCTAGAGACTTTCAGTCGGTGAAGCATTTAGCTCATCATGCTGCTCAAACTCTGCCAGCAACTTGTTATACCTTGGGTATACATCCTATCTATACACCAGAAGCCAAAGAATCTGATTTGCTTACTTTAAGGCAGTCAGTTATCAGCGCCATGGATGATCCACGGTTTGTGGGTATTGGCGAAATTGGCTTGGATTATTTTTTACCTGATTTGGATGCGCATCATCAAGCATTCTTTTTTGAAGAACAATTAGATTTGGCAGAAGAGTTTGATTTGCCAGTAATTCTTCACGTCAGAAGATCTCAAGATGCAATCTTAAAAGCATTGCGTTCAAGAAAAGTCTGCGGTGGTATTGCTCATGCTTTTAATGGCAGTTTTCAGCAGGCTGAGCACTTCATGAGGCTTAATTTTGTGATGGGCTTTGGTGGTGCGATGACATTTCCTAGGGCTCTTCAAATTAGGCGCTTAGCCAAAGAGTTGCCGTTTGAGAGTTTAGTATTGGAGACTGATGCACCAGATATTCCGCCTGCATGGTTGGCGCATCAGGAGTGCCGCCGTAATGAGCCTGCTGAGTTACCTCAAATCTCATCAGTCTTAGCGGAAATTCGATCATCATTAATTACTCAAACACAATCCATCTGTTCGAGTAATGCTTTACGTGTTATCCCTCGCTGGGCTAGATTGCTTGAATCTGGCCAGTTCATTAACTCGTCACAACAATAGCTAGATTGCGCTTTTTATTAACGGCATTCATTGCCGGGGAATCTCTTTTACTTTTTTTGCCTCAGTTGCCAGATCAGCAATGGTGGTTATGGTTAGTTGCATCCCTTGGTTTTTGTTTGTTATTAATCGCATTTTTGCAATTAAAAAAAGATGAGGTACTTAATAAGATTTCCTTCTGTCTTTGGGTCTACATATTATTTGCGTTAGGGTTTATCTGGTCAGGGCATTTAACCCAACAACGAATTTCCAATGACTTACCTGAATATTTGGAAGGTGTGCCCTTACTGGTTGAGGGGGTTGTTGATGGTTTGCCCACTCAAGGGACTCAATCATTGCGATTCTCAATAAGTGTTGAATCGGTTGTATCTGATGATGAGTCGATTCAGTTTGATCCGCAGAATTTTCCTAAGCGTTTATCGCTGGGATGGTATCCGGGGTGGCGTGGTGAGACTGTGTTGCCTGAAATTAGACCAGGGCAGCGTTGGCGATTGCCGGTAGTGCTAAAGCGTGCACATGGCTTGATGAACCCTCATGGTTTTGATTTTGAGCGTTGGATGTTTCAGCAAAATTTAGGTGCCACAGGTTCGGTCAAGGCTCAAGCAAAAGGCTTACCAAGGGCGTGGCAACCTAAACTCTTGAAAGAATTTCATATCAACTTTACAACGATCGTGGAATTATCTCGATGGCATTTGCGTGAACGTATTAAAAAATCAGCGCCTGAGAATGCGCCATATGTTGGCGTGTTAATTGCTTTGGTGATGGGTGAGCAAAATGCGATTCCGCAAAAAGACTGGAAAGTTTTCAATGCCACAGGGATTGGACATCTCATTTCAATTTCAGGTCTACATGTCACTATGTTGGCTGGCATGGGAGCGGCTTTAGCAAATCGTTTGTGGCGAAGGAGATCATTGCCAATGTTTTGTGCCGCCCAAAAAGTTGCGGCCTTAAGTGGTTTTGTGGTCGCTTTGATTTATACGTGGTTGGCAGGCTTTCAGATTCCCGCTCAGAGGACCATGTATATGGTTGGCGTTGTTGCAGTTGCCCTATGGACTAGTCGCATCACAAGAGCTTTTGATATTTGGTGGTGGGCGTTGTTTATCGTTTTATTTTTAGACCCATGGGCTGCCTACACGCCTGGCTTTTGGTTGTCATTTGGAGCGGTTGCGGCAATTTTATTTGCTATGCCTGGGCAAGATGGATTATCTGAGTATGGCTATAGTCGCTCACAAAAATGGTGGCAGTCATTCAAAGAGGCTAGTCGAGTGCAGGCAGTTGTCACCATTGCATTATTGCCACTGACCCTATATTGGTTTTCACAGGTATCGGTTGTGTCGCCATTAGCCAATGCTTTTGCAATTCCACTGGTTAGTTTTATTGTCACCCCGTTTGCCATGCTGGGAGCTGTACTGCCATCGCCATTGAGTAATGGCTGCTTGTGGTTGGCTCATGCCTGTATGGAGTTGGTTGCCTGGTTTTTGGAGCCTATGGCATCTTGGTTTTGGTCGGTGGCGTATTTGCCGCAGCCTAACTTATTCGTAATGTTCCTATCAACTCTAGGCATTATTTATGCCATTCGACCTGGGCCGTTACTACTGAGTTATAAGGGGCGTGTATTGGGTTTGTGTTGCTGCATACCACTCTTATGGCCTAAATCAAACGATCTAACGCATGGTGATTTTAAAGTGACGGTTTTGGATATTGGCCAAGGTACTGCCGTACTTGTGGAAACTCAATCAAAACGATTGTTGTACGACACGGGACCTAAAACCTCACCAGAGTCAGATGCTGGCGAAAGAAATGTGCTGCCATTTTTAAGGGGTGAGGGCATTTCATATGTGGACCGCCTAGCTATCAGTCATAAAGACACTGATCACGTAGGGGGTGCACTGAGTCTGATGAAGAGTATTGAATTTGGCGATTTATTGGGTACTTTGCCACAGTGGCATTTTCTACTGAAGCGTACAAAAGAGCTAAATGTGCCTGCATTGCCTTGTAAAGCAGGTCAAGCATGGTCTTGGGATGGGGTTTTATTCAAAGTTTGGCATCCTGGTGCTGAGATGACATTTGATGCCATGCACCATTCTGGGAAGCCTAATGCACTAAGTTGTGTCATTGAGGTTAGGAATGAACACTATTCTTTCTGGTTGACTGGGGATGTTGAGAAAGGTGGTGAGGCCATTATTGCCAGTGAATACAAGCGTTCTAATGAATTGGCATCTATTTTGCTTATACCGCACCATGGTAGTGCTACTTCTTCCTCCGAGATCTTTCTGGATGCGTTACAGCCTAATTGGGCTGTTGCTCAAGCCGGTTATCGAAATCGCTATCGTCATCCTAACTCC
Organism: Polynucleobacter sp.; assembly: GCA_030157655.1. Taxonomy (GTDB): domain Bacteria; phylum Pseudomonadota; class Gammaproteobacteria; order Burkholderiales; family Burkholderiaceae; genus Polynucleobacter. Next base: position 11,377 of record JAOAUK010000032.1, on the reverse strand, counting down.
AAGGTTATGGGGCGTTATGTTGATCGAGGGATTCCGATTCTGGAAACTGTTCACACAGGTGCTCAAGTCTGGAACTTCAGGGGGAAAGATTGGAAGCGAGACCATTGGCGAGATCTACATAGAAGATCTTGGCATCAATAAATATATAAATAGCTGCGGGAGTAAAGCATGATGGTCATGGAGCGTAAATTGCCTTTTGATGAGATGGCTTTGGATGATCTTGAAAGAGACTTCAAAAATTCAACATTGGCTCGCCCGCATTACAAAGAATTCTCTCAATGGCTAAGTCAGCAGGGTGATCAATATCTGAGTGCCAGACGTGAAGAGGCTGATTTAATGTTCCGCCGCGTGGGCATCACATTTGCTGTGTATGGTGAGAGTGGTGGCACTGAAAGAACAATTCCGTTTGATATTGTTCCGAGGATTTTTCCTGCCTCAGAGTGGAGTCGCTTAGAGACTGGTTTACGCCAACGCGTTACAGCCTTAAATATGTTTTTACATGACGTCTATCACGAGCAACATATTCTTAAGGCTGGTGTTATTCCCAGAGAGCAGGTTATTAACAACGCTCAATTTAGACCGGAGATGGTTGGTATAGATGTGCCGATGAGTATTTATGCTCATATTGCAGGCATTGATATTGTGCGCGCAACTCATGGTGAAAACACAGGCGAATTTTTTGTTTTAGAAGACAACTTGCGTGTGCCGTCAGGCGTGTCTTATATGTTGGAAAACCGCAAGATGATGATGCGTCTTTTCCCAGAGTTATTTGCACAACATCGCGTAGCTCCTGTTGCTCATTATCCAGATCTATTGCTAGATACGTTGCGTCAGGCAGCGCCGAGTAAGCACTCAAATGCAACGGTGGTGGTCTTAACGCCTGGTATGTATAACTCGGCTTATTTTGAGCACGCATTCTTGGCGCAACAAATGGGTGTGGAATTAGTGGAAGGCAAAGATCTCTTCGTGCAAAAGGATGTTGTTTACATGAGAACAACACAAGGAGCTAAGAGAGTTGATGTGATTTATAGACGCGTCGATGACGATTTTTTGGATCCTGAAGTTTTTAGATCCGATTCAGCATTAGGCGCTCATGGTTTATTAAGGGCATATAGGGCAGGCAATGTCGCTATTTGTAACGCAATAGGTACGGGGGTTGCAGATGACAAATCAATCTACCCATATGTACCAGACATGATTCGTTTTTATTTGGATGAGGAACCGTTAATTTCAAACGTACCAACGTACATGTGTCGCAAGCCTGATGATTTGAAGTATGTGCTGGATAACATGGCTGACTTGGTGGTGAAGGAAGTTCATGGTGCGGGTGGTTATGGCATGTTGGTTGGACCTGCTTCCACTAAAGCAGAGGTGGCTGAATTTAAAGAAAAAGTGAAGGCTCATCCAGAAGGCTATATCGCTCAACCTACCTTGGCTTTGTCTACATGCCCAACCTATGTTGATTCTGGTATTGCACCTCGTCATATCGATTTACGACCGTTTGTTTTGTCAGGTAAAGAAGTTCGGATGGCCCCTGGTGGATTAACTCGGGTTGCTTTGAAAGAAGGTTCTTTGGTGGTTAACTCATCGCAAGGTGGTGGCACCAAGGACACTTGGGTCTTAGAACATTAAAAAATAATAGGAGATATCGACATGTTATCTAGAACAGCAGACCATTTATATTGGATGTCTCGTTACACAGAACGAGCCGAGAATACCGCTCGTATGTTGGACGTTAATTATCAAATGTCATTGTTGCCGCAGTCAGCAGAAGTGGCAGAGCAGGCATGGAGATCTCTTTTGGAGATTTCAGAGTTAACAGCCGCATTTGATGCTAGTTATGTACTAATGTCACCAAGAGATGTCATTCATTTCATGGTCAGTGATATGAATAACCCATCCTCCATCATGCGTTGCTTGCAGGCCGCTAGAGAAAACGCAAGGGCAGTGAGAGGTTCAATGACAACTGAGTTATGGGAAACCATCAATACGACTTGGTTAGAGGCGCAAAAGAAAATGCGTGATGGGATGTTAGATAGTGCGCCATCAGAATTTTTTGAGTGGGTGAAATTTCGTTCGCATCAGACACGTGGTGTTCAGCACGGCACAATGGTGCGGGATGAGGTGTTTCACTTTATTCGCTTGGGCACTTTCTTGGAAAGGGCTGATAACACGGCACGTTTGTTAGATGTTAAGTCTCTAACAGCTGAAAATATGCGTGAGCAGGGACATGATTCAGTCGATGATTTTTATTACTGGGCAGCTATTCTTCGCTCTGTATCTGCTTTTGAAATCTACCGTAAGGTTTATCGTGATGTGATTACGCCAGAGCGTGTGGCTGATTTATTGATTCTTAGATCCGATATGCCTAGGTCACTCTCTGCCTGTGTAGGTGAGGTGGTGGATTTGCTGGGTAAGCTTAAAAATGCTCAATCGAGCAAAACAATTACGCAGGCTAGAAATCTTCTAGCGCAATTACGTGATGCACATATTTCAGAGATCTTGGAGCAAGGTTTGCACGCATTTTTAACGGACTTCTTGGAAAGAATTAATGCTGTAGGCAGTGGTATTAGCCGCGACTTTTTGTTGCCGATGGAAGAAATGGCTGCTTGATTGGTGCCAAAAGACTTTTAAAAATATTGAAAGTGTAGTGTCATGACTTATTGCGTTGCTGTACGGTTGGATCAAGGTTTGGTGTTTTTGTCAGATAGTCGAACAAATGCTGGGGTAGATGCCGTATCTAACTTTAGAAAAATGGCCATTTTTAAAAAGGATGGTGAGCGTTTAATGGTTTTGATGTCAGCTGGTAATTTAGCTATTACTCAAGCTGTGAGACATCATTTAAATCATCCTGATCCAGATGGTCCAAGTATATGGAATGCGCCAACGCTATTTGAGGCTGCTCAAGTAGTTGGAGATATCGTTAGAAAAGTGAGAGATCGAGATGCGGAAGAGTTAAAGAAATCGGGCATCGATTTCAATATCCATCTAATTTTTGGCGGACAAATTAAAGGGCATGATCCTTCAATTTTCCAGGTATATGCTGCTGGTAACTTCATTGAAGCCACCGTTGAGACACCATATTTCCAAATTGGTGAGGCTAAATACGGTAAACCCATTTTGGATAGAGTCATTACTCAGGCGACACCATTAAAAGAGGCAGCGAAGTGCGCTCTTATTTCTATGGACTCAACTATTAAGTCAAATATCTCGGTGGGGCTGCCGTTGGACCTACTGATTTATCCAAAAAACGATTTAAGAACTGATCATCTTATGGTGATTGATGAAAAAGACGAATATTTCAAGATGATTCATGAAACTTGGGGGAAAAGGTTGCGTCAAATTTTCTCGGAAATTGAAGATCCAGTCTGGTAAAGGGTTTCTGGCCTGATATTTTGGTCAAAGTTGTTTTTTTGAACATTCTTTTTGGGTATCGGTATAATTGCGTATTACCCACTAAGCATATTCGATGACTAAATTCATCTTTGTTACTGGTGGTGTGGTTTCTTCCCTAGGGAAGGGTATCGCAGCCGCCTCGTTAGCCGCCATTCTCGAATCGCGCGGCCTAAAAGTCACCCTCTTAAAATTAGACCCATACATTAACGTCGACCCCGGTACGATGAGTCCTTTCCAGCACGGAGAGGTATTTGTTACTGAGGACGGTGCTGAAACCGACCTGGATTTGGGACACTATGAGAGGTTTGTTTCTGCCAAGATGCGCAAGAGCAATAACTTCACGACCGGTCAGATTTATGAGTCAGTGATTCGTAAAGAGCGCCGTGGTGAATACCTAGGTAAAACGGTTCAAGTTATTCCTCATATCACCAATGAAATCCAGAATTTTGTGGAGCGTGGTGCTAATGCTAGTCATAACGGCCAAGCCGATGTGGCTATCTGTGAGATTGGTGGCACTGTTGGTGACATTGAATCTCTACCGTTTCTAGAGGCTGCTCGCCAAATGAGTCTGAGATTGCCTCAAGGTGATACAGCTTTTGTTCATTTGACCTTGGTGCCATATATTGCCAGTGCAGGCGAGTTAAAGACAAAGCCTACTCAGCACTCTGTACAAAAATTACGCGAAATCGGCATCATGCCAACAGCATTGTTGTGTCGTGCTGACCGCCAAATTCCTGAAGATGAGCGTGCGAAGATTTCTTTGTTTGCCAATATGCGTGAGCAAGCGGTTATTTCTGTATGGGACGTTGATACCATTTACAAGATTCCGCAAATGCTTCATGAGCAAGGTTTGGATGAGCTAATTTGCCAGGAATTACGCATCAATGCTAAACCTGCTGATTTATCCGTTTGGAATGGCTTAGTTCATAGCTTAGAGAATCCAAAGCATGAAGTAGTGATTGGCATGGTTGGTAAGTATGTTGATCTGACTGAGTCTTACAAGTCATTGATTGAAGCATTACGTCATGCTGGCATCCACAATGAAACAAAGGTAAGTATTCGTTACATTGACTCTGAAAATTTAGAGCATGGAGATGTGTCTAGCTTATCTGGTTTGGATGCTATCTTGGTGCCTGGTGGCTTTGGTAAGCGTGGCACAGAAGGAAAGATTGCTGCGATTAAACATGCCCGTGAGAACAAGATCCCTTACTTGGGTATTTGCTTAGGTATGCAGCTAGCGGTGATTGAGTTTGCACGTCATGTAGCTGGTTTGGTAGGGGCGAACAGTACTGAATTTGAACCTGAAGGTCCTCATCCTGTTGTTGCACTCATTACTGAGTGGATGGATCGAGAAGGTCGCGTGGAGAAGCGTGATGAAGGTTCTGATTTGGGCGGAACAATGCGCTTAGGTTCTCAGCGTTGCCCTGTTAAATCAAATACGCTTGCTGAGAAAATTTATGGCTCAGAGGTGAATGAGCGTCATCGTCATCGTTTTGAAGTCAACAATGTTTATGTGCCTAAGCTTGAGTCAGCGGGTATGGTGATTTCTGCTAGAACGCCTAATGAATCATTGCCAGAAATGATGGAATTGCCATCATCTATGCACCCATGGTTCTTTGGTGTTCAATTCCACCCAGAATTCACATCAACACCGCGTGATGGACATCCATTGTTCTCAGCATTTATTAAAGCAGCCTTAAGTCATAAGGGAATTGCGGGGTAACCTGTTAATCAGAGTTAGGGAATTGGCCATGAAACTATGTGATTTTGAAATTGGATTAGATAAGCGTTTCTTTTTAATTGCTGGAACTTGCGTGATTGAGTCAGAACAAATGGCCATGGATACAGCAGGTCAGTTAAAAGAAATCACATCTAGTTTAGGCATCCCATTTATCTATAAATCTTCTTTTGATAAGGCCAATCGTTCATCAGGTACTTCTTTCCGTGGTTTAGGTATGGAAAAAGGTCTTGAGATTCTGGCTAAAGTTAAAAAAGAAATTGGCGTACATATTCTGACTGACATTCACGATATTGCCGAAATTAAACCTGTTGCTGCAGTTGTTGATGTTCTGCAAACACCAGCATTCTTATGTCGTCAAACTGATTTTATTCGTGCCTGTGCGCAAAGCGGTAAGCCTGTAAATATCAAGAAGGGTCAGTTTTTGGCCCCGGGTGACATGAAAAATGTGATTGATAAAGCTAGGGCCGCAGCTAAAGAGGTTGGTTTGCCAGAAGATATGTTCATGGCTTGTGAGCGTGGCGCATCTTTCGGTTACAACAACTTAGTGTCTGATATGCGTAGCCTAGCCATCATGCGTGAAACGAATGCCCCAGTAGTTTTTGATGCTACTCATTCTGTTCAATTGCCAGGCGGTCAGGGTACTAGTAGTGGCGGTCAACGTGAGATGGTGCCGGTTTTAGCCAGAGCTGCAGTAGCGGTAGGTGTCAGTGGCTTATTTATGGAAACTCATCCTAATCCAGCTAAAGCATTATCTGATGGGCCTAATGCAGTGCCGTTAAACCGCATGAAAGATTTATTAGCTACTTTGGTAGCGCTCGATAACGTTGTTAAAACTGGCAACGTGTTTTTAGAAAAAGATTTTCAATAATTGGTAAGGGAGAAGTCATGAGTGCAATCGTTGACATCATTGGACGTGAAATATTAGATTCAAGAGGCAATCCTACTGTTGAGTGTGATGTGTTACTTGAGTCTGGCGTTATGGGTCGTGCTGCTGTGCCATCAGGCGCATCAACAGGTTCTCGCGAAGCTGTTGAGCTACGCGATGGCGAGGCTGGTCGTTATTTGGGTAAGGGTGTTTTAAAAGCTGTTGAGAACATCAATACTGAGATTGCTGAAGCTGTTATGGGTCTAGATGCTAGCGAACAAGCTTTTCTTGACCGTACTTTGATTGATTTGGATGGAACTGATAATAAGTCACGTCTAGGTGCTAATGCTACTTTGGCGGTATCAATGGCTGTTGCTCGTGCCGCTGCTGAAGAGGCTGGTTTACCTTTGTATCGTTATTTTGGTGGTTCTGGTGCTATGCAATTGCCAGTTCCTATGATGAATATCGTGAACGGTGGTTCACATGCTAATAACAGCCTAGATATTCAAGAATTCATGATCATGCCTGTGAGCATGGGTAGCTTCCGTGAAGCATTGCGTTGTGGTGCAGAAGTTTTCCACGCGTTAAAGAAAATTATTCACGATCAAGGTATGCCAACATCAGTTGGTGATGAGGGTGGCTTTGCTCCTAACTTTAAGAGCAATGAAGAGTGTTTAAACACCATTCTGAAAGCTATTGAGAAGGCTGGTTATAAGCCTGGTGAAGATGTGTTGTTGGCTTTGGATTGTGCTGCTAGCGAATTCTATAAAGATGGAAAATATGATTTGTCAGGCGAGGGCTTGCAATTAACATCTTCTGAATTTGCTGATTACTTAGCAAACTTGGCAGATAAATATCCAATCGTATCTATTGAAGATGGTATGCACGAGGGCGATTGGGCAGGTTGGGCTACTTTGACAGAGAAGTTGGGTAAGAAAATTCAGTTAGTTGGTGATGATTTATTTGTTACTAACACGAAGATCTTAAAAGAAGGCATTGAAAAGAATATCGCTAACTCTATCTTGATTAAAGTTAACCAAATTGGTACTTTGACTGAGACATTTGCAGCGATTGAAATGGCTAAACGAGCTAACTACACTGCAGTGATTTCACATCGTTCAGGTGAAACAGAAGACAGCACTATTGCTGATATTGCTGTTGGTACAAATGCAGGTCAAATTAAGACAGGTTCATTGTCGCGTTCTGATCGTATTGCTAAGTACAACCAGTTAATTCGTATTGAGGAAGATTTGGGTGATGTTGCTAGCTATCCTGGCAGATCAACTTTCTACAACTTACGTAAGTAATTTGTAGATTATCTTAAGAGAAATATAAGAGAGCCTATTATGCGTATCGTTGTTTACGGCATGTTGGCTCTCTTAGTCATTATTCAGTATCCACTATGGCTTGGTAAGGGTGGTTGGCTGAGGGTCTATGAGTTGGATCGCCAGGTTTCCAAGCAAATGGAAAAGAATGACGCACTAGCTGCTCGCAACGCAAAGTTAGCGGGCGAGGTGAAAGATCTGAAAGACGGCACCAAAGCTATTGAGGAGCGTGCTCGAGCAGAGCATGGCATGAGTAAAGAAGGTGAAATCTTTGTTCAGGTAGTGCCTAGCAAAAAGCCTTCAACTGATGAAGCAAATACACAAAAGAAATAGCCAGAGTATTTATTAATGCTTTGAATTAGGCGCTTGTTTGATGGCGTCAATAATCGTTGGGCTAGCGAATATTTGTTTGCAATCGACCGCATCAAAAATATAAATTTGGCCGCAAAAATCGCAATTGGTTTCAACGCTAGATTTCTCTTCTAATATCCCGTTGATTTCATCTTCACCCAACATTTTTAGCATATCTGCCACTTTAATCCGTGAGCAGCGACATCCAAATTGAATATGCCGTTGATCAAAGCTTCTGACACCATGATGTGATGACTCATCTAGGTAGAGTCGTTTCATCAACACTTTGGGTTCTAGGTTGAGTAATTCTTCATTGGTGACAGTATCAGAAAGCATTTGAAGTCGTGACCAGCCCTCGGCTGCGACTTCATCGTCCATGTTTAATTGACCACCCATATTAGGTAGTTTTTGTAGAAGAAGTCCGCCGCAAGATTGTTCATCGCTAGCCAACCATAGGCGTGTTTCAAGTTGCTCTGAATCTCTCATGTAGATCGTGATAGCCTCAGCAATGCTTTGTACAGGCTTGCCATCATCGCTGAGGGCAACAATGCCTTGGTAGGGGTTTTGACCAGGCTGTCGATCTGCTGGATCTAGGGTGATGACAAGTCTGCCTTTGCCATCTGGATTAATTAAATCTGATAGCCCAGCATCCTCTGCCAAGTTTGATAGGTCTATGTCCTCATTCATTTTGGCAGTAGCTCTAATAACTAGATTTTCATTGCATTCGAGTACCAATAATCGAATGGCCCCATTACCTTGGGCCTGAATAATCATGCTGCCATTGAATTTCAAGGTCCCGCAAAGTAATACGCCTGCGGCAACTAGATCCCCGAGTAGTTTTTTAACCGCTGGAGGATAGTTTTTGCGGGCCAAAATGGCTTGCCATGAGTCTCTGATATTAACGATTTCACCTCTTACAGGGGCACCATCAAAAACAAAAACCTGGAGTGAATCTGAAGCATATTTTTCTGTCATAATGTATATTGTAGAAACTTTATGAAATGACATGCTGTGTTTTCAAATAAACATCCATTTTTAACTGCTTTTTCACTCGCTTTAGGCTCAGCTATTGCCTTGGGTTTGGCACGTTTCTCATATGGGCTTTTGTTGCCTGTTATGAGAGAGGATTTAGATTGGTCATACCTGGTTGCTGGGACTATGAACACTGCAAATGCTTTGGGGTATTTCATTGGGGCATTAAGTTCGCCCATGGTGATGCGAAGAATGTCAGTGCATCGATTTTTTATCAGTGCATCCGTTATTACAGGAATTTTTTTATATTTATCAGGATGTACGGATAACACCAGTTTTCTATTTGTATTAAGAGTGATTGCGGGAATAGCCAGTGCTTGGATATTTGTTGCTGGTGGTGTGCTGGTTTCTCAATTGGGCAGTATTCATGCGAATCGTTCCGGTCTTTTATTAGGCATCTACTATGGCGGTCCTGGTTTAGGGATTCTTATATCAACATTGGCTGTGCCATTCTTTAATGAATGGGGTATCAGGGCTCAATGGGAGCATTCTTGGCAGTTCGCCTGGTATGCGCTGGGTGCGTTATGCATTGTTCTCACGATAGTTTTAATGAGGCCAATTACTTCTATTCCTGCCATGCCACCTAAACCAGTTGGTCACTCTGGTACTGCGCTACGCACCTACATACCAATTTTGGCGGCTTATTTTATGTTTGGAGTTGGTTATATTGGTTACATGACGTTTGTCATTGCGCTACTCAAACAACTTGGGTTGGCATCAACTACGATCAATATCTTTTATGCTGTTTTAGGCCTTTCGGTGATGGCATCTTCACGGCTTTGGGCGCAGATGCTGGATCACTATAAAGGTGGTCAATCGCTGGCCATTTTGAATACCTTATTAGGTTTGGCCTCCTTGATTCCAGCACTGATGGCCATTTATGACGTGACTTTAAATGCATTAGCAATAGTAGGCATTTTCATTTCTGGAATCATGTTTGGTTGTGTATTTTTATCAGCTGTTGCGTCAACCACAGCCTTTGTTAAACACAATATGCCGCCTGCCGATTGGGTTGGTGGTATCACTGCATTTACGACTATTTTTGCGGCGGGACAAATTATTGGTCCAACAATTGCTGGGTGGATTTCTGATGGTCAGGGTGGTTTGGCAAGCGGCTTATTATTTTCGGGGGCAGCTCTTTTGCTAGGTGGAGCATTGGCAACTAAGCAGAGGCCATTGCTCGAAAAATAAGCTACGAATCTCGTCAATGAGATAATGTAGTTTATGACAGTTAGAACACGATTTGCACCTAGCCCAACGGGCTTTATTCACCTTGGCAACCTAAGAAGCGCTTTGTATCCATGGGCATTTGCCCGCAAGATGCAAGGGGACTTCATTTTGCGTATTGAAGATACTGATCAAGAGCGCTCTAGCCAAGAGGCTGTTGATGTGATTATTGAAGGTATGAAATGGTTGGGCCTCGATATAGATGAGGGGCCTATTTATCAAATGCAACGCATGGATCGTTATCGTGAAGTGATTGCACAGATGCTTAAAGATGGATTGGCCTACTACTGCTACATGAGCGAGGAAGAGTTGAATGCCTTGCGTGAGCAACAGATGGCTAACAAAGAAAAACCTAGATACAACGGTTTTTGGCGTCCTGAGCCAGGCAAGAATTTGCCAACACCTCCTGATGGCGTAAAGCCGGTTATTCGCTTTAGAAACCCTATTGGCGGCAGCGTGGTTTGGGATGATGCAGTGAAGGGGCGTATTGAAATTAGTAATGACGAATTAGATGATTTAGTCATTGCTCGTCCTGATGGCACGCCGACCTACAACTTCTGTGTGGTTGTAGATGATTTGGACATGAAAATCACTCATGTGATTCGTGGTGATGATCACGTGAACAATACGCCTCGCCAGATTAATATTCTTAAAGCACTTGGTGGTGTTTCACCAATTTATGCTCACTTGCCAACGGTCTTAAATGATCAAGGTGAAAAAATGAGTAAGCGTAATGGTGCTATGAGTGTGCGTGATTATGAGCGTCAGGGCTACATGCCAGAAGCTGTGCTGAATTACTTGGCTCGTTTAGGTTGGTCGCATGGTGATGCTGAAGTATTCACCAAAGAGCAATTTGTTGAGTGGTTCAACTTGGATCATTTAGGTAAATCACCAGCCCAACATAATCCAGAGAAATTACTTTGGTTAAATCATCATTACATTCAGCAGGCAGATGCGGCCGATTTAGCCAAGCGTTCTTTGCCTTTTGCACAAAACCTTGGTATCAAAACAGATGTAGGCCCTGATTTTGTTGGTGTTGTTAATATCCTCAAGGATCGCGCCAATACTTTGATTGAAATTGCTGAGGGTGCTAGGTTGTTCTATATGGATAGACCTAACCATTCTGCTGCTGATTTAGAGGCTAATATTCCTGAGGCTATCAAACCTGCTATTGCTGACTTTATTGCTGAATTAGAAGCAGGGGATGGCACTAAGGCTGCTGTGTCTGCGGCTTTTAAGGCAGTTTTGGCAAAACATGGCCTAAAAATGCCTGCTTTAGCTATGCCAGTGCGTTTTGCCATGTTTGCAACTACCCAAACACCAGCCATTGACGCAGTTATCTCATTGATTGGTATAGAGGAAACAAAAGAGCGCTTGCAAAGAAGTATAAAAATAGGCTAGAATTACGGTCTTGATTGCTTGAGCTTACTTATTTAAGAT
>JAOAUK010000031.1 GCA_030157655.1 Polynucleobacter sp. | reverse complement strand
AAAGACATAGGGCGTTATTATTCCATGTATGAAGACTTATGACCTTATTATCGTTGGAGCAGGCATTGCTGGGAAGGCAACTTCTTTGCGTTTGGCGCAATTAGGTTTAAAAATTTTACACATAGCGCCAAGCTTCGAAACGGAGTTTGTCGGCAACGATACCCAGATTTGGGATAGTCGTATTTACGCACTTTCATCTAGCACTAAACAACTACTTGAGAAAATACATGTTTGGGATGCATTAGATCCTGATCGCATTCAGGTGGTGAGTGATATGCGCATCTACGGTGATAGTGGTGTGGCTGGTGATGAATTACATTTCTCAGCTTACAGTGCCACAGTGCCCCAATTAGCCTGGATTGTTGAATCCGGACATATTGAAAAAACATTGGACCAGGCGTGCAAGTTTCAAGGTTTGATACAGCGAGTCACAGATAAGTTGCTTGATTTCAAAGCTAGCAACGAGTGCGTTACTGTTACAACAGAGTCTGGCCAAACGTACACAGCCAAACTACTCTTAGCGGCTGATGGTGCGCGTTCATTGATTCGTGAAAAGTTACAAATTGAAACAGCGATCAATGCGTATGAGCAAACCGCGATAGTGGCGAACTTTGAAGCAGAAAAGCATCATCAAGGAACTGCTTGCCAATGGTTCTTGCCAGGTGGCGAAATCTTAGCCTTATTGCCTTTGCCCAATAAAAAGCTATCAATGGTTTGGTCGGCAAGAACCGAACATGCTGAGCAATTAAAAAAACTCAGCGCAGATGAGCTCTGTGCAAAAGTGGCTCAAGCTGCTGGCGGCCAAGTTGTTGAAAAAACAGGGGCTCTAAAAATGCTTACTGCACAGCAAGGCTTTCCTTTGCGACGCATGAGGGCAAAGCGGGTGATTGCCCCTAATGATTGCCCAAGAATTATTCTGATTGGCGATGCTGCCCATGTGATGCATCCCTTGGCCGGCCAGGGTTTGAACCTAGGGTTGAGAGACGTCGCTAGCTTGGGCGATATTCTTGAAAGTAGGGAGGCGTTCCGAGAAATTGATAACCCTGTCATACTGCGAAGGTACGAACGTGCTCGTAGTGGTGATACAGATATATTGTTATTTGTAACAGATCAATTACAAAAGTTATTTGCGTCAGAAACTAGTCGCTTAAAAGAGTTGCGCAATATTGGAATTCGTTGGTGTAATCGCAGTCATTTCTTAAAGAGACAATTAATTAAAAAGGCTTTATCTTGAACATGAAATTATCAAAACTATCAGTTCTATCTGGATTCTTAATCGCCTGTCACATGGGTGGTGCTGTAGCTCAAAGCGCGACTGAGCAAAAAGTTAAAGCTGAAATGCAAAAGCAAATTGGTGAGCGCGCTAAAGTTGAAAGCGTTAGACCGGCGCCTGTAGCTGGTTTGTACGAGGTGGCGATTGGTAAGGATGTTGTTTATACCGATGCAAGTGCTAGATATTTGATTCAAGGCGAGATCGTTGATCTAAAGTCTGGTACTAACTTAACGGAACAACGTATTAATGAATTAAATCTGATTAAGTGGTCAGACTTGCCGTTAGCTGATGCCATTAAAACTGTTAAAGGTAATGGCTCTAGACAGTTAGCAGTTTTTGCTGATCCACATTGCGGCTATTGCAAGCGCTTAGAGAAAACATTGGCAGAGCTTAACAATGCAACTGTTTACACATTCTTAATCCCGATGCTATCTGCAGATTCTCACACGACATCAAAGAAAATCTGGTGTTCTGCTGATAAATCTAAAACATGGTCTGATTGGATGAATAACGCTGTTGCTCCGACTGGAAAAACAGACTGCACAAACCCATTGGAGAAAAACATCGCTTTAGGTAAGAAAATTGGCGTAACAGGTACGCCTGCTATTTTCTTTACAGATGGCTCAAGAATCACTGGTTCAGTGCCACTTGCTCAAATTGAAAAGAAACTTAAATAACTAATATCAACGGTTTTTTGAATTGGCACATTTAAGATATCGCATTGATCCTGTTGATTTGAATGGTCACCGCTATGGGGTGACCATTTTTATTCCTAAATCATTAACGGCATCGCCGTTAAGGTTGCAGCTACCATCTTGGATACCTGGCAGCTACATGATTCGTGACTTTTCTAAGCACTTAGAGTCATTTGCTGCAAGGCAGGTTAATTCAAAAAACAAATCAATTGCCGTTAAAAAGTTAGACAGTCACACTTGGGAAATTGCTACACATGGTGATTTAGAGGTGACGTATCAGATTTATGCATTTGATACATCTGTTAGAACTGCATACTTAGATCAAAGTCGTGGATTCTTCAATGCCACTAGCCTGTGTCTAAAAGTTTTGGGTGCCTCGCACCTATCTTGTGAGTTGGAGTTAATCAGGCCTCAAGAGAAAAATATCAGTCATGACTGGTCAGTAGAAACGACTTTGCCGACAGGTAAAGTTGATCGCCAAGGTTTTGGTATTTACAGAGCTGATAACTATGACGCACTAATTGATCATCCTGTTGCTATGGGGAAGTTCCAAGTGGTGGATTGGACTTCATATGGCACGCCGCATCGCATGGTTATTCAAGGTTTGATTGACCCTGTGGATGAAAAGCAACTAGTTAAAGATTTAAAAGCAATTTGCGATGCACATATTGCTTTCTTTGAACCAGCTAAACCTCGTGCACCATTTAAACAGTATTGTTTTATTGTGAATGCTGTTGGTGATGGTTATGGTGGTTTAGAGCACAGAGATAGTACGGTCTTATTGTGCAAGCGTGATGATTTGCCGTATCAAGGCCAGAATCTTAAAAAACATTCAGCGTATGAGGATTTTTTAGGTTTATGTAGTCATGAGTATTTCCATTTATGGATGGTTAAACGAATCAAACCTAAAGCATTTGATCCTTACTCATTAGATCAAAAGAATCATACGAGTCTACTTTGGTTATTCGAGGGATTTACTAGCTATTACGATGACCTTCAGTTATTAAGAAGTGGTCGAATTGATTTTTCTCGTTACTTAAAGCGGATTGAAAAAACTTGGAACATGGTTTTGCGTGGACCTGGGCGTCATAAGCAAAGTTTGTCTGAAAGTTCATTTGACGCATGGACCAAGTATTACCAAATGGATGAGAACACGCCTAATGCCGTAGTGAGTTATTACGCAAAAGGTTCTTTGCTGGCATTGGCGTTAGATATAAAAATTCGTGCGCACACCAAGCAAAAGCAATCTCTTGATGATGTGATGAGGCATTTGTGGGATATGTATCAATTAACAGAAACTGGTATGGCAGAAGATGATTTTGATCGCGCCATAGAGTTTGTCATTGATCCAAGCTTTGCGACAACTTGGGCTCAGATGAAATCTGACTATGTTGATGGCGTAAAAGATATACCCTTGGACAGTCTTTTGTCATCCGTCGGAGTGAAGGTTAACTTAAAAGAAACATTGCCTACAGAGCATGCTGAGACCGCAAAACAGCTGCTAGGTATTAGAGCAACAGCTCAACAAGGCTGGATTAAGTTAACGCATGTTTTAGATGGTGGGTTAGCTCAACAGGCTGGCCTGGCAGCAGGCGATTATATTTCTTCAATCAATAGCGAACGTGTAACGCCTGGCCGTTTAGATCATCTGCTAACGCAATTAGTGCAGAAGTTATCTAGAGGCCAAGCAGTTAAAGCCGTGGCTTATCGCCATGAGCAAGAGTTTGTCGTAACATTTCAAGCAAGGTCTAATCTGACATCTGGTCAGCCTAAGCAGTATTCAATAACTGTTAAGTAATTCATGTCATCTGCTATTTCTATTCAGTCGCATCTCCCGCCTGATTGGGAAGAATTAATTAGCGAAGATTTAGCAAGCCATCGCTTTGACGAATTAGAAAAAAAAGTCAATCAAGCCTATAAAGATTTAGGCCAACAAATTGCGCCAGCCCCAGAAAACATTTTTAGAGCTTTAAAAGAAACCCCTATTAATCAGGTAAAGGTTGTGATTCTTGGTCAAGATCCCTATCAAACGCCTGGTTTGGCACAGGGCTTGGCGTTCTCAATTCCGAAAGAAATTAAACCAGGGTGGAGGGCTTTCCCCAGCTCATTAAGAAATATTAGTAAGGCTTTGGCCTTAGATGGTTATAAGCCTTTATTACACGGTGACTTAAGTGGGTGGGCAAAACAAGGCGTTTTATTGTTGAATGCCACATTAACAGTGCAGTTGGATTTGGCAGCATCTCATGCACAATTTGGTTGGCAAGATTTAACTGATGCTTTGCTATATCGCTTGGCCAAAAAGCAATCGCTTATTTGGTTGTTGTGGGGTGCTCATGCTCAGAAGAAAAAAGCACTAATTAAATTGGCAGAGCAAGAAAGCGGGCTACGCCAAACAATTTTGACAGCCTCACACCCATCAGGATTGAGCGTTTATAAAACTTCCGAACCGTTTATTTATCCAGGCGATCAACAATCGTGCGGGCACTTTAAAAAAGTGAACGATCATTTGCTCAATCAAGGCTTATCCCCAATTGAGTGGTCTTGATACCACCGTTACAAAAATAATTATTGCCTTGAATTCTGAATTATTTAGCAAATAATTCAGCTAAAGCGACACCGGGATCTGGCTGGCGCATAAAAGCCTCACCTACTAAAAATGCGTGCACGTTAGCAGCGCGCATCAGCGCGACATCTTCTTTGGTCAAAATGCCACTTTCAGTGACCACGCGCTTTTCCTTAGGAATATCTTTGAGTAGGGATAGGGTTGTATCTAGGCTAACTTCAAAAGTGCGAAGATTGCGATTATTGATACCTAGTAGTGGAGTATTTAGTTTGAGCGCGCGCTCTAGTTCATAGGCGTCATGCACCTCTACTAAAACATCCATGCTTAATTCGTGAGCAATGGTTTCAAAATCTTTCATTTGCGCATCATCTAATGCTGCTGCAATTAAAAGGATGGCATCAGCCCCCATGGCGCGTGCTTCGTAAACTTGATAGGGATCTACTAAAAAATCTTTCCGCAATACTGGGATTGTGCAAGCTTGACGAGCTTCTCTTAAGTACCTGGCCGAACCTTGAAAATAATCCTTATCAGTCAGAACTGATAAACAAGCAGCACCATTTTTTTCGTAAGACTGCGCGATTTCAGCCGGATTAAAGTCTTCACGAAAGACGCCTTTGCTAGGGCTGGCTTTTTTAATTTCGGTGATCACGCCAGCATCGCCGGCAGCAATTTTCTTTTCGATATTGGCAGTAAAGCCTCTTGGCTTTAAAGAACTCTCTTGCAAGCTTGCTTCTGCATCTGAGCGCAGGACATGCATTGCCACCTGAGAAGAAGCTTTAGCTACCTCATCAAACTTTGTTGCCAAAATACGTTTAAGAATATCGCTCATGAAATTTCTAATAATTAATAACTAACTTACCCAGCCATAGAAGCTAATTGTTGGGTTGTTTGGATAAATTCATCTAACTTAGCTTTGGCCTTGCCGGATGCAATGGATTCTCTTGCTAGCTCAATACCATGATGAATATCTTTGGCAATATCTGCTGCGTAGAGTGCTGCTCCAGCATTAAAGCAAACAATATCTTGCGCAGGACCTGGTTCGTTATTGAGAACGCCTAAAAGAATCGATTTCGATTGATTGGCATCAGCCACTTTGAATGTTTCTGTTTTTGTTACTTTGAAGCCAAAATCTTCGGGACGTACTTCGTATTCTTTAATTTGACCATCTTTGAGTTCGCCAACCATGGTTGGTGCTTCTAAAGACATCTCATCTAGACCGTCTTTGCCGTAGACCACTAAAGCATGTTTCATGCCTAATTTTTGTAGGGCTCTGATTTGTAGTCCCACTAAATCAGGATTAAAAACACCCATGAGCATATGAGATGCATTGGCAGGATTGGTTAGTGGTCCCAAGATATTAAAAATGGTACGAACACCCATTTCTTTACGAACTGGTGCTACGTTCTTCATGGCTGGATGGTGATTAGGTGCAAACATAAAGCCAATACCGCAGGTATCAAGTGATTTTGATACTTGGGGGGCTTGCAATGTAATTTGTACGCCCATGGCTTCTAAAACGTCAGCAGCGCCAGATTTGCTGCTAACACTTCGGTTGCCGTGCTTGGCAACTTTTGCACCAGCGCCAGCGGCCACAAACATCGCCGTTGTTGAAATATTAAATGTGTGAGCTCCATCGCCACCTGTGCCAACAATATCGACAAAGTGGCTGTTGTCAGCCACTTGAACTTTGGTTGCAAATTCACGCATTACCATTGCTGCTGCAGTGATTTCACCAATCGTTTCTTTTTTAGTGCGCAAACCAGTCAATATGGCAGCTGTTAGCATTGGGGACAGTTCCCCAGACATGATCGAGCGCATGATCTGCATCATGTCGTCATGTTGAATTTCTTTATGCTCAATTAAGCACTGCAAAGCTTCTTGAGGGGTGATGGCCATGATGTTTTAAATAAAGTTAAGTTAAGCCAGTGTTGCTTTGGTTGTTTTTAAAAAATTATGAAGTAATTCATGTCCGTATTCAGACAGAATTGATTCTGGGTGGAACTGAACTCCTTCAACTGCAAATTTCTTGTGACGCACACCCATGATCTCGCCATCATCAGTCCAAGCAGTCACTTCTAAATCTGCTGGTAGGCTTTCTTTTTCAATTGCCAATGAATGGTAGCGTGTGACTGTGAAGTCTTTCGGTAGATCTTTGAAGACTCCCTGTTGGGTGGTGTGCACCGTATCTGTTTTGCCATGCATCACTCTCTTTGCGCGAATCACCTTGCCACCAAAAGCTTCGCCGATGGCTTGATGACCCAAGCAAACACCTAAGAGCGGGACTTTGCCTGCAAAGTACTGTAACGCAGCAACAGATATGCCAGCTTCTTTGGGGCTACATGGGCCAGGTGAAATGCAGATGTGATCTGGTTTCATGGCTTCGATTTCAGCAACGGTAATTTCGTCATTACGAAACACGCGAACATCCGCACCTAGTTCACCGAAATATTGAACCAAGTTATATGTAAAGGAGTCATAGTTATCAATCATGACTAGCATCTAGACCTCCTTGAACCATTTCAGCAGCACGCAACACAGCGCGAGCTTTGGCTTCTGTTTCTTTCCATTCTGATTCTGGGTCAGAGTCAGCTACAACGCCTGCGCCGGCCTGAGCGTGAACCATGCCATCTTTAATAATTCCTGTGCGAATCACAATCGCTACATCCATGTCACCTGAGAAAGATAGATATCCTGCTGCGCCACCATATACACCGCGTTTCACAATTTCCATCTCATCAATGATTTCCATTGCGCGAATTTTAGGTGCGCCAGACAGGGTGCCCGCTGGGAAGGTGGCTTTTAATACATCCATATTACTAGCGTTATCTAATAACTCGCCTTCAACAGAACTCACAATGTGTTGTACATGAGAGTATTTCTCAATCACCATTCTGTCGGTTACTTTAACGCTGCCATTTTTAGCAATTCTGCCAACATCATTGCGCGCTAAATCAATCAGCATCACATGCTCAGCAATTTCTTTTGGATCTGCTAATAGTTCTTTTGCCAATTGAGCATCATGTTCTGGACTTGTGCCACGAGGTCTTGTGCCAGCAATAGGACGAACAATCACAAAGCGTTTTTCTTGCCCATCAACTTGACGTTGTTCTTGGCGCACCAAAATCTCTGGTGATGATCCGACTACTTGATGATCGCCAAAATCATATAAATACATATATGGAGAAGGGTTTAATGAGCGCAAAGCTCTATAAAGCGACAGGGGTGACTCTGTAAAAGGCTGGCTAATACGTTGACCAATCACCACCTGCATACAGTCGCCGGCCAAGATATATTCTTTGGTGCGTTTAACAGCATCCATAAAATCTGCTTTAGCAAATTTACGAATCGCTTCTGTTTTTTGTGTGGCACCAGTGCTAGGTTTTTTAACGGATGTATCAAGACTGGCATGAAGTTCTTTAAGTCTTGCTTGTGCTGCCTCATAAGAGCTAGGCTCTTGCGGGTTGGCGTAAACAATTAGATAAAGCTTGCCGGCCAAGTTATCAATCACTGCCAACTCTTCGGTCAACATTAGTTGAATATCGGGCGTATTAATTTCATCTGGCAAATCATGTTTTGCCAAACGTGGCTCGATGTAACGAATTGTGTCGTAACCAAAGTAACCTGCTAGACCACCACAAAATCTCGGTAGACCTGCTTGAAGCGCCACCTTGAAGCGCGCATGATAGTTAGCAATGAAATCCAATGGATTGCCATGATCGGTTTCAATGACCTGACCATCTGTGATGACTTGTGTGAGGGTATTGTTGGGCCCGCCAGACACCTTGATCAAAGTCTTGGCATGTAAACCAATAATTGAATATCTGCCAAAGCGCTCGCCACCCACCACCGACTCAAGTAAGAAGGTATTGGTTGATCCATGCGCTTGAGTTAGCTTTAAATAAAGAGATAAAGGAGTCTCTAAATCTGCTAAGGCTTCAGAAACTATAGCAACACGGTTATAGCCTTGCTTTGCCAAGGCATCAAAGTCTTTGCGTTGCATCAGGCTTTTCCTAGTTCCTCGCGCATTTTGTCGATGATCGCTTTGTAATCTGGTTTGCCAAAAATGGCAGACCCAGCCACGAAAGTATCAGCGCCAGCAGCGGCGATTTCTCGAATATTTTCAGCTTTCACGCCACCATCCACCTCAAGACGAATCTTGCGGCCAGTTTGGGCTTCATAAGCTGATAGTTTTGTTTTTGCCTCGCGTAGCTTATCTAGCGTGCTAGGGATAAAAGATTGCCCACCAAATCCAGGATTCACTGACATGAGTAGCACTAAGTCCACTTTATCTAATACGTAATCAAGGTGGGTCAATGGGGTGGCTGGATTAAACACAAGACCGGCTTGGCAGCCGCTATCTTTGATTAACCCCAAAGTTCTATCAACATGAGAGCTGGCTTCAGGGTGAAAGCTAATTAAATTGGCGCCAGCTTTAGCAAAATCAGGCACGATACGATCTACTGGCTCAACCATTAAGTGAACGTCGATACAAGCCGGTTGCCCGTTTTTAACGGCGTGGGAACGAATAGCCTCACAAACCAAAGGGCCAATGGTTAAATTGGGCACATAGTGGTTATCCATCACGTCAAAGTGGATCCAATCAGCTCCAGCAGCCAGGACATTCCTGACTTCTTCGCCAAGGCGGGCAAAGTCCGCCGACAAAATAGAAGGGGCAATTAGGTATGAATTTGAGGTATTTGTATTAGCCATAGTGTGATTCTATCGTGGTCTGGCTTGCAGTAGCGTGTTCTATAGCGGAGAATCTTACTCATGGAACAACATCAATTCAGTGTGCAGGTCAAAGTGGCGTATTTACCGGATGAGTCGGATGCTGAAAATCGTCAGTTTGCCTTTGCTTATACGATCACTATTAAAAATATTGGTCAGCTACCTGCGCAGCTAATTGCTCGTCATTGGATCATCACTGATGGAGATAATGATGTCCAAGAAGTCCGTGGTTTGGGGGTTGTAGGTCAACAACCGCTATTACGCCCTGGTGAGCAGTTTGAGTACACCAGTTGGGCTACTTTACCTACCCCTATGGGTACTATGCGGGGTGATTTCTTTTGCGTTAGCGAAGATGCCCAGTTTTTCCAAACCCCAATTCCTGAATTTGCCTTGGTGATGCCAAGAATTTTGCATTGATCAATCTGCTTTTGAGTAAATCAGGAAGTATTATTTGTCTTTTCGGCCCATCATGGTCCAAACAACAATAATGACTAGTATGACTAAGGCAACGCCAGCCTCTAGAGCAAATAAAAGCATGGGAAATTCATCAAATAAGTCACTCAATTGGGGATTCCTTTCTGGAAAACTGGTTTCATCGCAGAAGCATAGCTCTTTTTTGAAGTTTAGCGGCATCCTTGGTTATGGTTTATTGGGCCTGGCGTTGTCTTCTTGTGTGACTCAACCCTCATACACACATAAACCCCCTCAAAGCTCTTCGGTCGAAGCTAAGCCATCGAGCTATAGCTCAAGTGTGGCTAAATTAACGCCCACTTCTTGGAATGATTTACCTGGCTGGTATGACGATGATTTAAGTGCTGCTTGGCCTGCCTGGAAAAGAAGTTGCCAAGGACTTATGAAACGAAATTCTGGTGGCTTGGATTGGCGGCCTGCCTGTCGAGCAGCTGAAAGAGTGAATGCCACTAGTAATCAATCCATTCGTGATTATTTTGAGTCGCACATGAAGGTGATGGAGATTCGTCATCAAACGGGGTCTTCTGCTGGCAGTGCGCATGGCTTGGTAACTGGCTACTATGAACCGTATTTAAATGGCTCTAGGCAAAAAGGTGGGGCATATCAAACACCATTACATCGCTACCCAGATTCATGGAAAAAACGTAAACCTAGTCAACTGCCAACCCGCGCTGAATTATTTTCAAGTGGCCAGTTAAATGGTCAAGAAATTGTTTGGGTAGATGATGCTGTTGCGGCTGCTTTTATGCAGGTCCAGGGCTCAGGCCGAATCCGTATGACAGATGGCAAGATTGTTCGTTTAGGTTTCGCAGGCACGAATGATCAGCCTTTTAAATCATTTGCGCAGTGGCTTTTAGATCGCGGGGAGATTACTCGAGCAACAGCAACCATGCAGGGTATTCAAGCTTGGGCCAAAAAGAATCCTAGTCGAGTTCAAGAGATGCTCAATGCAAATCCTCGTTATGTATTTTTTAGAGAGATGCCCACAAGCCCTGATGAAAGTGTGGGACCCATTGGAGCGTTGGGTGTGCCGTTAACTTCTGAGCGAAGTATTGCTATTGATACAAAGGCTCTGCCATTGGGTGCGCCTGTTTATATTGCAACAACTTATCCTCTGACTCAAAAGCCTCTACAGCGTTTGATGATGGCGCAAGACACTGGAACGGCAATTGTTGGGGCTGTGCGTGCTGATTTTTATTGGGGCACTGGTGATCAGGCTGGCGAGTATGCTGGTCGCATGAAGCAACAGGGCAGAATGTGGGTTTTCATGCCTCGCTGACACCTTCGTGGCGCAAGGTGCTAGCATCTTATTAATACTGATATTTTTCACAATTTCTGATTGTTAAACGAAAGACAAATTATGAGTTACGAAACTATTTTGACTTCAACTGATGGTCGTGTTGGCGTGATTACCCTAAATCGTCCAAAGGCACTCAATGCGCTTAATGATCAATTGATGGATGAACTAGGAGAGGCTTTATTGTCTTTTGATGCAGATAGCAATATTTCTTGCATCGTTATTACTGGTAGTGAAAAAGCTTTTGCAGCTGGTGCTGACATTGGCATGATGTCTAAATACAACTTCACTGATGTTTATAAGTCTGATTACATCACCAAAAATTGGGAAACAATTCGCAAGGTTCGTAAACCAGTGATTGCAGCTGTTGCTGGATATGCTTTGGGGGGTGGTTGTGAGCTAGCCATGATGTGTGATTTCATCATTGCAGCGGATAACGCTAAATTTGGACAGCCAGAAATTAAGTTGGGCATCATTCCTGGCGCTGGGGGCACTCAACGTTTGCCTAGAGCTGTATCTAAAGCCAAGGCAATGGATATGTGCTTAACTGCTCGAATGATGGATGCCAGTGAGGCTGAGAGAGCTGGTCTGGTTTCAAGGGTGGTGGCTGCTGATAAGTTGCTTGATGAAGCGATGGCTGCAGCAAAAACCATCGGAGAAATGTCTTTGCCTATCGTGATGATGGTGAAAGAAAGTATCAATGCTTCCTTTGAAGCATCGCTAAGTGAAGGCATTCATTTTGAGAGACGTCTTTTCCATTCGACCTTTGCCACTGAAGATCAAAAAGAAGGCATGGCAGCTTTTGTTGAAAAAAGACCAGCAAAATTTAAGCACCAATAAATATTGCTAAGCCTTCTATTAGATACCAATCAATGCACTTAAGATTTAAACAATTTTTTGCTTTGGTGGGTTTGGCACTGTTGGCATCTTGCGCCACGATGGAGTCAGGAGATACTCATATTCCTCCTGCTGAAAAAGTAGATAAATTTTCAAATTTGAATGAGGATGGAAATTTACCTAAGGCTTGGCAAGTTTGGCGTATTACGCCGCAAAAAAATAAAACTGAATACAAGCTAAAGCATTATGAAGGAAAAACTGTTTTGCATGCGAGTGCAAATATTGCTGCATCAGGCTTGGTGTTACCTTTAAAGCCTAGATCGCCAGATCAGTTATTTTTGAACTGGGAGTGGAAGGCGCTAGGTTACATACGCAACGCCGACAATCATGATTCTTCAGTAGATGATGCCCCGTTAAGAATCTTGGTTGCTTTTGACGGTGATAAAACTAAATTGCCCGTTAAAGACCAAATGATTTTTGAGATGGCAAAAATTGTGAGCGGTCACGATATGCCCTACGCTAGCTTGATGTACGTCTGGGCCTCAAAAACACCGCTTGAAACAATTATTACTAGCCCTAGAAGCTCAAGGATCAAAATGATTGTGGTTAATGCAGGCAAGGATGACTTGGGCCGGTGGCAACGTCATCATCGCGACTTATCAAAAGACTATCGCGCTGCATTTAATGAAATGCCAGGCAAGATCATTGGCCTGGGTTTGTTAACGGATACAGATAATACGAAGACTCAAGTTGATGCTATTTATGGCGATATTGAGTTGAGCAAAACGCCAAATATGTCAAAGAGCAAATAACGATCACGTTAAATGCAATGGCAACAATTAATTTAAGCTAGATAACGTTGCACAAGCTTGACCCAATAACTGCTGCCAAGTGGTAGCAATTCATCATTAAAGTCATAACATGGATTGTGAAGCTGGCATGGGCCTAAGCCATGACCTTGGGAACGATGATCGCCATCACCATTGCCAATAAAAACGTAGCAACCAGGCTTTTCTTGCAGCATAAAAGCAAAATCTTCTGCACCCATGGTTGGGTCGATCCTTGGATTGACTTTGTGTTCGCCAACAAGTTCTTTCATCACCTCAATAGCAAATTCAGTTTCTTTCGGATGATTGATTGTTGGAGGGTAATTTCTTGAAAACTCAACTTCTGCAGAGCAATCAAATGCTTGAGCAACAGCTCCAGCTACTTGATGTAAACGCATTTCAATTAGATCTAATACTTCATGCGTGAAAGTTCTGACTGTGCCACCAATCCAAGCGCTATCAGGAATGATGTTACTTGCATCGCCGGCATGAAATTGAGTAATAGATAAAACGGCTGCATCGATTGGGCGTTTATTGCGAGTAATGATGCCTTGCAGTGAACCAATCATTTGACTGGCTGCAAAGACGGGGTCTGCGCTAGTGTGCGGTAAGGCAGCGTGACCACCTTTACCTTTGACTGTGATCACAAATTCATTACTAGAGGCCATCATTGGACCTGGCGTCACCCCAAACTCGCCTACAGCTAGGCCCGGCCAGTTATGCATGCCAAAGACAGCGTCGCAGGGAAATAAATCAAATAAGCCATCACGCATCATTTCTCGGGCGCCACCGCCACCTTCTTCGGCTGGCTGGAAAATAAGATGAACAGTGCCCTTGAAATCACGATGTTTTGATAGATACTCTGCCGCCCCTAATAGCATGGCCACATGACCATCATGACCACACGCATGCATTTTGCCTTCGTGTTTGGAGGCATGTTCAAAATGATTGTGTTCTTGGAGTGGTAGGGCATCCATATCAGCGCGTAAGCCAATAGACTTGCCTTTACCTAAAGATCCTTCAATAGTGCCAACAACGCCTGTTTTGCCTAGACCGCAATGCGTTTTGATGCCCCAAGCTTCTAATTGTTTGGCAATGACTTCTGCCGTGCGATTTTCTTGAAAGCACAATTCTGGATGAGCGTGAATATCTCGCCTAATAGCCTTAATGGTTGCGGCTGACTCAAGAATTTCTGGTAGAAGTTTCATAGGAATAATCTTTAATGCCTAATGCTAAATCATATCTCTTATAAAAGATATTGACAGACAATTTGGTAATCCCTTTACTTTAGTGCAGTATTTAGCTTGTGTGTATTTAATTCAATCACTTAGTCTACTGTATGAGTCAAAATAAACCATGGCTAGATAGTTATCCTGAGGGTGTTCCTCATCAGGTTGATTATTCTCAGTATGAGTCTTTAAACCATATGTTTGAAGACTCCTTTGACCTATACGCCAACAGGGTAGCCTTTAGTTGCATGGGTAAGGCACTTACCTATCAAGAATTAAACACTTTATCTCTGCAATTCGCGGCATATTTGCAATCTTTAGCTTTAAAGCAGGGCACACGTGTTGCCATCATGATGCCTAATGTTCTGCAATATCCCGTTGCTATAACTGGTGCATTGCGTGCAGGAATGGTGGTAGTAAGCATTAATCCGCTGTACACCCCCAGAGAACTTCTTCATCAATTAAAAGATAGTGGGGCAGATGCACTGGTCATTTTGGAAAATTTTGCCCATGTTTTTGAAAAAATCCAAGATCAGGTCGACATTAAAAATGTGGTTGTGACTAGCATGGGTGAGTTGATGGGAGTCAAGGGACTTCTCATTAATTGGGTGGTTAGAAAAGTAAAGAAAATCGTGCCTCAGTGGAGTTTGCCAAGCAGCATCAATTTCAAAGATGCCTTAGATATTGGTCAGCGCCATTCTTTCGTAAAACCTCAAATAGGCCATGATGACATTGCCTTTTTGCAATACACAGGCGGCACAACTGGGGTATCAAAAGGTGCCACGTTGCTGCACCGTAATATTTTGGCCAATGTGATGCAAATTGAGTTGTGGCTCGAGCCTGGTCTGAGAGGCAAACAAATTGATCAGTTGATCTTTGTCTGCGCTTTGCCGATGTATCACATCTTTGCTTTAACAGCCTGTTGCATGTTTGGTATGAGGGCAGGCGGCTTAAATATCTTGGTGACAAATCCTAGAGATATTTCAGGGTTTATTAAGTTGTTATCTGGTTTAAAAGCATTCCATATTTTTCCTGCAGTTAACACTTTGTTTAATGCATTAATGAATCACCCTCAATTCAAACAAATTAACTTTTCAAGCTTATTGGTGGCTATAGGTGGTGGTGTGGCGGTGCAAAGAGTGGTTGCTGATCGTTGGTTGACCTTAACCGGTAAATCAATCGCGGAAGGTTATGGCTTATCTGAAACTTCACCAGTGTCTTGTTGCAATACACCGCTTATTAATGGTTTTACAGGGCATATAGGTTTGCCACTACCAGGCACTGATGTATCGATTCGAGATGATGATGGCAACCAAGTATCATCTGGTTTACCTGGCGAAATTTGTATCCGAGGGCCGCAGGTAATGGCAGGTTATTGGCATAGTCAAGATGAAACCAACAAAGTAATGACTGCTGATGGGTTTTTAAAAACTGGTGACATCGGCACCATGGATGCCAATGGTTACGTCAAAATCATCGATCGTAAAAAAGACGTCGTGATTGTTTCTGGATTTAATGTTTACCCCAATGAAGTTGAAGAAGTCGTAGCAATGCTGCCTGGTGTCTTTGAGTGTGCGGTGGTGGGTATTCCAGATGAGCATTCTGGTGAAGTCGTGAAGGTCTATATTGTTAAGAGAGATGTCAACTTAACAGTGGATCAAGTCATGGAACACTGTAGCGAGCAGTTAACTAATTACAAGCGCCCTAAATATATTGAGTTTATAAGCGAGTTACCAAAAAATACAGTTGGAAAAACGCTTAGGCGCGAGTTGAGAAACCGGTAGGCAATTGAATAAAGCTGGCCGCTTTCAATAAAGCTTCTTTACTGTAAGGGGTTTTTATTTCTGCTTGGTTAAGATTTGGAATAACACCCAATAGTGGTGCTTGAATCAATGTTTTTAAAGTATCAATATTTTCATTGAGAAGTTGCATTTCAATAGAGCAGTTAGCAACCCAGCCAGCTAATTGCAAGCCCCTTTGTTCAATCGCCTCGACTGTTAGCAACGCGTGATTGATGCATCCTAATTTCATACCAATTACTAACACCACTGGTAAGCCAATATCTTTGGCGAAATCAGCACTATCTTTGCCATCATGAAAAGGTACTTTAAAGCCACCAACACCCTCAACAATCATGGCATCTGTTTTCTTTGCCATTTTTTTGTAACCATCAAGCATCACTTCATAGCTTAGATGGAGGTTTTGGGCTGTAGCAACAAGATGTGGTGCTGCGGGCGTTCCCAGTAGGTATGGGCATATTTCTTCACTCGCGTTGCCAGCGTCACTTAAATAAGTGGAAGCCATTGATAGAGTCATCAAGTCTTCATTTTGGAGTTGACCATTTATTTCTTCAAGACCCGCCACCACAGGTTTGTATGCGCCTACGCAATCGTAATGTTCTTGAAGTTTGAGGATTAAGGCTCCAGACACTAAGGTCTTGCCAACTTCTGTGTCTGTGCCAGTAACAAAAAATCCAAGTTTATAAGGCATGTTCTACCTCACTAATGGCATTAATTAACTGATCAATTTGTTCTGTGGTGTGTGATGCCGATAAAGTAATCCGAAGGCGAGCGGTTCCTGCAGGAACAGTGGGTGGTCTGATGGCAGGCACCCAAATGTTCTTCTTGTAAAGCGCATCAGCGACTTGAAGTGCATCTTCATTTCGGCCAATCACAATCGGTTGAATGGCAGTTGATGATTCAATTAATTGCCATTTATTTAACTTCAAATGTTGACGCCAATACGCAATATTTTCACGTAAGGCATTTCGATGTTCGGCTTGGTTAATTAACTTAAGACTCTTGAGTAATCCGTGTGCAATTGATGGAGGGCTGGCCGTTGTGTAGATATAAGCTCGTCCTTTTTGCATGATCCACTCTGTTAAGTGTTCATGTGCTGCGATAAATGCACCACTTAAACCTGCCGCCTTGCCCAAAGTCCCAACGTAAATAATTCTGCTAGCCAAAGCATCATGAGAATCAATATTGAATAAGCTCAAAATGCCATATCCGTCATTTCCCAGAACGCCAAAGCCATGCGCATCATCAATCATGAGTAGTGCATCATATTTTTCAGCCAGTGTTAACAACTGATTGGCAGGGGCAATACTGCCATCCATGCTGAAAACACCATCAGTAACAATTAACTTAAAGTGGTTGCGGTCTTCTGAAAGTAATTTTTCAAGAGCTACTAAGTCTTGATGAGGGTACACATAAACTTTTGCACTATTTTGTTTGTTGGCAAGACGCACGCCATCAATCAAAGATGCGTGATTGAGCTCTTCAGAAAAAATACTCATCACTTGATTCTCGCCAAGTCCAGCAGAGATTCCCGTAATTGCTGCCATGTTAGCCATGTAGCCAGTGCTAAAAAATAAGCCTTTGACATGGGGGATATGCTTTGCCTGGGTGGATGCCAGCGCTCGTTCAAGTTGATCATGTGCCTGATGGTGGCCGCTGATCATATGTGATGCACCACTGCCGCCCCCGTACATCTTTGCCCCTTCAATCATGGCAGATGCAATCTCTGGGTGATTGGCTAAGCCAAGATAATCATTGCTACAAAATGTGAGCATCTCTTGACCGTTGATTCTCATCACTGGGGCGCTAGGACTATCGCTAATTTTTAATTTTCTACGTAGTGACTGGCTCTCTAAGTGATTTAGTAGAGATTCGTAGTGTTGAATGTAGCGGTTGCTCATGTATCTATTCTAGGCGCTTTGACGCGTTAAGCATGATTTGTTAAGACTTGTTCAAGCGTTACTTGAATGGCTTTAGACAGAATATTTAACTCATCATCACTTAATACATAAGGAGGCATGATGTAGATCGTTGAGCCAATTGGTCTAACTAACACCTCATGCGATAGAGCATCTTTAAAAAATGCTTTGGCAAAGCCATTTTTCGCATGAGAAGCCTTTATATCAAACGCGAAAATCATGCCTTTTTGACGAACATGCTCGATGCGAGCATCGTTCCTAGCCCAATCAAATGCAGTGGAAATTTTTCGCGCTAATACGTCATTCTTCTTAAGAACCTGTTCTTTTTCAAAAATATCAAGAGTGGCTAGTGCAGCTCTACATGCGAGCGGATTGCCGGTGTATGAGTGTGAGTGCAAAAACCCTCGGGTGATATCGTCGTGATAAAACGATTGGTAAATCTGATCGGTTGTCATCACCAGGGATAGTGGCAAATAGCCACCACTAATACCTTTAGATAGCGCAATGAAATCCGGCCAAATATTGGCTTGTTCTACCGCAAAAAATGTTCCAGTTCTGCCGCACCCTACAGCAATTTCATCGGCTATTAGATGAACCTGATATTGATTGCATAGTTGACGTGCTCCAACTAGGTAGCTGGCGTCATACATAGCCATCCCTGTGGCGCATTGAACTAAAGGCTCTAGTATTAATGCAGCAATTTTCCCTTGATGTTGTTGTAGAGTTTTTTCAAGGTCTGCCAGAGCAAGTTTGGCAATATCAGCTGCTGATTCACCATTTTTAGCATTTCTAAAGTCTGGGCTTGCAACAATATGTGCTTGTTTGGTGAGAGGGCCATACGCATCTTTAAAAATAGCCACATCAGTGACAGCAAGGGCGCCTAGAGTTTCGCCGTGGTAACTATTTCTTAAGCAGATAAATTCTTTTTTATCTTCTTGGCCGCAATTACGCCAATAGTGGAAGCTCATTTTTAAAGCTATCTCAATGGCTGATGCACCATCAGATGCATAGAAGGTATGTCCAAGTTGATGTTGTGTGAGCGCGCTCAATCGTTCTGATAGCTCTACCACCGGTGGATGTGTAAAGCCAGCTAGCATCGCGTGCTCTAGTTGATCCAATTGATCTTTCAGTGCCGCATTAATAGTTGGATTGGCATGCCCGAATAAATTGACCCACCAAGAGCTCACTGCATCTAGGTAACGACGACCATCTTGGTCGTATAGCCATACACCTTGACCGTGAGAGAGTGCTACCAAAGGAAACTGTTCATGATGTTTCATTTGTGTGCAAGGATGCCACACAGCTTTTAAGCTGCGTTCTACCCATTGCTCAGAGGTGGTTAAAGCTTGTTTAATCATTCAGCTTTTATACCTGTTTCTTCAATTAATTTCGACCATCTTCTTGAGTCTGATTGTATTAATCGATGAAGCGCATCCGGTCCTTGTGGGTTGGCTTCCAAACCAATACTAGATAGGCGCTCTTTGACTTCTGGAAGATTGAGGATTCGTTTAGTTTCTGCGGCTATCTTTTGCACATCTTCAGGGCGCATTCCGGATGGACCCATCAGAGAGAACCATGAGGTGACTTGAAAATTCTTTAAGGAGGGCACACCAGACTCGCTTAATGTTGGAATATCTGGGGCGTAGCTGGATCGTTGAAGATTGGTAATGCCAATCGCTTTTAAATCTCCAGACTTAATCAGCGGTAGTGCAGAAGCTAAATTATCAAAACTCATATCTACACGTCCCCCTAATAAGTCGGGCATAGCTTGAGCTCTTCCTTTGTAGGGGATGTGTTTAATTTTTGTTTTAGTGAGTTGCTGAAAAAGTTCACCCGATAAATGAATCGATGTGCCAATGCCAGATGATGAAAAACTCAACTCATTAGGTTTTGATTTCGCTAGGGCAATTAAACTTTTTGCATCATTAGCGGGCACATTTTTATTTAGCACCAGTACATTGGGCGTGCTGGCCAGAAATGTAATGGGCTCTAAATCTTTATGAGCGTCATAGTTAAGATTTTTATATAAATAGGGATTGATTGTCAGTGTGCCGACTGTCCCAATTAAGAGGCTATGCCCATTGGGCGTAGCTTTGGCTACTAAATCTGTCCCAATATTGCCGCCAGCGCCTGGTTTATTTTCAACAACTATTTGATTGTTAAAGTCTTTTTGCCAGTATTCAGCCAATATCCGCGCTAGGATATCTGGCGCTCCACCTGGAGTAAATGTCACGATAATCCGCACTGGTTCGCTGTGGGCATTCGGCCAGAATTTCTCGGCCATCGTTGTTGTGGTCAGGAATAGTAAAGAAATGAAAGTTAGGATATGACGCATAGACTCTATTTGAACACTTCGCCCTGTATCATTAGCAATTATTACTAAGAATTCCCCTAAAAAGCTTATGTCTACTTCTGTTGAGCAAGTATTAGAACTTTACGAATTACCCATGAATGAGTTGATGGCTCGTGCCGCTGCCGTTCATCGTGAAAATTTTCCAGAGGGTGATATTGAGCTAGCCACTTTGCTATCCATTAAGACAGGCGGTTGCCCTGAGGATTGTGGTTACTGTCCTCAAGCAGCGCGTTATCAAACGGATGTTAAGGCAACAAAAATGATGGATGTGGAAGAAGTTTTGGAAGCAGCACGTGCTGCTAAAGAGGCTGGCTCTAATCGTTTTTGTATGGGTGCTGCTTGGCGTGAACCAAAAGATCGCGATATTGAAAAAGTAGTTGCCATGATCAAAGGGGTTAAGAACCTTGGTTTAGAAACCTGTGCAACATTGGGTATGTTAGCCCCTGAACAAGCTAAGGCTTTGGGTGATGCAGGTTTGGATTACTACAACCACAATCTAGATACCAGTGAAGATTTTTATGGTGCTGTGATTAATACACGCCAATATCAAGATCGCTTAGATACATTGCAAAGTGTACGTAGTGCAGGCATGTCTGTATGTTGTGGTGGCATTATTGGTATGGGTGAGACTCGCAAACAGCGTGCAGCATTCATTGCTAAATTAGCAAATCTAAATCCTTATCCAGAGTCAGTGCCTATTAATCATTTGGTACCTGTAGCGGGTACCCCATTGGCTGAGCAAAAAGGTGTTGATCCATTGGAGTTTGTGCGTACGATTGCAATCGCTCGTATCACTATGCCTACAGCCCGTGTTCGTTTATCTGCAGGGCGTCAAGAGTTAGGTAGAGCAGTGCAAGCCATGTGTTTCATGGCTGGCGCAAATTCTATTTTCTACGGCGATAAATTGCTAACAACAGATAACCCAGAGGCAGATGCTGATCGTGCTTTATTGGCAGAGCTTGGTTTAAAAACAAAAACTGCATGTAAAGCAGAGGTTCTTGTTTAATTTAAAGCCATCACTGCAACAAACTTAATAAATGTAAGCGGCGGTCATTGACCGCCGTTTGATTTTGCGCAATCAACTTTGTAATACTTAAATTGACCAATTCAATTTTTTGAATAAGCGTTTAAGATATTGCTATGGGTTTTGACGTCAAACTAAAACATAGTCCGCTTGATGGGTTCATCGTTGAATTCGATCGAGCCTTGCGTTCTATCGTGGGCGCCACACCAATGCGCAGACCTATTCCTCAGTCAGCACCTTCAGACAATCTCACACCAGAAGAAAAGCAACATGCAGCTGGCTTGATGCGCGTTAACCATGTGGGTGAGGTATGCGCTCAGGCCTTGTATCAGTCACAAAAATTACATGCCAAAAGTGCTGATCTAAAAGATAAGTTAGAGCATGCAGCCATAGAAGAAGAGGACCATTTAGCCTGGTGTGAGCAACGTTTGAGCGAGCTAGATTCAAGACCTAGCCTACTGAACCCATTATGGTACGTAGGCTCTTTTTTATTAGGCAGTGCTGCAGGTTTAGCTGGCGATAAAGTGAGTCTAGGTTTTGTCTCTGAGACTGAAAAACAGGTTGAGAATCATTTGGATGGGCATTTGAAGGAGTTACCAACAAATGACTACCGTTCAAGGGCAATTGTCACGCAGATGAGGGAAGATGAGATTGCTCACGGCGAAATGGCTAGAGATGAAGGTGGCATTGATTTGCCAAAACCCGTTAAATCAGCCATGAAAATGATGGCAAAAGTCATGACAAGTACCGCTTACCGCATATAACCCTAAGCTAGTTTCTTAAGAGTACTTTCCACCCCTATGTTTTTATTGGAAATTTACCCTTAAAATACTATCAACATGAGCTCGTAAGTACTTGTTCTAGCTAAAGAATTTTCAAAAAAAGTACCTAAAACACTTGACCATGAATTACGCATCCTCTACAGTGGGGAAAAGTGTGAAAAAGTGGGGAAATATTCGTGTTTCAAGGTGCTTCTGCATTAACTCTCGATGCCAAGGGTCGCATGTCGATTCCTTCAAGGCATCGTGACGCCCTGCAATTACAGGGTGAAGGCAGAGTCACGCTCACAAAACACCCCGATGGTTGCTTGTTGTTATTCCCAAGATCTGAGTGGGAAGCATTTAGAAGCCGTATCGCACAATTGCCAATGGATGCTCATTGGTGGCGCCGTATATTTTTGGGTAATGCTTCTGATGTTGACATGGATGGTTCGGGTCGCATCTTGGTAAGTCCTGAATTACGTGCGGCTGCAAATATAGAACGCGATGTGATGCTTTTAGGTATGGGCAGCCACTTCGAATTGTGGGATGCCTCGACCTATGCTCAAAAAGAGCAAGTTGCAATTGCACAAGGCATGCCAGATGCACTCAAGCAATTTACCTTCTGATGTTAGCCGACTATGACATATACCCATCGCCCAGTATTGCTGGCCGAGGCAGTCACCTCGGTATTGGGAGAGTCGACTTCATCGAGTGCCGTACCAAAAATAATTATCGATGGGACATTTGGTCGTGGTGGTCACAGCAGAGAAATACTCAAGCACTTGAATTCAGCTTCAAAGCTAATTGCATTCGACAAAGATCTGCAAGCGATTGCCGAGGCAAACACAATTGCCGACCCACGTTTTCAAATTATTCACGAGAGCTTTGCTTCGATGAGCGAGCACGTGCCATCAGAAGTAGCCGATGCCATTTTGATGGACTTAGGAATCAGTTCTCCTCAAATCGACGATCCAGATCGTGGGTTTTCGTTTCGCCAAGACGGTCCTTTGGATATGAGGATGGATACAACGCGCGGTCAGAGTGCGGCGGAGTGGTTAGCAATAGCAGAACAAAAAGAAATAGCGAGGGTCATTAAGGACTATGGGGAAGAACGGTTTGCTATACAGATTGCAAAGGCGATTGTTACTCGCAGAGAGCAAGGCGAGTCACTCACTAGGACAAGAGAACTCGCGTCGCTCGTGGCTAGTGTCGTCCGCACCCGCGAGGCGGGCCAAGATCCGGCCACGCGCACCTTTCAGGCTATACGGATTTATATCAACCAAGAGCTTGCCGACCTGGAGGGTGGGTTGAGCGCAGCATTTAATTGCTTGAAACCTGGCGGCTTATTAGCCGTCATTAGCTTTCATTCTTTGGAAGATCGAATTGTTAAGCAATTCATGCAAGGCTTGTCACAAGTTTCTGTGCCAAGAGGTTTGCCGTTAACTGAAAATCAAATGCCTAAACCTTTTGCTGAACTATTGGGCCGCATTAAACCAAGTGAGCAAGAAGTTCAGGAGAACCCACGCGCGCGCTCTGCCATTTTGAGAGTGATGCGCAAAATTAAAAATAAAACTGTGGGAGGTTTGTCATGAACCGT
Organism: Polynucleobacter sp.; assembly: GCA_030157655.1. Lineage (GTDB taxonomy): Bacteria > Pseudomonadota > Gammaproteobacteria > Burkholderiales > Burkholderiaceae > Polynucleobacter. Next base: position 35,375 of record JAOAUK010000031.1, on the reverse strand, counting down.
TCCACAATTATTTTGTTAGTTATTTTGATGTTGTGCGCATTATCTTTAGTGGCAGCTCAACAAAAGACAAGGTCTTTGTATGTTGCCTTAGAGCGCGCGCAAACAGAAGAGCGTCGCTTAAATCAAGATTGGTTACGTCTTGAATATGAGCAACGTAATTTATCTAAAGCAGCTAGGATTACTGATATTGCGCGCAAGCAATTGCATATGCAATTAATTAATCCTGGTCGTACTCAATATGTGGTGGTGGATTAATGGCACAAATTTCATTTTCATCCACACCTAATTTGGTTTTGCGCTTGCCGATGTGGCGCTCAAGATTGGTTTTATTTTTAATCTTCGTTGGTTTTACAGCTTTGGTCGTCAGAGCAATTTGGGTTCAAGGTTTTGGTAATTCTTTTTACGAAGAAAAAGGTAATAAGGCCACATTGCGTTCGATTGAAATGCCTGCTAGTCGAGGAAAAATTTTAGATCGTAATGGTGAAGTATTGGCAACGAGCCTTCTAGCTAAAGCCATCATTGCATTTCCAGAGGCAGTTCCTGAGGATCTGCCAAAAGAGAAAATCACTCAACTTGCTAAATTACTTGAAATGGGTGAGGGCGAGTTAAAGAAAAAATTATCGTCAGACCGCACTCAAATATTTTTAAAGCGTCAAGTTGATCTTGATGTGGCAAAGCAAATTAAAGAGTTAGGCATACCTGGTATTGCACAGAATAATGAGTACAAGCGTCTTTATCCTGAAGGTGAAGCGATGGCTCATATCGTTGGCTTCACGAACGTTGAAGATCGTGGTCAAGAGGGTATGGAGTTAGCCAAAGAAAAAGAGTTGGCAGGTCAGCCTGGGCGTCGCCGTGTGATTCAGGATCGTCTTGGTAGATATGTAGAAGGCTTAGGGATTCTTAATCCACCTAGAGATGGAGCAGATTTACAGCTATCCGTTGACAGCAAAGTACAGTTTTTAGCATTTAATGAACTAAAAGCCATTGCAGAAAAACATCGTGCTAAAGCTGCCGGCGCTGTTGTATTGGATGTGCAAACAGGTGAAATTTTGGCATTGGCAAATTGGCCAACGTACAACCCTAACTCTAGAATTAATTTAAGTGGTGAGCAATTAAGAAATCGTGTGCTGACAGACACGTTTGAACCAGGCTCAACCATGAAACCATTTTCAGTTGCCTTGGCTTTAGAAAAAGGCATTGTTCAGCCTAATACTTCAATGGCTATTGGTAAATCAATTGTGATTGGTAAAAAGGCCATCACTGATACACATCCATATGGTGTATTGACTGTTTCTGAAGTTATTCAAAAATCAAGCAATATTGGTACAGCAAAAATTGCGATGCAATTACAGCCGCAAGAAATGTGGGAAATGTTCCAGTCGGTTGGTTTAGGCCAGGCTCCAACAATTGGTTTCCCTGGTGCGGTCGCAGGCCGATTGCGCCCATATAAAAATTGGGTGCCTATTGATCAAGCCACTATGTCCTATGGCTATGGTTTGTCTGCATCTTTATTCCAAATGGCGCGTGCATACAGCATTTTTGCTCGTGATGGCGAATTGGTGCCAACAACTATCTATAAAACAAATGCAACGCCTAAGGGAACTCAAGTTATTTCTGCTAAGACTGCAATACAGATGCGCGAAATGCTTGAGCTTGTAACTCAAACAGGCGGTACAGCAACAACGGCTCAGACATTAGGTTACAGAGTTGGTGGCAAGACTGGAACAGCGCATAAGGTGGAAGGCAAAGGTTACGCAGGTAATAAATACCGAGGCTTCTTTGTGGGCATGGCTCCAATGAGCGCCCCGCGCATTGTGGTTGCGGTGATGGTTGATGAGCCAAGTGCTGGTGGTTATTACGGTGGCGTAGTGGCTGCTCCAGCCTTTGCAAATATTGTTGCAGGAACATTAAGAAGTATGAACGTCTTGCCTGATGCAGCAGTTAAGCAGATGGTCGATAAAGATTTGCAAGGTTTGTCATCAGGCGCAAGCCAAAAGGTGTCGTTTAGTCGATGAACGCTATGTTGCCTATTCACTCACTCCCACTTGATATGTTGCTAGAACAACATGTCAGCGCTAGCGCTCAATTAACGAGTGATACACGCGCATTAAAAGCGGGTGATGTGATGTTGGCTTACGCAGTGGGTAATGCTCATCAAATCAGTGATAGCAGAATATATATTCCTCAAGCGCTTAGCTTGGGTGCTGCTTTGGTCTTGTATGAGCCAAATGATTTAGTAGCAGAGCTGGTGGAAGTTTGCAAAGATCCTCGCTGCGTGCCAGTAAAAAATTTGGCAAAAAAAGCTGGCGACATTGCAGCTAATTGGTATCAAAACCCAAGCCATCAGATGAGGGTGATTGGTATTACGGGAACCAATGGCAAAACAACAGTTAGTCAATGGATTGCCAATGCATTGCATGCGCAACAGCAGCCATCGGCTGTAGTGGGAACTTTAGGCGCTGGCCTGTTGGATCAAATAAAGCCAACTGGATTTACTACGCCAGATGCTGCGCGTTTACAGTCTTTATTAAAAAAAATCAAAGATCAGGGTGCTATGAGTGTGGCGATGGAAGTCTCCTCGCATGCTTTGGATCAGGGTCGCATTAATGGTGTTCAATTTGACACTGTGGTCATTACAAATCTCAGTCAAGACCATTTGGATTACCACGGTAGCATGTCTGAGTATGCTGCCGCGAAGAAAAAAATAATTGATTTACCAGGCGTTAAAAACATTGTTATCAATGCAGATGACCAGTTTGGTCAAGAGTGTCTGCAGGATTTGGCTAATAGGGTTGTAAATACAAACGTCACTGTCTGGGCTTATGCAACTCAAGCGGAGAAACTATTAGCCTTGCCATGCTTTGCCAATAAAAATTACAAAAAAGTATTGGCCAGCGATATTCATTTAATGAATCAAGGCATGACTTTTAATTTGACAGTGTCAGGTGAAGATTTAGGTCTTGTACAAACAAGCTTTGTGGGTGCATTTAATGTGAGTAATGCCTTGGCTGTATTCGCCTGCATACTTGCTAGTGGTAAGTCATGTGATCAAGCTAAAGACATCATCACTCAGCTAAAGCCAGTAAAAGGTCGTATGGAGTTGGTGAGCCAATCTTCATCCGCTCCAATGGCTATTGTTGACTTTGCGCATACGCCAGATGCTTTAGAGCAAGTTCTTAAAACACTTCAAGAGATGGCTAGCGAACGCAAGGGTCAGTTGTGGTGTGTATTTGGTTGTGGTGGTGATCGTGATGCAACTAAGCGCCCAATCATGGGGCGTATTGCGGAAAAGTATTCAGACCATGTGATGGTCACGAGCGATAACCCGCGCAGTGAGAACGCAGAAAAAATTATTGCAGAGATTTTGAGTGGGTTTGAAAACTCAAGTTGTGCACACGTAAATCCTGATCGAGCCACAGCTATTTTGCAGGCTGTTCGCCAAGCTAAAGCACAAGATATTGTTTTGGTGGCGGGCAAGGGTCACGAAGAGACTCAAGAAATTGCTGGAAAAAAACATCCTTTTTCTGATCAGATGCATTTGAAATTGGCAATGGGTGGTTTAGCTTTATGAGCCAGTTTTTTATGACCCTCTCTCAAGTAAAACAATATTTGCCGCATGCAGAGTGGATTAATGGTGTTGCTAATGAACAGGAAGTTATTCGATTTACCAGCGATAGCCGTCAGGTAAGCGCTGGCGATATGTTTATTGCCATCCGTGGTGAAAAATTTGATGCGCACGATTTTTTACAAGAAGTGAAGTCTAAAGGTGCAATCGCTTGTTTAGTGAGTTCAGCTGAGAAGCTACCAAAAGACCTATTAGGAATCTTGGTGAAAGATACCCAACAAGCATTACAAGAACTTGCCACTTGCTGGAAGAGGGCTTGTGATCAACAACATTTAAAGCGCTCAGTTGTTGTTACCGGTAGCAATGGAAAGACTACCGTTAAGGGAATGATTCAGAGCATATTTAATGCTGCAGTTGGCGATGCAAATGCTTTGGCGACTCAGGGCAACTTTAATAATGAAATTGGTTTGCCGCTAACGCTATTGCGCTTGAATTTACAGCACAAATTAGCGGTCATTGAGTTGGGTATGAACCACCCTGGCGAAACTGCACTTTTATCAAATATTGCGCAAGCGAATATCGCATTGATTAATAACGCACAGCGTGAACATCAAGAATTTATGGCAACGGTTGAAGCGGTTGCTAAAGAGCATGGCCTTGCTATTGAAGCTTTGCCAGAAAATGGCGTAGCTGTATTCCCGGCCGACTCAGAGTACACCAGCTATTGGAAGCAAGTTGCCGGAAGTAGAGCCACAATTGATTTTGCGTTTGATGCTCCAGCTACTGTTAAGGGTGAGTGGTTAGATGCCAGCGTCAATCAGTTAAAAATTAATACCCCACAGGGCTCCATCAATGTCAGCCTGCAAATTTTGGGTGAGCACAATGCGCGTAATGCTGTGGCTGCAACTGCTGTAGCAATTGCAGCAGGCATTTCTTTAGCGACTATTCAGTCTGGATTGGAGAAGTTTGAGCCGGTGACTGGTCGTATGCAAAAGCATCAAATTAATGCGCAAACAATAGTTATTGATGATAGTTACAACGCCAATCCTGATTCGGTACGTGCCGCAGTCGACGTGCTATCAACTATCAATATGCCAGCCTGGTTGGTATTAGGTGATATGGGTGAAGTTGGTGAACAAGGCCCGGAGTTTCATCGTGAAGTTGGTAGCTACGCTGGAGAAAAAGGTATTCAAAAGTTATTTGCAACTGGCGACCTAAGTAAAGAAGCGGTGATGGCTTATAAAAATACGCCAAATGCACAGGGGACTGCGCAACATTTTTCTGATGTTCAGGACCTTTGCGCTGAACTAAAAAAATCACTGGTTGCAAGAAATGGCAATGAAGAGACAACGATTCTTGTAAAAGGGTCTCGTTTTATGCGTATGGAAAGAGTGGTCAAAGCTCTTGCTGAGGAGATTCACTGATGTTGTTATGGTTAGCCCAACTCTTGCAAGACGACTTGAGTTTTCTACGTGTCATTAATTACATTACCTTCAGAGCGGTCATGGCCACTTTAACTGCTGGATTGATTGGATTGTTCTTTGGGCCATGGGTGATTCGTCGCTTAACGGCGATGAAGGTTGGTCAAGCTGTTCGTACAGATGGACCGCAGACACATTTAGTGAAAACTGGTACGCCTACTATGGGCGGTGTGTTGATTTTGATTGGCATAGCCATCTCAACATTGTTGTGGGCTGATTTATCCAATCGTTTTATTTGGATTGTCTTAATTGTTACTTTAGGTTTTGGTGCCGTTGGTTGGGTTGATGACTATCGCAAAGTTGTTTACAGAGATCCAAAGGGCATGTCATCCAGAGAAAAATATTTCTGGCAATCAGTCATTGGATTATTCGCAGCCATTTATTTAGCTTTCTCAGTTTCAGAAGTTAACAACCTAAAAGTTTTAGAACTTTTCTTAAATTGGGTGCAAAGCGGTTTTTCAATTAACTTGCCTGCTAAATCTAATTTGTATGTACCTTTCTTCAAAGAAGTTAGCTACCCATTGGGTGTGCTTGGCTTCATTGTGCTGACATATTTGGTGATTGTAGGTAGCTCAAATGCTGTGAATTTGACTGATGGCTTAGATGGTTTGGTCATCATGCCAGTAATTTTGGTCGGTGCGGCATTGGGTGTTTTTGCATATGTGATGGGTAATGCGATCTATACCAAATACCTTTTATTCCCATACATCCCTGGTGCAGGTGAATTAATGATTTTCTGCGGCGCCATGAGCGGTGCTGGCTTAGCGTTCTTATGGTTTAACACTCATCCAGCGCAAGTCTTTATGGGAGATGTGGGTGCTTTAGCTTTGGGTGGTGCATTGGGAACAGTTGCTGTGATTGTTCGTCAAGAAATCGTCCTTTTTGTCATGGGTGGCATTTTCGTTGCTGAGACTGTGTCAGTCATGTTGCAAGTTGCATGGTTCAAGTTCACTAAAAAAATGTATGGCGAAGGTCGTCGAATTTTCAAGATGGCCCCCCTTCATCATCATTTTGAATTAAGTGGCTGGAAAGAAACTCAGGTTGTGGTGAGATTTTGGATCATCACAATTTTGTTGGTGTTAATTGGTTTGTCTAGCTTGAAGTTGCGATAGGAATAATAGTGATTCAGTTACAACATCCATTTGGCAAAGAGCGTACTCAGAGTTTGAGTATCTTGGTGCTTGGCTTGGGGGAGTCGGGCGCAGCCATGGTTCGTTGGTGCGATAGTCAGGGTGCAACAGTATCTGTGGCTGACACAAGATCTGAAAATCAGTTATCTGAGAATGCAAAAAAATATCAACAGCAAATCAAAGATTTTGGCGTAAAAAATATCCATTTAGGTGGTTTGTCCTCTGACTTATTAAGTGGCATTGATTTAATTGCAATTAGTCCAGGCTTATCTCCATTACAAGAACCTGTTCAATCATTTTTGGCTGGTGCTACTGAGAAAGAAATTCCTGTTTGGAGTGAAATCGAGTTTTTTGCTCAAGCCATTCAATCATTAAAGGATGAGCAAAATTACTCAGGAAAAGTAATTGCGATTACGGGAACTAACGGAAAAACAACCACAACTGCACTAACAGGTTTGTTGTGCGAGCGCGCTGGAATGACAGTTGCCGTTGCGGGCAACATTAGCCCTGCTGCTCTTGATAAGTTATTGGATATTGAAGAATTGCCGGATGTCTGGGTATTGGAATTATCTAGCTTTCAATTGCAGAACACCTATAGCCTTGATGCAGATGCAGCCACGGTATTGAACGTTACTCAAGATCACCTGGATTGGCATGGTGATATGCAGCAATACATTGCAGCTAAAGCAAGAATTTTTGGTGAAAACACAATTGCCGTATTGAATCGTGATGATGAGGCAGTTGCACAGATGTCTGTGAATCTTAAGTCTCAGCGTATTGTTACTTTTGGTGCTGAAGCACCTGTCGAAGAAGATGCGTTTGGCATTTTTCACGACACGGCTGCAGGTGGCATTGATTGGTTGGTTTGGGCTGAGCCTGATTTAGAAGCCCTTGAATTAAAAACCAAACGTCGTCGTAAAAAAACAGATGCTGATGATGAGCCATTACGCTTAAAACGTTTAATGCCTGCTGATGCATTGCGTATTAAGGGCCGTCATAACGCTAGCAATGCCTTGGCTGCGTTGGCTATGGCAAGTTCAATTGGTTTGCCAATGAGTCCTTTGTTGCATGGCTTGCGCGAATATGAAGGCGAAGCACATCGAGTGCAAAGCGTATCAATCATTGATGGTGTTGAGTATGTCGATGATAGTAAAGGCACTAATGTGGGTGCCACATTGGCAGCTTTAAATGGTTTGGGTGAGGGTGGTCAGCGTGCTCGAATTATTTTGATTGCTGGTGGTGAAGGAAAGGGCCAAGACTTTTCACCATTGGCTGATGCTGTTGCTCATCACGCTAAAGCAGTAGTTCTGATTGGAAGAGACGCTCCACTAATTAGGCAGGTATTGGCTAACACTACAGTGCCTTTGATCGACGCTAATACTTTAGAGGTGGCGGTTCAGGAGGCCTCAAAGTTGGCAGTATCTGGAGACTTAATTTTGTTATCTCCAGCTTGTGCAAGCTTTGACATGTTTAAGGATTACGCACATCGCGCACAAGTTTTTATTGATGCAATCAATGAATTGGCAACTTTAAATGGACAGGTGAGCGCATGATTCAAATGTTCAAGCGATTTAGCTTAAGTAGTATTAGCGGTGTCAAAGGTGGCATCAAAGAAAGTTTCGAAGATTTTCGTTTGGGTCTTCGTGATGCAACGACTGTTGTGCGTCCAACCCGTTCGCGCATGATGGAATACGATCAACCATTGTTATGGGCAGTCCTATTGCTAGTAACGCTTGGATTGGTGATGGTTTATTCAGCATCGATTGCATTGCCAGATGGCCCTAAATACGCAAAATACAGTAGTAGTCACTTTTTGATTCGTCATGCATTGTCGATTGTGATGGCATTTTGCATTGGTATTTTTGCATTCAAGGTCCCTCTCAAAGTATGGGACCGTTTGGCTCCTGCCATGTTTGCTTTGGCATTTATCTTATTAATTTTTGTTTTGATTCCAGGTGTTGGTAAAGGTGTGAATGGTGCGCGTCGTTGGATTCCGCTAGGCATTACCAATTTCCAACCATCAGAACTCATGAAGTTATCGGTAGTGTTATTTACAGCTTGGTACACAGTACAAAGACAAGATTATTTGCATCATTTATTAAAAGGTTTGGCTCCAATGGGGGCGGCGGTGATTGCTGTGGGTGTTTTATTACTATTGCAACCTGACATGGGTGCATTCATGGTGATTGCTGTAATTGCTATGGGCCTCTTGTTCTTGGGTGGCATTAGTGGCAAGTTATTTAGCGCTTTGATTGGTTTGGCGATTGGTAGTTTTGCAACCATCATTATTTTCTCTCCATTCCGAAGAGATCGAATCTTTGCATATCTGGATCCTTGGAATGAGTCATTTGCAGCGGGCAAAGCTTATCAACTCACGCACTCACTCATGGCATTTGGTCGAGGGGAGTGGTTCGGTGTTGGCTTGGGCGGTAGTGTTGAAAAACTCCACTATCTTCCTGAAGCTCATACAGACTTCATTTTGGCAGTGATTGGTGAAGAACTTGGTTTTGTCGGCGTCACAGTGGTCATTGCGATTTTCTATTGGATCGTCAGAAGAGCTTTCTTAATTGGTAGAACTGCATTGCAGCTAGATCGAAGTTTTGCTGGCTTGGTTGCCAAAGGCATTGCTATTTGGATTGGTTGGCAAGCATTTATTAATATGGGTGTGAACCTAGGGCTCTTGCCAACTAAAGGTCTGACATTGCCATTCGTTAGTTTTGGCGGATCTGGTTTGATGATGAATGCCGTGGCAATCGCCATTCTCCTGAAGATTGATTACGAAAACAGAATTTTGATGCGGGGCGGCAAGTTATGACCATTGCACACGCTCCAACTTTATTAGTAATGGCTGGTGGCACAGGGGGACATATTTTCCCTGGCTTAGCTGTTGCTGAATATTTGCGTGAGCAAGGTTGGAATGTGTCTTGGTTAGGTAATCCACAGGGTATGGAATATCGCTTGGTCCCGCCAAAAGGTTTTAATTTTGAAGGCATACAGTTTGGTGGGTTAAGAGGTAAAGGTATTAAAACCATTGCCTTATTACCTTTTAATTTACTACGTGCTTTTTGGCAAAGTATTCAGGTTTTACGTCGTGTGCAACCAGATGTTGTATTAGGTATGGGTGGATATGTAACTTTCCCAGGTGGCATGATGAGCGCCTTATTGGGTAAACCATTAGTTTTACATGAGCAAAACTCTATTGCTGGTTTAGCTAATAAAGTATTGGCAAAAGTGGCAGATAAAACTTTGTGCGCCTTCCCTAAAGCATTACCAGGTGCAACATGGGTCGGTAATCCATTGCGTGCTGGCATGGGGCAAATTACTGCGCCAGCTAATAGATATGGATCAAGAACTGGTCCATTGAATATTCTTGTGGTGGGTGGAAGTTTGGGTGCGGCTGCTCTTAATGATGTAGTACCGCAAGCGCTAGCAAAGATTGCCGCGGAATCCAGACCTATGGTCATTCATCAGGCTGGTGAAAAGCATGTTGAAGCATTGCGCCAAAAGTATTCTGATTTGAACGTTCAAGCAAGCGTCCAACCATTTATTGATGACATGGCCGCTGCCTACGCAAATGCTGATTTAGTAATTTGTAGGGCTGGCGCGATGACAGTTGCTGAATTATCAGCTGTGGGTGTTGCCTCTTATCTGGTGCCCTTCCCCTATGCTGTTGATGATCATCAAACAGCCAACGCAAGATTTTTATCTGATGTTGGAGCAGCCGTATTGATGCCCCAATCTCAAATGACTGCTGATGCGCTTGCTGACTATCTGCAAACTGTGACTCGTGCAGATTTACAAAAAATGGCAGAAGCAGCTCTCAGTCAAGCAAAACCTCATGCGACACAAGATGTTGCAGAGGTGTGCACACAGTTAACTAAGAAAGTTGCCCGTTAATGAAACACATTCTTCATCAAATTCATTTTGTAGGCATCGGCGGTGCTGGCATGAGTGGTATTGCTGAGGTTTTGCTAAATCTTGGCTATAAGGTCAGCGGCTCCGATATTACTGATAGTTCAACCACAAAACGTTTGCGTGAGTGTGGGGCAGAAATTCATATTGGTCATGATGCTAAAAATGTAACTAGCGCAGAAGCTGTTGTAATTTCAACTGCTGTGACGGGGGATAACCCAGAAGTGTTGGCAGCACGTGCTGCGCGCATTCCAATTGTGCCAAGAGCGGTGATGCTTGGTGAGTTGATGCGCTTAAAACAAGGTATTGCTATTGCTGGTACTCATGGAAAAACCACCACTACAAGTTTATTGGCGTCTGTTTTGGCTGAGGGTGGCTTAGATCCTACATTTGTGATTGGTGGCAAATTAAATTCAGCTGGCGCGAATGCACGCCTAGGCACTGGTGATTTTATTGTTGCTGAAGCTGATGAGTCTGATGCTTCATTCTTAAACTTATTACCAGTGATTGAGGTCATCACAAATATCGACGCTGATCACATGGACACATATCAGCATGATATGGCTAAGTTGAAACAAGCATTTGTTCAATTTACTCAGCGCATGCCGTTTTATGGTGTGGCTGTCCTTTGTGTTGATGATCAAAACGTGCGAGATATTCTGCCATTCGTCTCCCAACCTATGCTTCGTTATGGCCTATCTGAAGATGCTGATGTGAGAGCTATTGACGTTCAAGCAGATGGCTCTCAAATGCATTTCGTTGCCTTGCGTCATACGGTCCGTCGTCATGGCGAAAAACCAGGGGCATTAAAAGTAACTTTGAATTTACCTGGCTTGCACAATGTGCGCAACGCTTTGGCAGCGATTGCAATTGCAACTGAGTTGGGCGTATCTGACGAAGCAATTATTAAGGCGCTAAAAGAGTTCCGTGGTGTTGGTCGCCGCTTCCAAAAATATGGTGAAGTGACATTGCCGCAAGGTGGTACATGCACAGTAATCGATGACTATGGTCATCATCCAGTTGAAATGGCAGCAACATTGGCTGCAACTCGAGGAGCATTCCCAGGTCGCCGCTTGTTGTTAGCATTCCAACCACATCGTTTTACAAGAACTAGAGATTGCTTTGGTGATTTTGTCAAAGTTCTTCAAGGGGTCGATGCGTTGGCGCTAACAGAGGTATATCCAGCGGGTGAGGCTCGTATACCGGGTGCTGATGGAGAAAGCTTAATTAAGGCGCTTTCTAAGGCCAAGGATGCTGATCGTTTGTTGGATGTCAAAGCTACTCAATTCACAAAAGATGTTAATGACTTACCTAATTTGGTATTAAGTATGGCGCGTGATGGTGATGTCGTGATCACCATGGGTGCGGGCTCAATTTCTGCGGTACCTGGTAAGTTAGCAGGAGGTGCGCATGCCTAATGTGGTGATGAGCTCATGGAGTGAGCAAGTTCAAAAAGATTTGGCTCAAGTAAATGTTGCGGACTTGGGTAAGGTGGGCGTTCTACTTGGTGGTAAGTCAGGTGAGCGCGAGATTTCTTTGATGTCTGGTAAAGGCGTTCTCGAAGCACTTTTATCTAAAGGTGTTAATGCTCATGCTTTTGATCCTGCCGAGCAATCAATTTCTGATTTAGCTAGTCAACAATTTAATCGTGTCTTCATCGCTCTTCATGGTCGTTATGGTGAAGATGGAACGATGCAGGGACTTTTGGAGCAAATGAAGTTGCCTTACACGGGTAGCGGCGTATTGGCTTCTGCATTAGCAATTGATAAGCAGGCAACGAAGCGTTTGTGGTCAAGCTTTAACTTAGCGACACCTAAATTTGCCATGCTAAATACTAAGAGTGATTGGAATCAGATTGCAAAAGATTTGGGTATGCCAATCATTGTTAAGCCAGCTAGAGAAGGTTCATCACTTGGTTTGAGCAAAGTTACTAATGTGGCAGATTTGCCGGCCGCATACCAGATGGCTGCCAAGCTTGATAGAGATGTCATGGCTGAGCAATGCATTATTGGTGAAGAGTTAACTTGCCCGATTGTTGGTGATGGCGTAAATGCTCAACCATTGCCTGTGATCAGAATCGTTGCGCCAGATTCTAACTATGATTATCACAATAAATATTTCTCAGACGATACAAGATACCTTTGCCCAACTGGCCTGGATGTATCTGTTGAGAAAAAAGTACAAGACTTGGCATTAAGTGCATATCGTGCACTAGGTTGCAAGGGTTGGGGTCGAGCGGATGTCATGATTGATAACCAAACAGGTCAGCCATATTTGCTTGAAATGAATACTGCGCCAGGCATGACTGGTCATTCATTGGTGCCAATGGCTGCAAGAGCTGCGGGCGTTGAGTATGCCGATTTGGTCTTGTGGTTATTAAGCAAGGCGGGTGTGAATTCATGAAATTCTTGCGCGCAGCCCTTTCTTTGATTGCATCTATGTTGGCCACCGTGTTTGGTCCGATTTGGAGTCATCCAAGAACATTGCGTGCTATTTCTAACGTTCTATTGTTTATTGCACTTTTATCAACTTGTGCATGGTTGCTGTTCTGGTTAGGTCAAAAGCCAGTATTTACTTTGAATCATTTGACCGTTGAATCTTTAGATGGACGCGAATTGAAGCACGTTAATTTGCCAACGATTAAAGCAAGAGCTGTTGATCAAGTGCGCGGTAACTTTTTCACGATTCGTTTAGATCAAGCTCGTCAAGCATTTGAAGGTATGCCCTGGGTGAGAAGAGCAAGTGTGCGTCGCGAATGGCCTAACGGAATAGTGGTGGCTATCGAAGAGCATCAGCCGCTCGCTGTTTGGGGTGGTAGTGATACACCTAAATTAATGAATACATATGGTGAAGTCTTTGTTGCCAATATGGCTGAAGCTGAAGATGGAGCTTCATTGCTGAGATTTAGTGGTCCTGAAGGAAGTAACCAAGAAGTATTTAGAAAAGTGCAAAAAATTAATGCTTGGTTTGAACCATGGAAGGTGAAGGTTCAAGGTCTTGACTTGTCATCTCGTTATGCGTGGAAAGTTAAGTTGAGTAATGGATTGTTAATTGAATTGGGTCGTGAATTAGATGAACGTGACTCAAAGCAAATTCAATTAAGTGTTGAACGTTTATTAAAGAGTTGGCCGCAAGTAGAAGAAAAGTGGGGTCAGCGTATCGACTCGATAGATCTTCGTTATGCCAATGGCTATGCAATACATATAGGAAAAAAACTGTGAGCGTGATTAGTAAAGACACCAAAGATTTAATTGTTGGTTTGGATATTGGTACATCCAAAGTGGTTGCTTTGGTTGCCGAGTTAAATCCTGATGGACAGTTCAATGTTGTTGGCTTGGGTCAGGTGGCATCGAAAGGCTTAAAAAAGGGTGTTGTTGTTAATATTGAGGCGACTGTACAGTCAATTCAAAAAGCCCTTGAAGAAGCTGAAGTAATGGCTGATCGTCGTATCGCACAAGTCTTTACAGGCATAGCTGGTAATCACATTCACAGCTTTAACTCAACAGGCATGGTGGCAATTAGAGATAAAGAAGTATCACCAAGTGATGTGGAGCGTGTGATTGAGACAGCAAAAGCAATCAACATTCCAACAGATCAGCAAATTATTCATATCCTTACGCAAGAATTCATCATTGATGGGCAAGAGGATGTACGCGAACCGATTGGTATGAGCGGTATTCGTTTAGAAGTAAAAGTGCACATTGTTACTGGTGCTGTCAGTGCTGCGCAAAATATTGTGAAGTGTGTGCGCCGATGTGGTCTTGAGGTTAACGATTTAATTTTGCAACCTTTGGCGTCTAGTATGGCTGTGTTAACTGAAGACGAAAAAGAATTAGGCGTTGTGTTGGTCGACATTGGTGGCGGTACAACTGATATTGCCATCTTTAGCCAGGGCGCCATTCGTCATACGGCTGTGATTCCTATTGCGGGTGACCAAATTACCAATGACATTGCGATGGCATTGCGTACCCCAACTATTGAAGCAGAAGACTTGAAGATTCATTTTGGTATTGCTCGCCAAAGCATGGCAAACCCTAATGAAAGTATTGAGGTGCCAGGTGTGGGTGATCGTGAAGCGCGCTCAATGTCACGTCAGGCATTGGCTGCTGTGATTGAGCCACGCGTTGAAGAGTTGTTGAGCTTAGTGCGTCAAGTGGTTCGTGATTCAGGTATGGAAGATTTGGTTTCTTCTGGAATCGTACTGACTGGTGGTACAGCTTTAATGCCAGGCGTGGTGGAGTTGGCAGAAGAAGTTTTTGCTAAGCCAGCTCGCGTAGGTGTGCCTGAGTACAAAGGTCATTTAAGTGAGATTTTAAGAAGCCCTCGTTATTCAACAGGTCTAGGTTTGTTAATGGAAGGTCGCGTGCAGTTGGTGCGTGGTCGTCGAGTTGCTCAATCAGGAACGTGGCAAAACATTGTGTCGCGTATGCGTGAGTGGTTCATGGGTAATTTTTGATATTAAGAATTAAGTATTGCAGTTTTTATTTTGTCGTCGTCAACCGTAGTTAAAAGGAGGTAGTATGGAATTTGAAATGTTAGATACAGAACCGGCGGGTAAGACCATCATTAAAGTTGTCGGCGTGGGCGGTGCAGGTGGTAACGCTGTGCAGCACATGATTCGTCGTGGTGTACAAGGTGTTGAGTTCATTTGCATGAACACAGATGCGGGTGCACTTCAACGTTCTAAAGCAGGCCTCAACATTCAGTTGGGCGCTACTGGTCTTGGTGCTGGTGCAAAGCCTGAAGTGGGTGCATCTTCTGCTGTGGAAGCTAAGGCACGCATTGCTGATGCGCTACAAGGTGCACACATGGTATTTATCACTGCAGGTATGGGTGGTGGTACTGGTACAGGTGCAGGCCCAATCGTTGCTCAAGTAGCAAAAGAAATGGGCATCTTGACTGTGGGCGTCATTAGTAAGCCATTTGATTTTGAAGGTGCTAAGCGCGCTAAAGTTGCTGAAGCTGGTGCTCATGAGTTAGAGAACTATGTTGATTCATTGATCGTTGTTCTCAATGAGAAACTATTCGAAGTAATGGGCGAAGATGCTGAGATGGACAAGGCCTTTGGTTGTGCCGATGATGTATTGCATAACGCGGTTGCAGGTATTGCTGAAATCATCAATGAGCAAGGTTTGATCAACGTTGACTTTGAAGACGTTAAGACAGTGATGAGTGAGCAAGGTAAAGCCATGATGGGTACTGCAACTGTATCTGGTATGGATCGTGCTCGTTTAGCTGCTGAAGCTGCTGTTGCGTCACCATTGTTAGAGGGTGTTGATCTATCAGGTGCCCGTGGTGTGTTGGTAAACATTACTGCAAGTCGCTCACTCAAGTTGTCAGAAACTCGTGAAGTAATGGGCGCTATCCGCGGTTATGCTGCTGATGATGCTACTGTTATTTTTGGTACTGTTTACGACGAAAGCTTGGGTGATGCATTGCGTGTAACAGTAGTTGCTACTGGTTTGAATGGTGGCAAGCGTAAAGAGAAGCAACCAGAAGTAATTTGGCGCAATACACAAGCAACGGGTACTTATGATGCAGCGCCAACAATGGCTGACTTGAGTTCATTTGCTCCGCAAAGCGCTACTGCCTCAATGGCAATGGCTAATACTGCGGCAGCTCCTACTCCGGTAATGCCAGTAAGCTCTGCTTCTGATTACGCTAAATATGATGTGCCTAAGGTTTTTCGCAGCAATCGTGAATCTGCTGAGCCACGTTTGGGTGCGAATAGCTCACCAGAGGCGCAGGCAATGATGGATAAGGGTGCTGATTACTACGATATTCCAGCTTTTTTGCGCAAGCAAGCTGACTAAGAATGCATAGTAATTAAGAAAAACCATATAAAACAATGGCATACAGATGCCGGTGGTAACGCGCCTCCTGCGAAATGACGACGCATGCGATACCATCGGTACTCTGGCAAATATAAATGCCAATAATTGCTATTAATAAATAGCCTTAATTTTTGATGGAGACAAAAAATGATTGCTGTAGGACAACAATTACCAAATGCAACGATTCATGAGTTTTTAGAAGTTGCGACTGAGGGCTGTTCTGTAGGGCCTAATGCTTTTGAAGTCAGCAAACTAACTGCGGGTAAGAAAATTGTTATTTTTGGCTTGCCTGGCGCGTTTACTCCAACATGTTCAGCACAACACGTACCTGGTTACGTTGCGCAATATGATGCGATTAAAGCAAAAGGTGTTGATGAAGTTTGGTGTTTATCTGTTAATGACGCCTTTGTAATGGGTGCTTGGGGTAAAGATCAAAAAGTAAATGGCAAGGTTCGCATGATGGCCGATGGCTCTGGTGAACTTACGAAGAAGTTAGGTTTAGAGTTAGATTTAATGGCTCGTGGTTTAGGTGTTCGCTCACAACGTTATTTGATGATTGTTGATAATGGTGTGGTGAAGCATTTGGCTGTTGAAGGACCGGGTAAATTTGAAGTGAGTGATGCAGCATCTGCATTAAAAGCACTCTAATTATTAAATTATAAAAAATGATGTTAAAGCAACGCACCATTGCGGCCCCTGTTAAAACTGTAGGTATAGGCTTGCATACGGGCCGCAAGGTGACGTTGAAATTAAGCCCAGCTCCTGTGAATACAGGAATCATTTTTCATCGGGTGGATGTACCTAATTCATTGGCTATCAAGGCTGAGGCTCATGGCGTAACCGATACGCGTTTAGCAACCGTTTTACAAAATGGTGACACGAGAGTGTCTACTGTCGAGCATTTGCTGTCAGGCTGTGCTGGCCTAGGCATTGACAATCTCATGATTGAATTAGATTGTGAAGAAGTGCCGATCATGGATGGTAGTGCAGCTTCATTCTTATTTTTGATTGAGTCTGCTGGTTTACAGGAGCAAGAAGCTCCTCGTCAATTCATTGTGATTAAAAAGCCAATTGAAGTAAGAGATGCTGGCAAGTTGGCAAGGCTTGAGCCTTTTAATGGGTACAAGCTAGATTTCACTATTGATTTTAAACACCCTGCTGTAGATAAGACTGGGCAAAGACATGTGATTGACTTTGCAGACAGTACATATGCTCGCGAGATTGGTCGTGCAAGAACTTTTGGCTTCGCACATGAGGTTGAGGCTTTGCGCGAAATGGGTTTGGCTCGCGGGGGCAGTTTAGACAATGCGATTGTTCTTGATGAGCATCGAATCTTAAATAACGAAGAATTGCGTTATGACGATGAATTTGTGCGCCATAAGATTTTGGATGCTATTGGCGATTTATATTTAGCCGGTCATCCGATTGTTGGGGCTTATATTGCAGAAAAATCAGGTCATGCCATGAATAATGCTCTTTTACGTGCGATGTTTGCTGATCCAAGCTCTTATGAGATTCGCACTTTTAGCGAAGCAGATGCGCCTAAAGCTTATATACAGGCTGGCAGGCTACTTTTTGCCTAGAGCTTATTTTGTGAAGTTTGGTTAAATTCACTTAACTTCTATTAAAAATAATCAAAATTAGCTTTAATTTCATCTTCTTCGGCGAAGAAGGTTTTTGATGGCAGCCTTGAGGGGTGAGTCACCATCTAGTTGGTCTAGCAGAGCCGCCCATGATTTTTGAGCAGTTTCAGTAAAAACAGGGGGTTTTTCTGAGTAATTGGCATTCTTTACAGAATCTATAGATAGTTCTTTGGGGGACTGTTTAATGGTTAAAAATTGCACCGCCCAACCCTGTTCTTGAAGGTTTAATAGGATTGATGGCAACTTTTGTTGTAAACGAGTGGCTACAGCGGAATGATTGGTATAAATCTTTAGCTCGCCATTTCCTTCGGAGAAACCGCCTATCTTGACTAGGTCTACAGCCTTCTCAAGCCCATTCTTATTGAGGCTAAGCCTTAAAGCCTGCTGCAAATGAAGGCTATTTTCAGCTTTTTGAAGTATCTCCCCTAGCGGGCTATTTTCTTCAATGCAATCTAATGCCTCGCGAGCATTCGCAGAACCCCTTCCGGGTGCTAAACTTTGAGGCTTAAATTTCCTCGCAAAAGTCATGGTTACTGGTCTTCTTAAGAAAATATTTGGCAGCCGAAATGATCGGCTCTTAAAACAATATAAGCGCATTGTCGCTCAGATTAATAGTCTAGAGCAGGGTATGACCTTGCTAGACGATGCTGCATTGCAAGCTAAAACAAGTGAATTTAAGTCTAAATTAGCTGCTGGCCAGACTTTAGATGACATTTTGCCCGAAGTATTTGCTGTTGTTCGTGAGGCAAGTAAGCGTGTGATGGGTATGCGTCACTTTGACGTGCAGATGATTGGTGGTTTGGCTCTGCACCAAGGAAAAATTGCAGAAATGCGTACAGGTGAGGGTAAAACACTCACTGCTACTTTGCCAGTCTATTTAAATGCCCTAGCAGGCCGTGGTGTGCATGTTGTAACAGTTAATGACTACTTGGCGCAACGTGATGCTGAGTGGATGGCTAAGTTATATAACTTCCTTGGTTTAACTGTAGGTATTAACTTATCTCAAATGGATCATGAAGCTAAACAAAAAGCTTATGGTTCTGACATTACTTACGGCACCAATAACGAATTTGGTTTCGATTACTTGCGTGACAACATGGTTCAAGATTTGGGCCAACGTGTACAGCGCGGTTTAGCTTATGCGATTGTTGACGAGGTTGACTCAATCTTGATCGACGAGGCTCGTACGCCATTAATTATTTCTGGTCAGGCTGAAGATCATACGGACGTATATATCACGATGAATGCCTTGCCGCAGTATTTGACTCGTCAAATTGGCGAAGAAAAAGCAGATGGCACCGGCATCATTACTCCAGGTGATTACATCGTTGATGAAAAGAGCCACCAAGTATTTTTGACTGAAACTGGTCATGAGAAAGCAGAGCAAGCTTTAACCAAGCTAGGTTTGATTAAAGAAGGTGAATCGCTCTACGCTCCGCAAAATATTACGTTGATGCATCACGTGTATGCAGCTTTGCGTGCTCACACTTTATTCAATAAAGATCAGCACTATGTTGTACAAAATGGTGAAGTCATCATCGTTGACGAGTTCACTGGTCGTTTGATGCAGGGTCGTCGTTGGTCTGATGGTTTACATCAGGCCGTGGAAGCAAAAGAGGGTGTGGCAATTCAGCATGAGAATCGCACATTAGCCACCATCACGTTCCAAAATTACTTCCGCATGTACGGTAAGTTAGCTGGTATGACTGGTACAGCAGATACAGAGGCGTATGAGTTCCAAGAGATTTATGGTCTTGAGACAGTCATTGTTCCTCCTAATCGCATCAATGCACGTATTGATAAACAAGATCAAATCTATCGCTCATCAATGGAGCGTTACAACGCAGTTATTAAAGATATTCAAGACTGTTATGAGCGTGGTCAACCGGTGCTAGTTGGTACAACATCGATTGAAAACTCAGAATTAATTTCATCGTTATTAGATAAAGCAAATTTGCCACATCAAGTGCTCAATGCAAAGCAGCATGCGAGAGAGGCTGAGATCATTGCTCAAGCTGGTAGGCCAAAGATGATCACGATTGCCACCAATATGGCTGGTCGTGGTACTGACATCGTATTGGGTGGTAACGTTGAGAAGCAGGCTGGTCTTATTGAAGCTGATGCTGCTATTGCTGAAACAGATAAGCAGTCACGTATTCAGAAGTTACATGATGAGTGGCAAGGCTTGCATGATCATGTGGTGGCCGCAGGTGGTTTGCACATCATCGGTACGGAGCGCCATGAAAGCCGTCGTGTTGACAATCAACTGCGAGGTCGTTCTGCTCGTCAGGGTGACCCTGGTTCATCACGTTTCTATTTATCTTTAGATGATGCGTTATTGCGTATCTTTGCTGGTGAAAGACTAAAAGCGATCATGGATCGTCTACGTATGCCAGAGGGTGAGCCGATTGAGGCGGGCATGGTGACGCGTTCGATTGAGTCTGCGCAACGTAAAGTGGAAGCGCGTAACTTTGATATTCGTAAGCAATTATTGCAATACGATGATGTGGCCAATGACCAGCGTAAAGAGGTTTATAGATTACGCAATGAGGTTCTTGAGTCTAGTGACATTGGTGAGTTGATTGCAAATCTACGCGAATCATATTTCACAGATTTATTCCACGAATATATTCCACAAGGATCAGTGGTTGAGCAATGGGATGTTGCTGGCTTAACTCAGATATTAAGTGGTGAGTGGGGTGTGAGTGTTGATTTGCAGTCAGCAATCGATGCGTCTGAATCTATTGAGACAGATGAGTTGCTCGTTAAAGTATTAGAAGCTGCCAAGAGTTCTTATGACGGCAAGGTGGAGATGGTAGGCAGAGAATCTTTTGCTAATTTTGAGCGTTCAGTGACTTTGTATAGCTTGGATACTCATTGGAGAGAACACTTGGCTGCCTTAGATCACTTGCGCCAAGGTATCCATCTACGTGGATATGCTCAAAAAGATCCTAAACAAGAATATCGTCGCGAAGCATTCGAATTATTTGCACGCCTATTAGATAGCGTGAAGTTGGATGTTACTCGCACCATCATGGTTGTTAAGATTCAAACAGCTGCCGAGTTAGAGCAAGCTTCTGAATCAATTCAAGAAGATTTGGCTGATGTTAAAGGTGTTCAGTATCAGCATGCTGATGCTAATTCTGCTGACTCAGATGAGTCTCAAGAGTCGGCCCAGCAAGCGGCAGTCCAACAACCCATGCAGTCTGGTCCAAAGGTTGGTCGTAATGATCCATGCCCTTGTGGCAGCGGTAAGAAATACAAGCAGTGCCATGGTCAGCTTAACTAAATAGTGATTTCATAAATATGTCAGTCAATTCTCCATTACCGATTGCTAGCGATTTAAAACCAGTGAATGGTCTACGTTTAGGCCATGCAGAAGCGGGCATTAAAAGACCCGGCCGTAAAGATGTATTGGTCATTGAATTACCTGCTGGCTCAAGTGTTGCTGGCGTATTTACCAAGAATCGTTTTTGTGCAGCCCCAGTGCAAATTTGTAGAGAGCATTTGGCAGCGACAAAAGAAGCCGGGCTTGAGGTTAGAGCTTTGGTTGTGAACACTGGCAACGCCAATGCGGGTACAGGTGAGCCAGGCTATCAAAATGCCATTAAGACATGTGATGAATTAGCGAAGCTAATGGGTCTAAAGCGCGAACAGGTTTTGCCTTTTTCAACCGGCGTGATTCTTGAGCCTTTGCCAGTAGAAAAAGTGGTTGCAGCAATGCCTCAAGCAATTAGCCGTTTAGAGGCTGATAACTGGTTCAATGCGGCTGAGTCAATCATGACCACTGATACTCAGCCTAAGGCGACCTCAAAACAAATTCAAATTGATGGTCAGACAATCACCTTAACTGGTATTAGTAAAGGTGCTGGAATGATTCACCCAAATATGGCGACCATGTTGGGTTACGTTGGAACTGATGCAAAAGTTTCTCAAGAGTTATTGCAACAATTAACTACTGAAGCAGCAGATCTATCATTTAACGCCATCACTATTGATGGTGACACATCTACAAATGATTCATTTATTGTGATGGCAACAGGTGCTAGCGGCGTAGAGATTCCATCGAGCGGTTCATCGTTTGATGCCTTCCGCTGCGCGCTGATTGACATTAGCCAGCAGTTAGCCCAAATGATTGTGCGTGATGGTGAGGGCGCGACAAAATTCATCACTATTCAAATTGATGGTGGCAAAACGGAAGCCGAATGCAAGCAAGTGGCCGAAGCAATTGCCCATTCACCGCTTGTAAAAACAGCATTTTTTGCTAGTGACCCTAACTTGGGTCGTATCTTGGCAGCAATTGGTTATGCAGGGATTGCTGATTTAGATGTTAGCGGTGTACAACTTTGGTTAGATGATGTTTGGGTAGCTAAAAATGGCGGACGCCATCCTGACTATCAAGAAGAGGATGGTCAGCGCGTGATGAAAAAAGCAGAAATTAAAGTGAAGGCTGATTTGGGTAGAGGTACAGCAACTCAAACAGTTTGGACTTGCGATCTATCTCACGAGTATGTTTCTATTAATGCGGATTATCGTTCTTAAGTTAACCAAGAATTATGTCTAATCAATTAGAGCGTCTTGATCACTTGTTGCAACGACTTGATGAGTGGATGCCTAAGCAGTTAACAGAGAATGATTGGAAGTCCTCTGTTGCCTTCCGCTGGCGTCGCAAAGACACTCTTTTAGGTAAGTTAGGTTATTTACAGGCTGTTAAGCATACGTCCAACATCTCATTTAATGACTTACAGCATATTGATCGCCAGAAAGATCAGATTTATTCCAATACCAAGCACTTTGTGGAAGGTAAGCCCGCAAACAATGTTTTGTTAACTGGTGCTAGAGGTACTGGTAAATCATCATTGATCAAGGCTTCTTTGAATGAGTTTGCTGCTGAAGGACTAAGGTTAGTTGAGGTCGACAAAGAGCATTTAACTGATTTAGGTGATTTGACAGATCTTTTGGCCAATCGTTCTGAGCGATTCATTATTTTTTGTGATGACCTGTCTTTTGAAGATGGGGAGTCAGGATATAAATCATTAAAGTCTGCCTTAGATGGTTCTGTAGCGGCTCAGGTAGATAACATCTTGATTTATGCCACGTCGAATCGTCGCCATTTATTGCCTGAGTACATGAAAGACAATGAATCTTATCGTCACACGTCGGATGGTGAGATACATCCAGGTGAGGTTGTAGAAGAAAAGATTTCTCTATCGGAACGTTTTGGTTTGTGGATCTCATTTTATCCACCCAAACAAGATGAGTATTTAGATATGGTTGCGCATTGGTTGAAGCATTTTGGTCTAAGCAATCAAAAGATCGATGCTGCAAAACCGGAAGCCTTGATTTGGGCTCTAGAAAGAGGCTCCAGATCAGGTCGAGTTGCATGGCAATTTGCTCGTCATTGGGCTGGCCAAGAATCTTAGGGCGTATGCCTTCCTCATCCCATCCCAAAACAAACGCTAGTGGCAAACCCATTGTTGAGGTTGCTGTTGGCGTCTTGATTAAACCTGATCAGTCAATTTTGCTAGGCCAAAGACCCGAGGGTAAGCCTTATGCAGGCTATTGGGAATTTCCTGGTGGAAAGATTGAATCTGGCGAAACTTTGCTGCAAGCTTTGCGACGTGAGCTTCAAGAAGAGATTAACGTATCAATTAGTGATGCGAATGAATTCTTAACGATTGAGCATGACTATCCCCATGCGTATGTGCGCTTACATATTTGTTTGGTGAGTTCTTGGGTAGGGGAGCCAACCGGTTTAGAAAATCAAGCCTTGGCTTGGATTTTGAAAAAAGATATTGCTAAACCTAATCTTCAGCCAATTCTGCCGGCAACCTTCCCAATTTTAGAAAAACTGAATGTTTTTTTAGAAGTTGCAAAGTGATAGCTGAAAGCTAACATCTTCACCAATTGGACGTGGTTTCGTTTCGCCATCACAGGTCATGAAGCGAGTCCAAAGCATATATTTGTTGGCGCTAATTTCTGGAATTAGTAGAGGGTTCTCAATCCCAACGCGCATCAGTTGGTACGTTTTTCCAGAAAGCATTTGTTGATATGCTCCATTAGGCGCAACCACATTCTCAGCCTTGCCTGAGCTTCTTAAAAGCTTTAAGAACATCTGGCTAGCATCTTTCCATGCTGATAGTGGCGCAACGTAATTTTTAAGACTTTGGCGACGCCGATCAGCCGGCGTATATTGCCAAGCAAAGTAGGCTGGTAAATCAACCGGGCTTGTGCCACCAGGAATGCTTAAACGTGAGCGAATAAGATTAAGCCATTCACTCTCAAGGATCTGCGTATTTGTTTTACCTGTTTGATTAATTTTTCCCCAGATGGCATCCATGTCATTGAGAGTCTTGGATAAAACATCTTGATTAATTTGGGTGGCAGTCTTGAGTGACATCAGACTACTTCTTTGGCGATCAAGTTCTTTCATCAAGCTAGATTTCAAATCTGCGCGCGCTGTAATTTCGCCTAAATCAAAAAGTATCGCAATCGCTTGATGCTGATCACGAGCATCATCTTTTTCTACGAAGTACTCAAAACGGTCGAACAGATACTCGAGTCTTAAAAGACTGCGAACAAGTTCATTGAAGGGGTATTCGTAAATAATCACAGAATCATATTCTAGACGGAAAATCTGTGATTTTTAGCAAAAAAAGAGTGTTTTTAATCACTTTTCTGTCTTAAAAGTATCTGGTGCAGGCGTTTAGACTCCACCTCGAGTTCCCCTAGTGTGCCGTTGTTTTCTATCACATAGTCAGCCACGCTAATTCGCTCATGCCGAGTGGCTTGGCTGGCAATGATTTTTTCGATAGTTTCTTTGGATAGCTGATTTCTGGCTTGAACCCTTGAAATCTGTTGTTCTTCGCTACAGTCAACCACTACTACATAGTCAATCTTTGCAGGGGTTTGGTGAATCCATTGTCCAGACTCAATTAATAGCGGAACCATGAAAACAACGTAGGGCGGCTGTTTTTTAATACCCTCAGCCGCCATTTCCTGTGATTTTTGATGAATTAAGGGATGGGTTATTTCCTCTAGGGCTAATTTAGCTTTGGGATCGTTAAAAACCAGGGTGCGCATTTCCCCCCTATTTAAAGATCCATCAGGTAATACAAATTTTTCGCCAAATTGAGATTTGATGGCCGGCATAGCAAGACCATCATGCCCAGTCATTTGATGGGCAATTAAATCTGTATCAATAATGAGCGCTCCCATACTCTCGAGATGGGCGGCAACAGCATTTTTGCCGCAGCCGATACCTCCGGTTAAGCCGACTCTTAGTATCTGCTTATGAGGTTGATGGGGATGTTGAATACTAACCATGTCAATGTGATGATGCCACCAAGTGCAATAAACGGTCCAAACGGAAAAGCATGTGAAGTGTCTTGTTGATGAACTTTAAGCCAAATATAGCCACCAAGCAAACCTGTGACGGATGCAATGATCAAAATAAACGGCAAAGTTTGCCAACCAAAGCAGGCACCAAGACCCGCTAGTAATTTAGCATCACCCATGCCAATACCATGATGTTTTTTTATTTTGAGATAGGCTAGATCTAGTAGATATAGGCTCAAATATCCACTCACGCAACCGATTAACGATGAGGATATATCTGTCCAACCTAAATTTAAAAAACCATTCGCTAATAGCCCATAGAACGATAAGAAAATAGTTAGAGCATCTGGTAGTTGAAATGTTTTGAAATCAATCCATGCCAGAACAACTAGCGAGCAGACGACGACAATTGCAGAAATGATTTCTATCAAAGAATTTGCCCCATTTCAAAGATGGGTAAGTATAGAGATATCACTAGGGTGCCGATAATCAAGCCCATTATCACCATTAGCAGTGGTTCTAGGCTTTGGGTTAAGCTATCTACTAATTCATCTAACTGGTCAGATGCTTGGGTTGATATAAGCTCTAACATCGAACAAAGTTCTCCTGATGACTCACCAACTTTAATAAGTTGTAGTTGAGCGGCGTTTAAAAAATAGGTCTGAGCTTTGAGTCTACTTAAAGAATCAGTAAGAGACCAGCCTTGGCTTAATAGGTTGTCCAGATCTGAACACAATTTAAATGTTAGCCAGTCATTAGATATCAATGCAGTCTGCCGCATGGCTTCCAAGATAGGCATTCCGCTAGCGAGTAATGTTGAAATATTCCTGCTCCATTGAGCCAGAAGAGATGCTTTTCTGATGGGGCCAATAATTGGAAGCCTACATAACAAGAAGTCAGTTTTCTGTTGAATAGGTAAGCATCTTTGCCATATTTGAAAGCAAATTAATAAAGAAAAAATTAGCACTAATCCAATCATCATCCAATAATTCTTGAGCCAGTGGGATGTTTGAATCAGGATCAAGGTGGGCCTTGGTAGCTCTGTCTGAAAATTAGCAAACATCTGCTCAAAGCTCGGTATAACCCACAACAACATTGCCCAAAGTATTGTGCATGAGGTCAATATAACAACTATGGGGTAGTGAAGTGCTTTTTTAATCTTGCGATTAATTTGAATCTTCTTGTTGAGATAAGTTTCTATTTGTATAAAGCTCTTAGCTAATGCCCCGCTCATTTCACCAGTTTTAATTAGGCCGACACAAAACATATCAAAACCTAACTTTTCAAATGAGCTAGATAGGCTTTGTCCTCGTTTTAAATGGTTGGCCACATCATTCATATGCATTAGGCTAACAGTATCAAGTAGGGGCAGTCCTGCTTGAAGCAGTGTTGAAAATTGCCTACTGACACTCAGTTGTTCCGTCGAGTTTAATTTTTTCATGCGGCATATCTCATGGCTTCATCTTGGCTAGTGACACCTTTGCCAACCAATATCTGGGCACTTTCTTGTAAGTTGATAATTTGAGATGAGCGGCAGTAGTGATTAATGGCAGTTAATGTCGCACCTGCTTCAATCATGACTCGAAGATCATGATTAATCGGAAGTACTTGATGAATCCCAGTTCGACCTTTAAACCCTGTGCTGTCACATATGCTGCAGGGCAGCTCATTTTCTAGGGTGGATTTTCCTGCGCAGCGATGGCAAAACAATCTAACCAAGCGTTGCGCGGTAATACAAATCAAATTATTGGCTAATTGATCAAGCCCTATTCCTAACTGTTTTAGGCGCCATAAAGCACTTGGTGCGTCGTTGGCGTGCAATGTTGCTAAAACTAGATGGCCTGTCTCTGCCGCTTGGAAGGCGACCTCTGCTGTTTTTAGATCGCGGATTTCTCCCACCATAATCACGTCAGGATCTTGCCTCATCAGTGCTCGAAGAGCTGTGTCGAATCTTAAGCCAGCTTTTTCATTAACGTGAACTTGATTGACGCCTTTTAGTTGAACTTCAATGGGATCTTCAATGCTGGTGAGATTCTTGGTGCCATCCATCAATTGCTTTAAACAGCTATAAAGCGTGTGCGTTTTACCGCTACCAGTTGGGCCTGTCACCAATATAAAACCTTGCTGACAGCTTAGGGCATGCTTTAAGTCTGATAATTGCTTGTCTGTGAAGCCAAGCATATTTAAATTTAAATCGCCATCTGACTTATTTAAGATTCTTAGAACAATTTTTTCACCGTGCAGAGTTGGTAAAGTGGAAATACGACAATCAATCGTTGGCGTATTTGCTTGATATCCAATCAACATTTGACCGTCTTGTGGTAGACGTTTTTCAGCAATATCTAGACGGGCCAGAATTTTGATTCTGCTGACAATTCTTTCGTGCCAATTGCTTGGCGAGCTTGTGAGTTTTTTTAGGCGACCGTCAACACGCAGGCGTATATGACTTACGCCATACTCTGGTTCAACGTGGATATCACTGGCTCTAGTTTGTAGAGCCCGATTAACAACGTCTTGCCAGAAATGAATAATGACATCATCTTGTTCAGTCATTCGGTTGATAGAGTCGAACGGTTTTAATGATTTGATCATCAACCTGAATGATTTCCATCACAACACCATCTATCTTTATGCTAACGTTATTGTCTGGAATATCTTCAAGTGTTTCTATCAGCAAGCCGTTTAATGTTTTAGGCCCATCAATTGGAAGATTTAAGTCAAGTAGTCTATTTAAATCTCTTAAGCTAGAAGACCCATCGGCAATATAGGTGCCATCAGCCAACCATTTTGTTTTAATGGCTAGATCAGGGAGTGAGGTGGTGAACTCGCCAATGAGCTCTTCTAAGATGTCTTCAATGGTTACCAGGCCTTGAACAATCCCATATTCATCAACAACTAAGCCAATACGCTCTTGGTTCTCTTGGAAGAATTGAAGTTGTTGCAATACAGGCGTTCCGCTTGGAATGAAATACGGCTCACTCAGCAGATCTCTAAAGTGTTGATGTTCAAGCTCTTCATCGCCCAATAAGCTCAATGCTTTTCGCACAGCAAGAATGCCGATGATTTTGTCGGAATCTTCATCGCAAACTGGTAACTTGTTGTGATAGCACGTTTCTAATTGATGAATGACGTCATCAATTGGTTTGGAAAAATCTATAACTTCCATTCTGGATCTTGGTGTCATCACATCATCAACTTGAATGCTCTCTAAATTAAATAGATTCACCAAGATGCTGCGATGCTTGTTCGGAATAAAGTGAGTTGATTCAAGAACAACAGAGCGCAGTTCTTCTGGTGTCATTTGTTGATTGTTATTTGACTTAGTGTCTACCCTGAATATTTTCAATAAGCCAGTTACAAAAAGATTAATCAACAACATGGCTGGCTTTAGGATCACAATTAAAGGCTTGATGATCCAGCTAGTGAAAATCGAAATTCTTTCTGGGTAAGTTGCGCCAATCACTTTTGGTGTGATTTCGCAAAAAATGATGATGAGTACTGCGGTAATGCCAGTACTAATAGATAGTACAGAGCCATTGTTACCAAAAGCATGAATAGCAATTGCTGTTAGTAGGACTGGAACAATCGTGTTGACCACGTTATTACCAATCAAAATGACAGACAACAACTCTTCAGTTTTTCCTAATAGATCTTGAGTGTTCTTTGCGCCACGATGACCACGATTAGCTAAATGTCTTATTCTGTGACGATTGGCTGCCATCATGCTTGTCTCCGTAATAGAGAAAAAAGCTGAAATAGCGAGCAACAAAATAACAACTGTTAACTGCGCCCACCACGGCCAATCATTGAGCCAAGAATCCATGAATGCTTTCCAAAGCAAAGAACATGAGAGTGACTATAGCAAACTCATATGAACTTGTATGGGAATGGCGTTACAAAATAGGGTAATAAATGCTGAAAGTTCTGTAAGAAATTTCTTACATACAATTTGAATAACCACTCTAATAAGAATAGTTCTCATCTATGATAAAGTTTTCATCAATGCTTAATTAAGCATTTCTGACACAAGCAAGCCAGTTTAGTCGCCAGCCAGTGTATTAAATTGAAAGGCTGCCGTGTCATCCTGCAAAACTCTTTATTGCTTAGTCATAGTTGCTTGGGGTTCATCTTCAGCAATGCCTGCATCTGCTAGCTTAGATCAAGCTATATATGCAGAATTAAAATCTTTAGAGCCTATTTCAGTTATTGCTACCAGGGGAGATCGGTTGATCTCTGATGTGCCTCATTCTGTGAATCTAATTGATAGTAATGAAATTAATCGCAGAAATAGCAAAGATATTAAAGATCTCTTTACTGAGGATCTAGATATTGAGGTTAGATCTCAAAGCACTCGTTTTGGGATTTCCTCTGGGGTGGGCCGCACTGGACAAGAGAGTATTAATATCAGAGGTTTAGAAGGCAATCGAGTGTTGATGATGGTTGATGGTATTCGAATGCCACATTCATTTGATTACTCCTCTGCATCGGTTGGGCGTGGGGACTATGTTGAGTTGGAAGGTATTGGTCAAATTGAGATTTTGAAAGGGCCATCATCTACACAATATGGTAGTGATGGTTTGGCAGCAGCAGTTAACTTTAAAACAGTCACGGCGAATGAATTATTAAAAGGCCGTGCAAACTTCGCTGAAATTAAAGCTGGTTATCGTTCAATCAACGAATCATCCTCTGGGGCTATACGTTGGGCGAAGAGAGGTCTGGATTGGAGTGCTGTACTCATCTCATCTCTGACCTCATCTGCGCAAACGGGAAATCAGGGTGTTATTGATACGCCTGACGCTAATCGCACAAAGCCTAATCCTGAAGATAATCATCAAACATATCTATTGGCCAAAATGGAGAAGAAACTCACTGGGCCTCAACATATTTTGTTGACCTTAGAAGACGTGAGTAAGCGTCGACACACCAATGTATATAGTGCCAGAACATCCAGTATTTTTGATCACCAAGCAAAGGATCACTTAAAACGTCAGCGTATTTCTTTGGATTTGGTGACTAAGAAAACCATCTTTGGTTTTGAGGATGAGTCATCTATAAAGTTATGGCTACAGCAAGCTCAAGTTAACCAGTTATCTATTGAAGATCGCCAAATTGATAGAGCTAGAGATAACAATCTATCTGATAACTCAGCTGGACTCAATGTTAATTGGGTTAATTATCAGGATGGAAAAATTTCTCGTAAGTGGACTTATGGGTTTGATATTCAGCGATCAAAAATTACGCAGGCTGTTAAGAGGTCTGGTGATTATGACGATGTGGTGAAGTATTTTCCAGATACGCAAAGAAATCTAACGGGCCTTTATACGCAGTTAGAGTTAGATACCCATGACTATAGTGTGATACCGGCGATTCGTTTTGACCGGTACCAATTCAAGTCATCTCAAACTGGGTATGGCTTGCCTGTAGTAAATTTAAGCGATTCTGCAATATCACCAAGCATCTCTAGCATTTGGAAATGGAGATCATTTGCAAAGCCATACATTAGTTGGTCAAAAGGATTTCGAGCACCAACCCAAGATCAAGTCAATAATGGCTTTAGCAATTTAAGGCATGGGTACACGAGCGTAGGCAATCAAAATCTTAAGTCAGAGAAAGCCAATAGTCTTGAGGTGGGTGTTAAGGGGATGTTTGGCCAGTCACGGTACACCATGGCAGCTTATAGCAATCAATACAAAGATTTTATCGAGCAACAAATTGTAGGTGGAACGGCAAGACCAGGTGATCCACTGATTTATCAATATATAAATCGTAGTCAGGCAAGAATTCAAGGACTAGACCTTAGGCTTGAGAGTCTACTCAATCGACATTGGACTTTAACTTCTGGATGGGTTTATTCAAGGGGTCGAACCACATCAAACAGCGGACAAAATCAACCAATAGACACCATCCAACCTATGCGGGCATCTTTGGGGTTGGGCTATCAACAACAGAATTGGAGGGTTACAGGTCAATGGCTACATACCTGGGCCAAAAAAAATTCAGATGTGGGAACGGTGACGGACACGCAAACTAGAGTTCAGGTTCCACAATATGTTGCGCCTTCATATTCGTTATTTAACTTGAAAGCGCAATGGCAACCTAGAAAAGATTTAAATCTAAGTGTTGGCGTTAATAACGTATTTGATAAGAAATATTGGCGATGGTCTGATGTGAGGGGTTTGGAGGCGGCATCTCCAATTATTGATTCATATACCGCTCCTGGACGAAACTTCTCAGTAGCCTTGAGGTATGACTTATGATAATCGTGTCTCGGCGAGAATTTTCTGCATCTATTATTGGATTAAGCCTGTGTGGTTTGATCAAACCAAGTTATGCAACCTTATATCCAGATCGTTCTCTAAGAATTGTTTCATTAAGTGGAGCAATCACTGAAATCATTTATGAAATGAATTTACAGAAATATTTGGTAGGGGTTGATGCAACATCTAACTATCCCGTAGAAACTAAACATCATCCGAGTGTGGGATATGCGCGTACTCTATCTATTGAGGGAATTTTATCTTTAAATCCTACTCATATATTGGCTGCAGAAGATGTGGGCCCGCCATCATTTGTGCAAGCAATTAAAAATGCTAAAAAAATCAATTTTCAAATATTAGATTCTGAATATAGTTTTGATGGCCTGATCAAAAGAATTCATCAAGTGGCTCGTATCAAAGATATGGTAGGCCATGAAGAAAAACTGATCAAGAAATTAAATGAATCCTGGCGGACGGCGTATTTAGATCAGCCAGCCAGGCAACAAAAACCTAAAGTATTGTTTTTGCTATCACATCAAGCTTCTCGCATATTGGTAAGTGGGCGTGAAACAGGTGCTTCAGCGATGATTCATTATGCGGGTGGGATGAATGCAATGACCTCATATGTTGGATATAAGCCTTTAAGTATTGAGGCTTTTATTCAGGCTAATCCCGACATGATCTTGATGACTAAACAAACCGAGCACTTATTAGGGGGTACGCAAGCGCTATTAAAGAATCGTGCTTTAGGATCAGTTGCAGCCTTAAGAAATCATCGACTGATATCAATTGATGCGAATCAATTATTGGGCTTTGGGCCGCGGCTACCTCAAACCATTCTTGAGTTAAGGCGAGAGTTATTTGCCTAATAAAACTAATACCCATCTTTGGTTGATTGTTCTCGTATGCATGCTGATTCTTTTGACTATTTTTTCAGTAGCCATCGGACCAGTTGAGATCACATGGCTTGATATATCTTTGCTGCTACAAAGCGACCTTGATTCTTCTGGAATGCTAGATATCTTGATTGACATCCGCTTGCCTCGAGCATTATCAGCGTTGGCAATTGGAGCTGCATTAGGTTTGTCAGGTGCATTAACTCAAGCTTTATTTAAAAATCCATTAGCAGACCCTGCGTTACTTGGTGTCACAAGTGGTGCTGCATTAGCTATTGCGATATTGATGATATTTGCACCTTTAATAAATCGCATGATTGGTCCATTTGAAGCCATACAGCATTGGCTATATCCAGGAGCAGCATTTATAGGTGCTGCAGCCATGTGCCAAATTTTGCTATTACTTTCCAGGGTCATGTCATTGGTATCTATGTCCAGCTTATTGTTATGTGGGCTGGCATTAAATGCCTTGGCATCTGCTGTGATTGGATTGTGTATTTATCTTGCAAATGATCAGCAATTAAGGAGCTTTACATTTTGGACGTTAGGGTCTTTAGCTAGCATGAGTTGGAATACTTTATGGGTCTTAATTATTGGATTGGCGGTTGGATTTGTAACAACTTATAGCTTGGCTCCAAAATTTAATGCTTTGGCAATGGGCGATGGCGTTGCAAAAAATTTAGGGGTTAATTTGCAACGAATCAAAGTGATTACCATTTTTTGTATTGCCTTACTTTGTGGTCTTAGTGTTGCGATGAGTGGCGCGATTGGCTTCGTTAGTTTGATTGCTCCTCAAATTGTCAGAGTGATATTTGGCGCTGATCATAGAGTCGTTTTACCTCTCTCGATGTTGACCGGTGCATTCTTATTAATGATTGCTGACATCTTGGCAAAAAATTTAGCATCTCCCACCGAAATGCCAGTGGGTATTTTTACGGCCCTCATTGGTGCTCCTTATTTCTTATATTTATTAAATAAGAAGAGTCATCAAGGCTTACATTGAACGGTGAGCAATATGTCCAATCAGGGTCAGTATCTTCAGATTTCAGAGCTCAATAAAACTTGGCAGACAAGCCAATCTTCTGACAAACCTAATAAGTCGGGTATTTATATTTCTGATTTAAATATACGGCGTTGTGAGCGTGTGGCGGTACTTGGACCAAGTGGTTCTGGTAAGTCTACTTTTCTAAAGCTATTGGCCAAAGATATGGAGCCAAATAATGGCACCATTTATTTCTTGGGTAAGACGATGAGTGATTGGATTCATCATGACCTCAGTTTTTATCGAGCAGTCTTACCCCAGGCCCAAGAATTAAGTTTTAATTTTTCTGTAGATTTAATTGTTGGTCTTGGATGTTTAAATCAGACAAATTTATCTACATCTCAAGTTAAGACCTTGATTAAAGATTCTCTTAAAAGTGCTATGGCATCCCATTTAGAGGGGCAGTCTTACATAAACTTGTCGGGTGGTGAAAAAGCTCGCGTGCAGCTAGCTAGAGTTTTTGCGCAGATGTGGAATGTCAATGAAGGACTTTTGTTGGTGGACGAGCCTTTTGCCGCTCTAGATCCGTATTTGCAAATTGCTTTACTCTCAAATTTATGTGAATTCGCCATGGAACGATCATTAACAGTGATTGCTATCTTGCATGATGTTAATCACGCGATGCATTATTTTGATCGGGGTATTTTTATCAGAGAAGGACAGATGTCCTTAGATAAACCAATGAAAAAAGTTAGCCGTATAGATTTGGAAAATCTATACGGAATAAGATTTTTAGAATTTCGTGCTGATAACGAGGAAAGGTATTTCTTTCCTAATGAGGCTGATAAATTATGTTGATCGTTTGAGTGAGTAATCGCACAAGTCCATCAAACTTTGAGTTGCTTCATTTTTTGGGAAGCAAGCTAAAGCATCTTTTGCTAGTTGAGCCTCGCGTCTTGCGGTCTCTTCTGTATAAGCGATTGCTTTTGATTCCATGATGGCTTGATAGACCTTTTGGAACATATCCTCCGGCAACTCATCTGCTTGTTCAATTGCATCACGAACTAATTTCTTTTGTTCTGCTGTGCCGTGATCAAGCAAATAAATGAGTGGTAGAGTCGGTTTACCTTCTCTAAGGTCATCACCGGCATTCTTGCCCATTTGTTCTGCGCTGGCCGTGTAATCCAGAATGTCATCAACTAGCTGGAACGTTGAACCAATGTGTCTGCCATAAGCCTCTGCTGCAGCATATTGCTCTGGGGTTGCCTTTGCAAGTAGCGCGCCTAAAGCTGAAGATGCTTCAAACAATTTACCCGTCTTGTAGTGAATCACTTGCATGTAACGTTCTTCATTAACATCTGGATCATGCATATTCATGAGTTGCAGCACTTCACCTTCAGCAATCGTATTGGTTGCATCAGCCAAAATTTGCATGATTTTTAGTTCATTCGGAGCAACCATCATTTGGAAAGCTCTTGAATACAGAAAATCTCCAACCAGAACGCTGGCAGCATTCCCAAACGCCGCATTAGCAGTTGCCCGACCGCGACGCAAATGAGACTCATCAACCACATCATCATGTAGCAAAGTAGCGGTGTGAATAAACTCAACGACGGCTGCCATGTCTAAATGGTGTTGAAGTGGTGCACCATTAGCAATTGCTTGACTGGTTAATAGTAGTAAAGCAGGTCGAATTCTTTTGCCACCGGCTTCAATAATGTAGGCAGATATTTGATTAATAAGAGCAACTTCTGAGCTCAAACGATCCCTAATCACCCCATTTAAGGCTTGCATATCCCCGGAAATTGGGTTCAGAATCGTTTTTAAGTTAGTGCTCATTCACATTTAATCTTAATATTTTTTGGGCTCATGTAGTTTAACTCATTGAATTAATTAAGTTTTATTATAAAAACTATTAATAAATCATCTACAGAGACATGAATTCTACTTTTTGACTAGAAATTAAGCTAGGGCTATAATCTATGGCTCTACTCGACATGGGGTCGGGTAGTCATTAGATAGAAAGATTTCAATATGTACGCGGTCATAAAAACCGGTGGCAAACAATATAAAGTTGCTGCTGGCGAAAAATTGAAAATAGAACAGATACCAGCGGATGTAGGCAGCGAAATCACTCTTGACCAAGTTCTCGCCGTAGGCGAAGGCGAATCACTAAAGTTTGGTGAGCCATTGGTTAGTGGTGCAGCTGTTAAAGCCACTGTTATTTCTCAAGGTCGTCATGACAAAGTGAAGATTTTTAAGATGCGTCGACGCAAGCACTACCAAAAGCGTCAAG
The DNA here is from genome assembly GCA_030157655.1 of Polynucleobacter sp. GTDB lineage: Bacteria > Pseudomonadota > Gammaproteobacteria > Burkholderiales > Burkholderiaceae > Polynucleobacter. The sequence continues at coordinate 41 of JAOAUK010000031.1, read as the reverse complement.
GACATCGTCAGAACTTTACTGAGATTTTGATTAACACGATC
>JAOAUK010000030.1 GCA_030157655.1 Polynucleobacter sp. | reverse complement strand
TCAATCTTCAAGCACTTATCCATCACCACTTGTAGGCCATGTGCTTGGGCAAAGTCATGAGCCTCACCATTGATCACGCCTAACTGTAGCCATAGTGACTTAGCACCAATTGCGACAGCGTCTTTTGCAACAGGCAAGCAATCTTCAGATTTCCTAAAGACATTCACCATATCTACTGCTATGGGAATACTCTTTAAGTCTGGGTAGCACTTTTCACCCAATATCTCCGTACAAGAGGGGTTCACTGGAATGATCTTATAGCCATGTGCTTGCATATAGCGCGACACATCATAAGAGGGACGTGATGGCTTATCAGAAAGACCCACCACTGCAATCACCTTGGTTTCTTGTAATAATGATTTCATGACTGCAGTATCTTATGAGCCACGAAAAAATTAAAGTACTAAATCTATCTCAGTGAAAAATTCTATCCACCCTAAGAAACTACTGCTGACCAAGTGGACTGCTGTTCACCCCATCAATAAAGAAAAGCATTTTTTGGTGGTGAAGGTCATTGAGCCTGAGGAAGAGGGTTTGCCAGTTGATCAAGTGGTGCTTGAGGCGGTTATGACGAAAAGACAAAAAACAATCCACTGGCGATTGCTCACCAATGGATCGGATTGGAAACAAGGCTGGGTGAACTAGTTATCGATGCATAAATGCAATCGTGCCAATGATCACTGCAGTTGCTGTCATGATTAAGACAGATGATTTGGCGATCCAGCGATGAAGAATATTTTCATTGTATTCATCCATTCTAGCGAAGATTTCATCTTTAAAATTTTTGAATTCATTTTTGAACTCTGTACGTAATCCACTGATGCTTTCATGTAGCTCTGTGCGTACTCCATTGATGCTTTCATGTAACTCTTTTCGTAAACTTTGAGTTTCTTTCTTGAGTTCTTTGACATCATCTTTGAGTTCTCTTAAGTCCTCTTTAGTGGCAAGTTGATTCATATCTTCCCTTATGTTTTCCACACCCTTTGTTATTGTTTCTGACTGCTCTTGGCTAAAGCCGCTTGTTCTAAGTTCGCGGATATATTCGGCACTACTAAACATCATGCTGGTCATTTTTGCTCCTCAAGTTGCTAGGCAAATAGTTTATAGTTTTTATAAGTAAATGAACAGGGAAAAATAATTGCCATAACAGCGCAGTGGTTAACGCTTCTCTATGAATTGATAAAAAGGAATCGCAACAAACAAACTTAGTAGTGTAGATGTGACTATGCCAACAACGTTAAGCCATGGGTTCTCTGGATAGAGTTGTACCCAAATACTGCTAACCACCAGTGAAACAGGGAAGTGCACTAAGAAAATCGAATACGACATACGACCCAACTTGGCGAGTGGATTCATCCAAAATTTAGCGTTGACCCATAAGCTTTGATAGCTCAAGCAAAGCACAGCAGCAGTGATAGCGGCAATCAATACTCGACCTCTAAAGTCGAGGTACAAGGCAAACAGCAAAAAGTCTAATAACAAAAATAACAAAAACATTCTTGATTTTGTCTGGGCAATTTGCGCAGCCAAAATACCTAGACCATAGGCTACATAGAAATATAAAAAAGTAGCGTCATAACTATCGTCCAAATTGAAAATGAACAATGAGGCCAGCGTTACCAAAGCAACGATCAGTACGCTAATTAATTGTGTGCGCTGATAAGACCAATGAGTCGGTAGGATGGTATCGATCAAGAAAAGTACCAAAGCTGTTACTGCAAATAACTGGAAATCCATGGCCACATACCAAAGACCTGCTGAGAGTGATTCATAGCCGAGCAGGTTTTGTAAAAAGAACAAATGACTGATTAATTGTTTAGGTTCTGGCATCGCCGAGATGGATGCATGTTGCATCCATTGGCTTGCTATAAATGAACAAATGATTGCGAGGATGATGGCTGCTAGGTAAGGAATCACCAAGCGTTGGTACTTATGCCAAATTAACTGAAACACGCTCTTATGAACAAAGACATTCTGTTCTAGCAGTTTTTGGCCTGTTAGAAATCCACCAATCACCAAAAACACTGCAACAGCCATCCGACCATATACAAATAACCAATCAATCACTCCCGGAATCACTGACATAGCGACATCGGACATAGGGCCATAAAAAGCCAAATGGTGAAGCATGATCAGGATGCAAGACAGTCCTTTGAGGTTATCTATAAAGGCTGATCGCATGGAGATAATTAATGATGAAGATTAGATAGGCCAGGTAATCGACAGCTTGATAGGCTTGTTCTCTTCGATCTTCACGGTTCTTTTTAGGGGCTTACCTTCGAACGAGAGTTGCAACTCATAGTTGCCGGGGGCTAAATTGAGTAACAAGATAGGGCCGTCACTGATGGCGTTAAACACCACCTTTTTCTTTTGATCGATAATCTTTACAGTCACATCGGCTACCCACAGAGGTCTTTGTGGATGAGCCTGAGAAAACTCCAATACCAGCGGCCATTTCTTACCTAGTTCAAGCATGGCCTCTGATTCTTCACTGCCAATACCGCCAGTGATGTACTGAATACCTTCGTAGTTTTTGCTCTCTGGCACATCGGCTTGTGCAAATGACGTATTCATCCCAATAAAAAATACCAGGGCCACCAGAACTTGTGACAACTTGAGCCAAGATCTTTGATTAGCTAAAGATACGTTCATCGAGCATCCTTTGTTGATTGTTGTTTGCTCGGGCAAGAGGAGCATGAGCTTTGGTCATTGCAGCTACCAGAAGTGGGGGTGTTGCGATGGCGAAACATCACCCAATAGCGTTTGCTCATATAAATCACCACTAAGCCACCGATGAGCCAGACCAGCCCATCAAAGATCATTTCTGTTGTTGTCATGCGTCATTTTCCCTTTAGGCGATAGGATAAACCCATTATTTGACCTAGTGACGATTTGCCCATTTCAGGCCATTTTTCATCTTTTTATTAAATTCTTTGACTTTTTTCTAAAATACTGTATATTTATACAGTATATGGCTTAGGCCTTGTATTTAATGGAGTCTCAAGGAGCATAACGATGAAAACATTGATTTCTAACCCAGTTTGGTCAGTTATTAGCGGTTTGGTAATTTGGATGGTTTTTGCTGAAAAACCAGGTGAGTGGCAACGCAGAGAATGGGTCTGCAGTCGTTCTGAGTAATTGGCTGAGTGAACTAGCTAGCTTCAATCATTTTTGTGGCCAACTGATTGGGCCAGTTTTTTGAGGCAAGCGGGGCACAAACAACCTTCAGATAATCCTGCTGTTTTAGCGGTGATGTCTTTTGGGATGGCGGGTAACTCCATGCACCAACAGTGCGTTTTACCCTGCGCAATATCGCAGCCAAAAGTGGTGCCACACTGTGGGCATATTTGTGATGTGCTCATCGTTTTAAAACAATCAAAGTAATGCCCGCATTACCAAAAACATCTTTGGTCAATAGACTCTTCAGAGTTGGGTGACGTTTCATGAGTTCTTGGTAGGTTTCTCGACCGGGTAACAAATCTTCACCTGCGTAAAAAGAATCAATCAAATGACTGCGGCGTTGATAAATCAATTCTTGTCGCACAGCTTCTTTGATGCGACCACCTTTGCCACCTGAGCCATAACCATGGATCACTTTCACAACTCTCATCGCCGTATCGGATAACTCTTCTAATGTGCGATCAAACTTTTCAATCGCTTGATCAACAGTTGGGAGTTGATGTTCTAAATTGAGGGTGTAAATACCCGCCAGCTTTTTAGGAACTTCTGGCATTTCTGATGAACCGCAGAAAGGGCACACCTTATCGAGTGCTCTTCTGGGGTTGCCGCAATCAAGGCAAAGGGCGGATAACTGGTTGGCCATTTAACCAAGCCTCTAAACATTCAACAACGCCTTTTGTAAAACTCTCAAACACTGGTTGTGCCACAAAGCCTAAGTGCGGTGTTAATAATGTATTGGGGGTGTTGCGCAAGGGATGATCAGCAACTAGCGGCTCAGCATCAAACACATCAATCGCAGCTCCGCCAATCGTTCGATCATTAAGAGCTACAACAAGTGCATGTGTATCTACCAAAGTTGATCTCGATGTATTGATTAACAAAGCGTCTTTTTTCATCAAAGCTAGTTTCTCTTGGTTGAGTAAACCTTTGGTTGTGGCGCTCGCCACAATGTGCAAAGAAACAATATCTGATTGTTGCAGCAACTCATCTAAAGAGACGGACTCAGCACCCACAGCTTCTGCCCTTGCTGGGGTCATATTCGGACTCCAGGTGACAACTTTCATGCCAAAAGCCAAGGCCACTTTAGCTACACGGCTGCCGATTTCACCAAGGCCAATCAAGCCCAAGGTGCGACCTTTTAATACCGGTAATAAAGAGTGCTCATTGCGCCAAGCTTGCTGGGTGAGTAATTGGTTTTGTTCTACTAGGCGTTTATGTAGGCCCAAAATTAGTGCCCAGGTCAGTTCAGCCGTGCTGTCTTTAGAAGGGCCCCATTCAGTGTGGCTAATAGGAATGTTTCTTTGTTTAAGTGCGGCGGCATCCAGGGCTAAATTACGGGTACCCGTAAAAACCACATATTCAAGATGGGATAGTTGATCAATCAGGCTGGCTGGCAATGGTGTGCGGTCACGCATTAATACCAAAGCATGGGCTTTTTCTAGGGTTTTAAGTAACTCTTGGCCGTACAAAGGCTGATTAAAAATCTCCACATCAGCGGCAGCTTTGATCTTGGACCAATCCGATAACTTCTCGTACGAATTTTCGTAGTCATCTAGGACGATGATCTTTTTGCGCATGGCGCAGTCTCCAGTTATTTTCTAATTGCATTCATTATAGGAGTGTGGGATATTTATGTCGTCACAGAGCTAAATAGGCCGGACATCCATATAAAGGAGACAACATGAAAGCTAAGCTATTAGCGGGGCTGATTTCAGCCTTGTGTATTTCAGGAGCAGTTCAAGCTCAAAACAACGATTGGCCAGGTCAAAAAGTCATTAAATTGATTGCTGTATTTCCACCAGGGGGATCAGTTGACCAGGTGGCGCGTATTTTGGCGCCGACATTACAAAATCAACTCAAGCAAAACGTCATTGTTGAAAACATTGGCGGCGCTTCTGGTTCTATTGGTGCTGCAGCTGTAGCAAAGGCACAGCCAGATGGTTATACCTTTGGCGTGGTATTTGACACTCATGGCGTGAACGAAAACATGATTGAAAAATTACCGTACAACACCAAAACTGATTTGGCCACTGTAACCATGATTGGTACTGCGCCAATGGTTTTGACAGCGAGTAAAACTTCAGGCATCACTAGTTTTAAGCAGTTGATTGAAAACTCAAAAGCTAAAAAACCAAATAGCTATGGTTCAATTGGTACAGGTAGCTTGGGTCATTTGGCTTTAGCTTCGTTAGCTAAGGATGCCAAATTTGATTGGACTCATGTGCCTTATCGTGGCGGTGGTCCTTTGATGCAAGACGCATTAGCAGGCCATGTGCCATTGGCGATTGGCTCATTATTTTTGGTCAAGCCTCACGTAGAAGCTGGTGGCATTGTGCCTTTAGCGGTGACAACAAGTAAGCGTTCCCCTGAAATGCCGAACGTGCCAACCATTGCTGAAAGTGGCTACCCAAATTTTGAAGCACCAGCTTGGTGGGCCATCATTGCTCCAGCAAAAACTCCGCCTGCGATCATCAATCGCATGCATGAAGAGGTAGCTAAGGCTTTGAAAAATCCTGATGTTTCAACTCGTTTGAAGTCTCAAGGTATTGAGATCATGGGCTTGGGTCCTAAGCCTGCGCAAGAGTTTGTGAACAAGCAAATTGATGTTTGGGGCGTATTTATTAAAGCCAACAATATCAAAGCAACTAACTAAGTCATGACAGAACGTCTTGTGCCTTACCAGCCGCTGGACTTGCAAGAGCCAGCGGATTTGGTGGCAGCCATCCGTGAGCGACGTGGTGGAGATCTGATTAACTTAGATCGCATGCTCTTACATAGCACACCGTTTTCAAGAGGGTGGAATGCTTTCTTAGGTGAGGTGAGAAGTCATCTCGCTTTGGATCTCAAGCTACGTGAGTTAGCGATGTGTGGTGTAGCAGTGCTCAATCGCGCTGACTATGAGTTCTTGCACCACTCGCCGATATTCATTAAAGCGGGCGGTACTGAAGCGCAAGTCAATGCCTTGGGTTCATTGGGTCAAGAAGTTATGCTCGAGGGTTTATTTACAGCACTTGAGCAAGATGCCTTGGAGCTCACCATTCAAATGACCAAATCGATTGAAGTGGATCGGTCTCTCATGAAGCGTTTGCAGGGCCAATTGGGTAATACTCAATTAGTCGAACTGGTGGGAGTGATTGCTACATACAACATGGTCTCTAGATTCTTGGTGGCACTCGAAGTTACACCTGATCAGCACTAAATACATCAAACAATCGATCAAGGCAGCCTTGGTAACCTGGCTGCCTTTTTTATGGCAAGCATTAGCTTAACAGCTAATATCCTAATATGATAAATGTAACTAATATCAAACCCAACTGATTAGAACCAAATCAAAGCAATTAAGGAAATTTTGAGCGATTTAGGACATATTTATGTGGTTGATGATGATGCATCCATGAGAACTTCACTCTCAAGGATGTTGATCAATTACGGCTACACCGTGAATGTGTTTGAGTGCCCAGAAGACTTTATTGAGCAATCGATTCCTGTATCACCTGCAGCCATACTTTTAGATATGCGCATGCCCACCATGTCAGGTACAGAGCTACAAAGGCGTTTGAATGACCTGGGTAGAAATACTCCCATCATCTTTATTTCTGGTGAGTCTTTACCCCATGAGATTGTGATTGCAATGAAGCAGGGCGCCATTGATTTCTTATTTAAGCCATTTAACTTAGATGACTTATTAAAGGCGATTGCATCAGCAGTAGAAAAAGATAAGGAAGTGTTTAAAGTCACCACACAAAGTATGACGGTGACACAACGATATGAATCTCTAACCCCTCGTGAAAAACAAGTATGTGCACTTTTGGTAGATGGTCTTATGAATAAAGACATTGCAGTCCGCTTGGGAACAACGGATGCCACTATCAAGGTTCACAAATCAAGGGTTATGGAGAAAATGCAGGCCGATTCTTTACAGGATTTGGTTCGTTTTTTGGCTTTAGTGAAGGTTTCTTAGCGAATTCTGATAGATAAACACATGTTTTTTATGAGAATTTAAATCAATGCTAAAGTAATGTTATTGTAAAAAAGATTGCCTTGGAGACAAAATGGCAGCAGGTTCAAAAAATAAATTAGAAATCCTTCCTGAAATTCAGGGAAAGGTACTTAAATCTGCACGCGAAAAAAAGCGTTACAAGCCAGAAGATCTGGCGCACAAGGCATGCTTGTCAAAAAAGCACATCATTGAGTTGGAAGAGGGTGGTATTAGTAGCTTTTATTCTGAAGCTCACAAAGTAACCGTCGCAAAAAAAATTGCCAAACTATTAGAGTTAGATGAGTCACGTGTTTTGGTTCATCCTGATGGTGATGCAGTTGCACAAACATCTTTGGCATTTGATACGTCTGTAGAAGAGTCTCAAGTTGAACCTCCAGCGTTACCAGATGATGTGCCACCTGCGCCTATTCAAAGAACTTTGCCAGTAGAAGAAAAAGTTAATCTAGAAAATATCAAATCAGGTGATTCTGTTAGATCGCCACAAGTGAGCATCGAGTCTGGCAAGCGTGCTGCCGGATTGGTGCTTGTGGCTTTGGTATTGATTGGTTTATATCTCACTAAAGATAGCATCATTGAATTAGTTAGACCAACTCCTGAGGTGCCAAAGGTAGAGGCACCGCAAGAGCAAGTGATAGAAGAAGTAAAACCGGAAGCTTCTGCAGCGCAAGTGACATCAACCGTCTCAGCTGTGGATGCTGGATGTCCTAAGGCTGATGCATCTCCAACTGCCTTCACAGTGTCTGATCCAACAAAGCCTGGCAACTTCGTTTATGTGGTGACCAAGACTAAACAAACAGTGTGTGTGATTGATGCCTCCGGCAAATCAACTATGCAAACAATTGATGCGGGCGGTAATCACACTTTCACAGGTAAGTCGCCATTCACAGTATTAACAAATGGTTTATCTCAAGTGAATGTTTTTTTCCAAGGTCGACCAGTTAAACCTGCCTCTGAGCAAGTGAAGACTTTGAGCTTGCAAGAAAAGTAATAAAAGTATTAATTCATCCAAAAAGGGGAGCGATAGCTCCCTTTTTTGTCGACATTTCAAAAGTGTGAAGTGTCACAAGATAAAATCTCTTTATGAAGCAACATCCTCAATCCAAAACAGAAATATTCTGGGCATTCACATGGCTGGCACTTCAAGGTTTTGGTGGGGTCTTACCAGTTGCCCAACGAGAGTTGGTTGAAAAGAAGCGTTGGTACAGTAAAGAAGAGTTTTTAGAAGAGTGGGCTGTTGCCCAAGTGCTACCTGGACCTAACGTCATTAATTTGGCTATTATCTTTGGCGCTAGATACTTTGGTTTATCTGGGGCCTTGGTCGCGATTGCGGGCATGTTGGTTTTTCCGATGCTAGCCTTAATAGTCATTGCCATTCTGTATTTAAATCTGGGTGAGTATCCTGTGATCAATGGGGCCATTAGAGGAATGGGGGCTGTGGCCGCTGGTTTGATTGCTGGTACTTCTTTAAAGCTAGCCAGTGCTCTTAAAAAACACCCCCTTGGATATTGGCCATCAATTGCCTTAGCGGCACTGTGCTTTGTGTTGGTCGCGCTGATCAGAATTCCTTTGGTTTACGTATTGCTCACTTTAGGTGTCTTTTCTATTTACATGACTTATCGTCGGGTGAAGTCATGTTGAGTTTTTCTTGGGGTGATTGGTTCATCGTCTTTTTGCATTTCATGGCTGTATCTTTAATGGCAGTGGGTGGTGCCGTCACGGTGATACCTGAGATGCATCGTCATTTGGTTAATCAAAATGGATGGATCACAGAGGAGCAATTTTCGGCCTCCATTGCTATTGCGCAATCTGCGCCAGGCCCGAACATTTTGGTGATTGCCATGATGGGTTGGCATATTGGTATTAATTCAGCGGTAGGTTTGTATGCGCAGTATCTATGGGGAACCATTGGGATGGTGTTTGCCATGATTGGGGTGATGTTGCCCAGTTCTTTGTTAACTTACTCTACTGCCAAATGGGTGCAAGCGAATCAACACAGCGCTTATGTTTTAGCATTCAAACAAGGTTTAGCGCCGATTGTGATTGGTGCCATCTTGGCTACTAGCTGGATCATCAGTGCTAGCAATAGTCAGTTTTCTACTGATTGGGCTTTGTGGTTATGTACCGGCATCACGGTCTTACTGATCTGGAAAACCAAGATACATATTTTGCTACTGCTACTAGTGGGAACTATCTTGGGTGCTTTAGGTTGGATATAACCACCCCCTAAAAATATGCCTAAAAATTTAGGCAACAAAAAACCCGACCTAAGTCGGGTTTTTTGTTTAACAAACAACCAAATTACATTGGGTTGATGTTTGAAGCTTGTTTGCCTTTAGGGCCAGTTGTTACTTCAAAGCTAACCTTTTGGTTCTCTTTCAAGCTTTTGAAACCGTTACCTTGAATAGCTGAGAAGTGAGCGAACAAATCTTCACCACCGCCATCAGGAGTAATAAAACCGAAACCTTTTGCGTCGTTAAACCATTTAACAATACCTGTTGCCATTACTGAAATTCCTTAAAAAAATTAAACGTGGTGATTTCTCACCATTTCTTTGCAGGGCTGGAAGATTCAACTAACCGAATCACCCATTTTGAAAAATGGAAACGACGGAAGCTACTTGAAGACCTACAGACCAAGTATCGCACAAATTTCTTAAATGGTTATGTTTTTTTAATCAGGGCTTTTACTAGGTTTTTAGGGCAAAAAAGCCTTGAATTTGACATATTTATGAACTTTTTGCCCTTGGGGAGGGTTTTCAATAGCTTTTTTGGGCAGGTATGGCTGAATTAGGCGGCTTTGGCACAAAGTTGCACTCTGTTTTATCCTCTAGGCTCAATTAATAAAGAAGAGACAAACTCCATGAATCAAGCAGATATCACCAAAATTGTTGACGAGAACATGAAAGCTCGCCGTTCGATCAGAGCCTTTCTACCTAAAGATGTGACTAAAGAGCAAATTTTGGAGTTATTAAATGTGGCAGGTCGTGCACCATCTGGAACCAATACACAGCCGTGGCAGGTGTATGTCGTGACTGGTGCTACCAAGCAAGCAATTACGGATGATATTTTGGCTGCCTTGGCCAATCCTGATTTACTCAAAGAGCATACTGAAGAATATAGCTACTACCCATCCAAATGGGTGGATCCGTATATTTCACGTCGTCGCAAAGTTGGTTTTGACCTTTATGGTTTATTGGGTATTGGCAAGGAAGATAAAAGCAAGATGCAGGCGCAGGGCGCAAGAAACTTCCAGTTTTTTGATGCGCCAGTTGGTTTGTTTTTCACAATAGATCGTGTGATGCAACAAGGTAGTTGGTTGGACTATGGCATGTTTGTGCAAAACGTGATGTTGGCTGCCAAGGCGCGTGGTCTAGATACTTGTCCGCAAGCTGCGTTTACCCAGTTTCACAAAATCATTGCCAAGCACTTAGGCTTAAAGCCAGAGCAACAATTAGTTTGCGGCATGTCTTTAGGTTATGCAGACATGTCAAAAATTGAAAACACGCTAGTCACAGAACGTGAGCCAGCTCAAAACTTCACGCAATTTATTGAGTAATAGCTAGTCAGCATTGATGCGATTGTTGATAATTTCAGTATGAAACAATTTGCATCAATTGCTGTACTCATTAGTTTATTCATCACAAGTATCAGTGCCCATGCCATTGAAGTAGGTGATCAATTGGCGCTGGGTGAGTTGCGCTCAGTGCAGGGGCAAACCTATACCGAGAGTCAGTGGAAGCAAAGGTATACCGTGGTTCAAGTCTGGGCCACGTGGTGCTCATACTGCCGCAAGCAAAATGTTCATTTAGAGCAGTTGATGCAAAAGGTACCAGCCAATCAACTCAACATCATCACGATTTCAATCGATAAGACTGTAAGCCCTGTACACGCTTATTTGGCTAAAAATAGTTATACATTTCCTGTGGTGATGATGACCCCAGAGTTATCAAAAGCGATTGGCAAAAGAAGAGGGGTGCCTGAGGTATATGTTCTGAATCCGCAGGGAAAAGTTATTCAAAAAGATTATGGCTTGATGGTTGATTTGGATTTCTTTGAGCTGGCTCGTTATGCCCAAAAGCAAAAATAGAAAAAGATTTATTGCAGCTAGAAATAACCTTATGCAAATTAATTGTTTGCGCTTTTTCACTTGATTCTGAATAATAGATTAGTTAGTAAATGTCGCTAACTTTAGGGTTAAACCCCAAGGGTTGAGACTAAGCCTAACTAGTAGAATCAAGAGGTTATTAAAGGGGGAAATATGAGTCAATTATTTACGCGCCAGTCTTCCATATTGGCTGCAGTTTCATTCTTGAGCTTGATGGTCATAGCAGGCTCAGTCAATGCTCAAAGCTTGCAAGTTAAACAATGGGCAGCATCATGTTCAGCATGTCATGGTACTGATGGTTACTCCGAAGGCGGTATGGCGAGTCTTGCTGGTCAAACAAAGGCTGAGCTGATTCAAAAAATGAATGAGTACAAATCAGGTAAGCGCGTAGCTTCTATCATGCATCAATTGAGCAAGGGCTATACAGACGAGCAAATCGAACAGATTTCTGCTTACTTTGCCTCTTTACCAGTTGAAAAAGCTGCCCCTAAGAAAACTAAATAATCAGGAGTTAATGATGCAAAGACGCGAATTTATACAATTAGTAGGTGCCGGCGCTGCAGCAACAACCCTGGTTGGCTGTGCTACAACAAACATTGATGCCAAGGGCGCTAAAGTTCTAGTGATTGGTGGTGGTTACGGTGGTGCAACAGCAGCTAAGTATGTGCGTAAGTTTTCAAACTACACAGCTGATGTCACATTAATTGAGCCTAACCAAAACTTTATTTCATGCCCACTATCAAATTTAGTGATTGGTGGCAGCAAGAAGCTTGAAGACATCACAGTGTCTTATGAAGGCTTAAGAAAAAATCACGGTGTTAATTTAGTGAGAGATTCTGTAGTTTCTATTGATGTGGCTAAAAAGCAGGTGAGATTAGCTGGTGGCGCATCATTGTTCTACGATCGCTTGATTGTTTCTCCTGGTATTGATTTAACTTATGACAAGTTACCAGGTATGTTGGCACCGAATGCTCAAAATGAAGTGTTGCATGCGTGGAAAGCTGGCGAGCAAACAATTGGTTTAAGAAAGCAATTGGAAAGCATGAAAAATGGTGGCGTATTTGCCATTTCAATTCCTTTGGCTCCATACCGTTGCCCTCCAGGACCATATGAGCGTGCTTGCCAAGTGGCTGAGTACTTCCAAAAGAACAAGCCAAAGAGCAAGGTATTAATTTTGGACGCGAATGATGATGTGACATCTAAGCCAGGTTTATTCAAGTTGGCATGGTCACGTCGTTATGCAGGTATTGTTGAGTACCGTCCTAAGCACTCATTAACAGACGTTGATGTGAAGGGTAAGACATTGAAGTTTGAATTCAATGATGACATCAAGGCTGACGTGTTGAACGTATTGCCCCCAATGCGCGCGGGCGCTATTGCAGTGAAGACTGGTTTGGCAAACATGAACGGTCGTTGGTGCGAAGTGGATTTCTTAACATTTGAGTCCAAAGTTGCTCCAAACGTTCACGTACTTGGTGACTCTATTCAGATCGCGCCAGGCATGCCTAAGTCAGGTCACATGGCTAACCAACACGGTAAGACTTGTGCGGCAGCAGTTGTGGCAATTCTGAGCGGTGCTGATGTGAATCAGTTGCCTGTGTACAACAACACTTGCTACAGCTTTGTGTCTTCACAAGATGTCGTACACGTTGCCAGCGTTCATCAATATGATGCAGCGAAGAAAACAATGGTGACTGTGCCAGGTTCTGGTGGTGTTTCAGCAGCAGCGAACCCTCTTGAGGGTGAGTATGCTCACGCTTGGGCCAGAAACATTTGGGCGGACATGCTGGTTTAAATCCCAGCGCTCCAGAAAAGCCTGCACAGTTATTTGTGCAGGCTTTTTTACTTCTATAACTTAATTTTTATTTATTCTTTTTGCTAGCCGCGTCTAAAGATTTTAAAAAGGCTAGTTTTTCTTTGATCTTTGTCTCTAGTCCGCGATCAGTTGGCTGATACCAATCTTGGTCTTTGATGCCATTCGGTAAATAAGTTTCGCCCGCAGCATAAGCGTGGGGTTCATCATGGGCGTAGCGATATGCTTTGCCATGGCCTAACTCTTTCATGAGTTTAGTAGGGGCGTTGCGCAAATGGATCGGCACCTCATCACTGCCGTGTTCTGCCACAAAAGAGCGAGCTTGGTTATACGCTTGATAGGCCGCATTACTTTTAGGTGCGGCAGCCAAATAAATCAAAGCTTCTGCCAAAGCCAGTTCGCCTTCAGGGCTACCTAAGCGTTCGTAGGTGAGTGCAGCATCATTAGCGAGTTGCATGGCTCTTGGGTCTGCCAAACCAATATCTTCCCAAGCCATTCGAATAATTCTGCGTGCTAAATATTTGGGGTCAGCACCACCATCGATCATTCGGCAGAACCAGTACAGGGCGCCGTCTGCACTTGAACCGCGGACTGATTTATGTAGTGCAGATATTTGATCGTAAAAATGATCGCCTGATTTATCAAATCTCTTGGTTAGGTGCCCTAAAGAATTTTTTAAAAATTCTGCAGAGACCAATGTCACTTGATTGGTATTTGCGGCGTGATAAGTCTGCTCAACCAAATTGAGGAAACGTCTGGCATCACCATCCGCCAAAGTAACTAGCATCTCTTTGGCAGCATCATCAAACGTCACATCTTTGATCGACTGTTGAGCTCTTGCGAGTAGCTCTAATAGCTCAGGTGGAGTTAAAGACTTAAGAACATACACTTGCGCTCTAGAGAGCAGCGCTGAATTAACTTCAAAAGAGGGGTTCTCAGTAGTGGCGCCAATAAAAGTCACTAAGCCAGATTCAACAAAGGGCAGGAGTGCATCTTGTTGGGATTTATTAAATCTGTGGATTTCATCAACAAACAAAATGGTCTTTTTGTTGAATTGTTGTAAATGATGTTCTGCTAATTCAATCGCCTGTCTGATTTCTTTAACGCCAGCAAGAACAGCAGATAGAGCAATGAATTCACAATCAAAGACATGGGCTGTTAAACGAGCAATCGTGGTTTTGCCAACCCCAGGTGGCCCCCATAAAATCATCGAGTGAGGTTTGCCTGAGCGGAAAGCTAAATCAAGCGGTTTGCCTTCGCCAAACAAATGAGTTTGACCCACCAAGTCGCCCAAAGTCTTGGGGCGCAAGGTTTCGGCTAGAGGCGTAGAATGCTCGTTAGTTTGTAATAAAGACATGATTCAATATTAGAATTGTCGCATGTTGCGTGACTAAAAAATATTTTAGCGATTAACTTAAAAGAGCTAGGACAATCATGAGCCAAAACACCCCACACCCTTTAGAAGCCAAATTGCGCCCATTGCCACGTTGGATATTTATGAGCCGCTGGTTGCAAGCACCTTTGTACTTAGGTTTGATTGTTGCCCAAGGCGTCTATGTTTACCAATTCTGGCATGAGTTGGTGCACCTCATCACCATGATGATGGCCAAGGGTGGTACCACCGAAACAGAAATCATGTTGATTGTTTTGGGTTTGATTGACGTGGTGATGATTTCAAATTTGTTGGTCATGGTGATTGTGGGTGGTTGGGAGACTTTTGTGTCTCGCCTAGAACTTGAAAATCACCCTGATCAACCGGAGTGGTTGTCTCACGTTAATGCAGGTGTTCTCAAAGTAAAGCTTGCGACAGCGATCATTGGTATTTCTTCAATTCACTTATTGAAGACTTTTATCAATGCGCCAAGCATGGACGATAAGACGCTACTTTGGCAAACGCTAATTCACTTAACGTTTGTTATTTCAGCCTTGGCCATTGCCTACACAGAAAAGTTGTTGGCAAAAGCACACCAACATTAATTACACATTGAATCAATTAGGCAGTTAGAACTGCCTAATTGCAATGCCAGCCCAGACTAAACTGGCTGCTGCCACCAAGGTAAGAGTTGTTCTCATTTGTAGGAAATCTGCCAAATAATCTTCATCACTAATTAGGTGACGGAATTGCTGGCGATCGACTAGTAGGGCTACCAATAAAGTGGCAGCAATCACAAAATAGCCAGAAGAAAATGCTAAGTGGAGTGCGCCCCATGCGCATAAAGAAGGCACTACTCCCCACAGCCATGCGCCTTTGTCGCGCCAGAAATTATTACTAACAGTATTTGATTGGGGTCCGAGTAATGGGCCCCAATGTAGCGCCCCTACAAATGATGCAATGCTCGCGCCGTACAGTAATAAAGAATTAGCTGCCCAAAAATCCCAAGGGGATTCAGCAAATTGAACAAGTGCTGAGAGCAGAATAAATGGAATTAATCCTGCGTAGCCTAGACGTTTAGTGATGGGTGCGAGCATGATGATCAGTTGTAGTTGTATACGCCTTTGCCAGATTTACGACCAAGGTAGCCAGCGGCTACCATTTCGCGTAATAGCGGGCAAGGACGATATTTAGAGTCATTGAAATTCTTGAAGTACACCTCCATGATCGCCAAGCAAGTATCTAAGCCAATCATGTCAGCTAAAGCAAGAGGTCCGATAGGGTGGTTGCAACCTAATTTCATACCAGCATCAATATCTTCTGGTGTTGCTAAACCTTCAGCTAATACAAAGAATGCTTCGTTGATCATCGGTACCAAAATTCTGTTGACCACAAATCCAGGGGCATTTTTAACGGTGATCGGTTCTTTGCCCAAATCTTTTGCCATGTTTTGCACTAGTGCATGAGTCGCGTCGCTGGTTTGTAAGCCGCGAATAATCTCCACTAATGCCATCATTGGTACTGGATTGAAAAAGTGCATGCCAATGAATCGATCTGGGTTGCTAACTTCAGCAGCCATTTGTGTAATAGAGATAGAAGAGGTATTGGAGGCGATGATCGTCTCTTTACTCACAATACTGTCTAACTGCTTAAGGATTTTTAATTTCAGTTCGTAGTTCTCAGTAGCAGCTTCAATCACCATTTGGGTGCTATTGAAGTCAGCATAGTTAGTGCTGGTCTTGATACGGGATAGTGCTGCAGATTTTTCTGCTTCTGTCATTTTTTCTTTTTTGATGAGGCGGTCTAGGCTGCCTGAAATCGTTGCCAAGCCTTTTTGTACGGCTGCATCACTGATATCAACCATCACCACATTTAATCCAGAAACTGCACAAGCTTGGGCTATACCATTACCCATTGTTCCTGCGCCAATAATGCCGACAGATTGAATGCTCATACCGAAACCTTTTATATTTAAATATCAAAAGCATAAGTTTAAGCTTCATCTAGCATTGTTAGCGAATTTTTAGCTCCAAATCAGCGCTTTATGGATAATGGCGGTATGTCTACACAAGGTTTTATTCTAAAAATTGCATGTCCTGATCGCCCTGGCATTGTCCATGCGGTTAGCCAGTTCCTTTTTAACGAAACGGCCAATATTCTTGATTCTGCGCAATTTAGCGACACATTCACGAATCGTTTCTTTATGAGGGTTCATTTTGCTCAAACTCAGAAAGCTCTGGATCTTGAGCAATTGAAGTCTTCTTTCGTGGCAGTGGGGCAGAAGTTTCAAATGGAGTGGGAACTCTTTGATGCAGCGAGTAAACCCAAGGTATTGATCATGGTGTCTAAATTAGGGCATTGTTTGAACGACCTCTTATTTAGAACTCATAGTGGTTATTTGCCTATTGAGATCGCAGGAATCGTATCGAACCATCAAGATTTTGAAGGTCTAGCTAATACCTACAACATCCCATTCCATCACATGCCGTTATCAAGTGCTAACGATGCGCGTAAAGATGAGCAAGAGCAACAGTTGCTGGAATTGATTGACCAGAAAAAAATTGATTTAGTTGTGTTGGCTAGATACATGCAAATCTTGTCACCCAAAGTTTGCGAAAAGTTATCTGGCAAAGCCATCAATATTCATCATTCGTTTTTACCTAGCTTTAAGGGAGCTAAGCCATATTGGCAGGCCCATCAGCGTGGCGTTAAGCTAATTGGTGCAACAGCCCACTACGTCACAACTGATTTGGATGAAGGCCCGATTATTGAGCAGGGTGTCGAGCGTGTGGATCACTCGATGGACCCAGAACAGTTGGCTGCGGTCGGGCGTGATGTGGAGTGTATGGCTCTATCTAGGGCTGTGCGTTGGCACGCAGAGCATCGCATTCTCTTAAACGGTAAGAGTACTGTGGTGTTTCAGTAATGGATTTTTCTTACCTACTAGATTTATTTCTACATCTAGATAAGCACCTAGTCACGGTCGTTGATCATTGGGGCGCTTGGGTTTACGTTTTATTGTTTGCCATTATTTTTGTTGAGACTGGTTTGGTAGTAATGCCATTTTTACCGGGCGATTCTCTCTTGTTTGTGGCTGGTGCAATTGCAGCTGTAGGTGGCATGAGTTTGCCTATCTTGTTAATTCTTTTGCTCGTTGCTGCGGTGGCGGGTGATGCGCTGAACTATTCAATAGGGCGATGGTTTGGTCCCAAAGTATTTGCTTGGGAAGACTCTCGTTGGTTTAACAAAGAAGCTTTTGATAAAACCCATGCTTTTTACGAAAAGCATGGGCCCATTACCATTGTCGTTGGCAGATTCATGCCGTTTATTAGAACCTTTGCACCCTTTATTGCGGGGGTCGCACACATGTCTTACCCACGCTTTGCTACCTATAACCTCATTGGGGGTATTTTGTGGGTGGTAGGTTTAACAGGTCTTGGTTATTTGATTGGTGAACATCCGTGGGTCAAAGACAATTTTTCAATTGTCGCTTTAGCCATGATCATCATTCCTGGTTTGCCGGCGGTGTGGGTAGTACTGAAATCGCTCTACCTAAAAATTAAGCAGTGAGTATTTAAGCGGTAACTATCTTTTTTGGTATTGAGTTTTGCCAAAAAGAACATCTCTTGCTTTGTTATCGACCAAAGGTTTTCTGAGAGATGTCAAAACTTCTACGCCTCTTTGAACTGCCGGACGTTCTGCAATTTCCTGATGCCAGCGCAAAACATTGGGGAACTCTTCTAGGGTTAGCCCTTGATTTTTCCAAGAGCGTGTCCATGGAAAAATGGCGATATCTGCGATGCTGTATTCCTTGCCGGCTATATAAGGTTTTTTAGCTAGCTCTTTATCCATCACGCCGTAAAGCCTGCGTGTTTCATTGGTATAGCGATTGATGGCGTAATCAATTTTTTCTGGCGCATAGATTCTGAAGTGATGTGTTTGTCCTAACATGGGTCCAACACCACCCATTTGGAACATTAACCATTGCAGGACTTCAAATTTAGCCCGATCTGTCTTTGGCAAGAATTGACCTGTTTTGCTAGCTAGGTATAGGAGAATGGCTCCCGACTCAAACAAAGCAATCGGCTTGCCATCAGGGCCATTAGGGTCAAGCATCGCTGGAATTTTATTATTGGGACTGATCTTTAAAAACTCTTTCTTGAACTGATCACCGGCTCCAATATCAATCGGGTGAGCTACCCACTCTTTACCTAAACGATAGCCACATTCTTCCATCATGATGTGCACTTTATGACCGTTAGGGGTTGCCCAGCTATAAATGTCTATCGGTTTTTGAGCGTTCTTCATGTTGGGTCCAGTTCAAGATTTTGATAAACGTTGCAATCGTACGATTGCCTTTGCGAGAGTATCTTCTTTTTTGGCAAAACAAAAACGAATCACCCCTGACTCGACGGGTTCGCTATAAAAAGCCGATACAGGGATGGCTGCAACACCAATTTCTTTGGTGAGCCATTGGCAAAAATCGCTGCTACTTAATTGACTCTCTGGGATTCCTAGCTGTGTGTAATCCACGCATTGGAAATAAGTTCCTGGTGAGGGTAGTAGCTCGAACTTGGTTTGAGCAAGACCTGCTCTTAGGTAATTTCTCTTTTGTTCATAAAACTGAGGCAAGTTCAGATAGTGGTCAGCGTTTTCTAGATATTTCGCAAGACCATATTGCATCGGGGTGTTGACGGTAAACACATTGAACTGGTGAACTTTTCTAAATTCATGGGTGAGTGCCGCAGGCGCTGCCACGTAGCCAACTTTCCAGCCAGTCACATGATAAGTTTTACCAAAGCTAGAAATAACAAAACTACGATTTGCTAACTCCGGATGACGTGCCACGCTTTGATGCATCTGTCCGTCATAGACCATGTGTTCATAGACCTCATCGCTACAGATCAATATATTGGTATTGCGTACTATGTCAGCGAGTTTTTCTAAATCCTCTGATTCCCAAACCATCCCAGTCGGGTTGTGTGGCGAATTAATCATGATTATTTTGGTACGCAACGTGATAGCTTGGCTGATGGCTTGCCACGGAATCTCATAGCCTGTGATCTGGCCAGATTCATTGCGATTAACAATCAGTTGTACTGGTACAGCTTTGCCGCCAACGGTATCAATGGCAGGTACGTAGGAGTCGTAAACAGGTTCAATCACAATCACTTCATCGCCTGGTCCAACGGCACAGGCAATGACTGTAAAAATACCTTGTGTACCGCCTGCAGTGATGGTGATTTCAGTCTGAGGGTCATATTGCTTGCCGTACAAGGAGGCAATCTTTTTGCTGATACCTTCACGCAATGGTGCAACACCTGCCATCGGAGGGTATTGGTTATGACCTGCTAGCATTGCCTCATGAACGGCATTAGGTAAGGCTGGATCACAACCAAAGTCTGGAAAGCCTTGGCCTAAATTAATGGCTTGGTGCTCATTGGCTAGCGCTGACATCACTGTAAAAATAGTGGTGCCAACTTTAGGTAAGCGAGTAGGGAGCGTAATTTGTTTCAAAGCAGTATTATTTGTATTCATTACTTTTGATTATTCTGCCATGTTGATAGTACTTTCGCCTGCAAAGAGTTTAGATTACGACACGCCCCCAAGCACTGATAAGCATACTTTACCCATTTTTATTGATGAGTCCGCCAAATTAATCAAAGATTTAAAAAAGCTATCTTTGCAAGAAGTGGCAGAGCTCATGGATTTGTCCGATAAGCTAGCTTCACTCAATGTGGCTCGTTTTGGTGATTGGACTAAAACCTTTACGAGTAAAAACAGTAAGCAAGCAATCTTGGCGTTTAATGGCGATGTTTATGAGGGTTTGGATGCGCCATCCCTAAAGCCTAAGGCCTTGGATTACGCACAAGATCATGTCAGAGTCTTATCTGGTTTGTATGGCGTTTTAAAGCCATTAGATTTGATGCAGCCATACAGATTAGAGATGGGCACAGCTTTTAAAAATGCTGGCGGTAAAGATCTCTATGCTTTTTGGGGTGACAAAATTACCAATGCTTTAAAGCTAGATTTAGACAAGCAAAAATCTAAGTTATTAATTAACTTGGCTTCTGATGAGTACTTTAAGTCTGTGAAGGCTAATCAGCTTGGTTACCCAGTGATCGCACCAGTTTTTCAGGATGAGAAGGCTGGCAAGTACAAAATCATTTCTTTTTATGCCAAGCGCGCCAGAGGCTTGATGACGCGCTTCATCATTGATAACAAAATTGAAAAGGTCGCAGACCTTCAAGACTTTGACTCAGAAGGTTATCAATATGCTCCTAAAGAGAGCACTGAGACCAAGCCAGTATTTAGAAGAAAAGAACAGTAAAAGTATCAGTATGAAAAATATTTCTCACATCCTCTTAGGATTGGTATTGGCTTTTACACAGATTGGTAATGCAATGGCTATTGAAGAACCCAAGTATCAAGTGGTGATCAAAGACGGTGATTTTGAGTTGCGTCGATATGAGGCGATGATCATCGCTGAGGTGGTGGTCACAGGAAGCTTGAGTGAGGCATCTAATCGTGGCTTTCGTCAGGTGGCTGATTACATCTTTGGTAACAATGAAGACCCTCTGAAAAAGCAGGCTGAAAAAATTGAGATGACGGCGCCTGTAACAGTGGAGCCGGATTTGTCATCCAAGATTGCCATGACTGCTCCTGTGACAGTTGAAACTCAAGGTGGCGATCAACAGTCAACATGGAAGCTATCTTTTGTGATGCCATCTAAGTTCAGCTTAGAGACTTTGCCTAAGCCTAAAAACAAAAACATTGTGATTCGTGAGATCAAGTCACATGATCTTGCAGTGGTCAGATTTAGTGGTTTTGTGGATGAAGAAAAGATGCAGGCACAAACTAAAAGATTAGAAGCGTGGCTTAAGCAACAATCATTGAATGCGCAAGGCACCGTGCAGCTATCACGTTACAACCCGCCATGGACATTGCCATTCTTTAGGCGCAACGAGATTTGGTTGAGGGTTGAATCTAAGAATTAGTGAAACAACGGTTGTTGACTTGGGGTGTCGTCAGGCATCTCAGCGTGAACAATTTCACCGGCTCTATCAACGAACATCGGTGCACCACAATCCTCGCACATCTCAGGTTTGTATAAATCGGCGTGCCTGAACTGATCCTCAATACCTGCAGCTTTGATGGTGTCATAGATTTCTCGAATAGGACTGTCTTCAATCGAGATGTCATTGATCGCGTCGTTAGCAACAGACTCGCGATCGTATAGAGGCCAGATCACACCGTAAATTAATTCTTTAGAACCTTTTAATGCAAAAGAAATACGATATTCATCACATTGCTCATCACCAAATCCTGCGATCACGCAAGATAGTCCTGCTGGAGCAATATTCAAAATCGACCCCAAATAATTAACTGCAGCGAGTATGCTTAGCGGTCTAATTTTGCGGTCTGCCTCACGACAGTTCGTGAAGTAGGCTTCAGGTAAAGATAGTTCAAATTCGCAACCGGGCATGATTGCAGCGATGGTGTCTTTAAGCCCTGATTGCCAATTTTGCAAACACACTGAACGCTCTTGTCTGCGGGGTGATTCTTCTTGCCATCTGAACAGTGGTCCAGAGGAGGGGGCAGCCACCACGCCTACGATATATCTTGGATCGGCCAGTACCGGAATTGTTTCTGGCATATCGCGCAGTTCTAACTTAATTTCGCCACCATTGACTGCAGCGTTAGCTAGCTTTTCAAGTAGCAATCGTGTTTGACAGTGTGAGTGAGGCATTTGATCGATGCTATATAGCCAGGGCACCAGTGCAATGCGAGCATTTTGAGCAACGATTTGTTCATGCAGCAAATTACCAGTAGCGCTGATGGATTCAGCACTTAGCTTACCTGACGGAATGCTGTAGCGAGTTCTAGCAATAATTGGGATAGCGATGAGTACTGCATCCCAATGTTCGCCATCGTGCTCTAAGGTCAAGGACTCGGCAAGGGTCTCTGCATTTTCAGCCAGACAATCAAAAGCAATGGGATTAATTTTTAAGGTTTGATCAAGCGCGCTTTCAATTGCATTTTGATTTTGTGCATGCAAGAGGCGTAAAAGTCGCTCCATGAGTCGACTTTCCCAAAAGATATCTTCTACACGACTGCCTGATGCGGCCAGTGATAAAGCATCTGACACAAGGCGTTCAGATTCAGGTGAGATGCGTGAGGAGTTTTTGGGTCTGTAACTAGACATAGTTACATTCTAAGCAAAAGATGACCTGATAGCTTGTTCGCTACCGAATATATTTTTAATTAAAAAAATTTAAAGCAGTTTTAATGCTGCTGGTGGAATCGTTTGACCAGACAAGTGAGCTTTTTGTAAGACTGTCCAGAAGTATCTGTAGCTTGCTCTGTCATGAAGTTTGCCGGCGTGTTGGATAGGTCCCCAGTTTGCCTCTTGGGCTGCTAGCAAAATAGCTGCGGCACTTTCAACATCGCTAGATGTTGGTGATAAGGCTTTCACAATCACTGGGATTTGATTAGGGTGAATACTCCACTTACGCGTATAGGCAAATTCATTTTTTGCTCGCAAAGTATCAGATTCAATAATCGCTACATCATTGATATTTGTACACACATTGTGTGAGGCAACTTTGCCATGTGCATGACAAGCTGCTGAAATTTCTAACATCGCACGGGCGATGAGTGGGTGATCAAACTGACCGCGATCCATGGCATCGCCCGGTATTGCACCATGGTGAGCCGAGACGAAATCCATGAGACCAAAACTCAGCGACTCAATTTGAGGTAACGCGGCAATCGCGAACACATCATGCAGTGCGCCATGAGTTTCAATCAACGCTTGAACTGGAATTTCTCGATCAATGCCGGCTGCTTTAGCAACGCGATTGATTTCATCAATTACTGTTTGAGTTTGCTTGGCTGACTCCACTTTTGGAATCATCACAAATGCTATTTTTTGACCAGCTTTACTGACCAGTGTTGCCACATCAGATTTCCAACAAGGGTGGCTTGGATCGTGGATCCGAACGCCAACGCGGTTGAATTGATTCTCGGGGCTTAACAGGATATCGACGACTAGTTGGGCATGTTCTGCTTCTTTGCCAACAGGTGCGCCATCTTCACAGTCAAAGGTGATGTCAAAGACTGGACCAAGTTCTGCTTGCAAACTTAAGGCCTTACGCATGCGCACTTCTGTGCCTGCGTAGTGATCACAAACAGGTAAGGCCCTCGGAAGGGCCTCACCTTGGAACAACACTTGACTAGGTTGCATTAAGAGCGTGCTTGCTTATAGCAAGTGTTTTACGCCGTCTTGCTCTTCAGTCAATTCGCTCAATGTGAAATTCATACGTTCACGTGAGAACGCATCAACTTCTAAACCTTGAACAATCTTGTACTCGCCGTTTTCGCAAGTTACTGGGAAGCCATACATCACTTCTTTAGGAATGTCGTATGAACCATCAGATGGAATACCCATTGTTACCCACTTGCCGTTTGTGCCACAGTGCCAATCATGAATATGATCGATCGCAGCGTTAGCAGCAGAAGCAGCAGAAGACAAGCCACGTGCATCAATAATCGCTGCACCGCGCTTACCAACTGTTGGCAAGAATGTGTTCTTGTTCCACTCTTCGTCGTTGATCATGTCTTTAACTGATTGACCGCCGATAGTTGCAAAGCGGTAGTCAGGGTACATTGTTGGGCTATGGTTACCCCAAACAACTAGTTTCTCGATATCTGCAACTGCTTTACCAGTCTTCGCTGCCAACTGTGACAAGGCACGGTTGTGGTCAAGACGCAACATCGCTGTGAAGTTCTTAGCTGGTAGATCTGGAGCTGATTTCATGGCGATGTAAGCGTTTGTATTAGCTGGGTTACCAACTACCAATGTCTTAACAGTGCGCTTAGCTACTGCGTTCAATGCTTTACCTTGAGCAGTAAAGATTTGAGCGTTAGCTGATAACAAGTCTTTACGTTCCATACCTGGGCCACGTGGACGTGCACCTACTAGTACGGCGTAGTCAATATCTTTGAACGCTGTCATTGGGTTGCTGTGAGCTGTCATGCCTGCCAACAATGGGAATGCGCAATCGTCAATCTCCATCATTACGCCTGTCAAAGCTTTTTGAGCTCTTTCGTCAGGGATTTCCAATAACTGCAAAATCACTGGTTGATCTTTACCCAACATATCGCCGTTAGCGATGCGGAATAGTAGTGAATAACCGATTTGACCGGCTGCGCCTGTAACGGCGACACGCAATGGGGCTTTTGCCATGTGTTTGCTCCGAGCTTAAAGTAAAAGAAAGGGGTATCTTGCGCCATTCTCCTGACGCAAATCCTACAAAGTTTAGGTCTTTAGCACTATTTCTGTCAAATAGTCTTATATAAGACATAAGTCTCTAGACTAAAACCCCTTGCTTGTGATGAAATAATGGTCATGACCGAAACAATCGCCACCTTTAGCCCACTTTATCAGCAGATCAAAGCACTGATTTTGGGCAGTTTGCAAGCTGGCGAGTGGAAGCCAGGAGAGGCTATCCCTAGCGAAAATGACCTAGCAGCGCGCTTTAAGGTCAGTCAGGGGACGGTTCGCAAGGCCATTGATGAGTTGGCTAGCGAAAATTTACTAGTTAGAAGGCAGGGCAAGGGCACGTTTGTGGCTACGCACCATGAAGATCGTGTGCATTTCCGATTTTTAAGGTTGGTGCCTGATAACGGCGAACCTCATTACCCTAAAAGCAAGATTTTGGACTGCAAGCGCTTGCGTGCGCCGGCTGAGATTGCCAAATTATTGGATCTCAAGGCAGGCGATGCTGTGGTTCAGATTGAACGTATTCTATTTTTCTCTGAAGAAGCAACGGTTTACGAAGAGATTTGGTTGCCAGGCACTACTTTCAAGGGTCTAACAACAGAGCGTTTGGTCGATTGGCGCGGTCCGATGTACGCACTATTTGAGACTGAGTTTGCTACCCACATGGTTAGAGCAACTGAGCGTTTGAGGGCGGTGGCTGCCGACGAGCTGTCTGCCAAGCACCTAGGTATTGAGATCAATACGCCATTACTGGCGGTAGAGCGAGTCTCATTCACCTACGGAGAGCGTCCTGTAGAAGTTCGTAAGGCTGTTTACCTGACTTCTACCCATCATTATTTGAATGAACTTAATTAAAAATGCCTAAGTTTTAGGCATTTATATGTATTTGAAGAAAATTTTTTTGAAAAGTCAGACTTGCGAAAGTTAATTAAGCGATAAAATCGAAAGGTTTTGCAGTACAGCAAAAATACAAGTGAGGTCATAAATGCCAGAATTTAGAAATATTCATGTTTTTGATTTAATGAAATACCGTTTGCCTTGGGCCGGTAAGGTATCAATTTTGCACCGTGTGAGCGGTCTTTTGATGTTCGTTTTAATCCCATTCGTGTTGTATTTATTGGATAAAAGCATCACATCTGAAATCAGCTTTGAGACTTTCAAAGCGGTTTTGGCAAATCCAATCATCAAGCTCATTATTTTGGCTTTGATCTGGGCTTATTTGCACCACTTCTGTGCTGGTATTCGTTTCTTGATGCTTGATTTGCACAAGGGTATTGATAAAGCATCTTCAGCTAAATCAGCAGTATCTGTTTTAGTGATCAGCTTAAGTTTGGCAGCAGTATGTGCAGCCAAACTATTTGGTTTGTTTTAAGGAGTCGCCATGGCTAATAACAATGTGGGACCAAAGCGCTTAGTTGTAGGTGCTCATTACGGTCTTAAAGATTGGTTGTTGCAGCGTATTACTGCTGTGATCATGATCGTTTTTACTTTGATTTTGTTGGTGGCATTCCTACTAGGTGATGCAACTTACGAAGCATGGTCAGGTTTGTTCGCAAACCAAGTCATGAAGTTGATTACTTTCTTGGCGATTTTGAGCTTGCTCTACCACGCTTGGATTGGTATTCGTGATATCTGGATGGATTACATCAAACCAGTCGGTATCCGTTTGACATTACACGTATTAACCGCGTTATGGCTGATTGCATCTCTTGGCTATACCGCTCAAATCCTTTGGAGGGTATAACGAATGACTGCCATTAAGACAGCAGTACCTCGTCGCCGTTTTGACGTTGTTATCGTTGGTGCCGGCGGTGCCGGTATGCGCGCATCATTGCAATTAGCTGAAGCTGGTTTAAATGTAGCCGTTTTATCAAAGGTTTTCCCAACACGTTCACACACAGTTGCAGCGCAAGGTGGTATCGGCGCATCTTTGGGCAACATGAGCGATGACAATTGGCACTATCACTTCTTTGACACAGTAAAAGGTTCTGACTGGTTAGGTGACCAAGATGCGATCGAATTTATGTGTCGTGAAGCTCCAAAAGTTGTTTATGAGTTAGAGCATTTCGGTATGCCGTTTGACCGTAACCCAGATGGCACGATTTATCAGCGTCCATTCGGTGGTCACACAGCGAACTACGGTGAAAAAGCTGTGCAACGTGCTTGTGCTGCTGCTGACCGTACTGGCCACGCTTTGTTGCACACTCTTTACCAACGCAACGTTCGCGCTAAGACGCACTTCTTTGTTGAGTGGATGGCGTTAGACATCATTCGTGATGCAGAAGGTGACGTAGTTGGTGTAACTGCATTAGAAATGGAAACAGGCGAACTTCACATTCTTGAAGCGAAGTGCGTGATGTTTGCAACTGGTGGTGCTGGCCGTATTTGGCAAGCTTCTACAAATGCTTTCATTAATACTGGTGACGGTATGGGTATGGCTGCTCGCGCAGGTGTGCCTTTGGAAGATATGGAATTCTGGCAATTCCACCCAACTGGTGTAGCCGGTGCAGGCGTTCTCTTGACAGAGGGTTGCCGCGGTGAGGGTGGTATTTTGCGTAACAAGAACGGTGAGCGTTTCATGGAACGTTATGCACCAACTTTGAAAGACTTGGCACCACGTGACTTCGTTTCACGTTCAATGGACCAAGAGATCAAAGAAGGTCGTGGTTGCGGCCCTAACGGTGACTACGTTGTTCTTGATTTGACACACATCGGTGCTGAAACAATTCACAAGCGTTTGCCATCTGTTTATGAGATTGGTATTAACTTTGCGAACGTTGACGTGACTAAAGAACCAATTCCTGTTGTGCCAACTATTCACTATCAGATGGGTGGTATTCCAACGAATATTCATGGTCAAGTGGTTGCACCTAAGAACGGTAATCCAAACGAAGTTATCAATGGTTTCTACGCGATGGGCGAGTGCTCATGCGTATCAGTACACGGCGCTAACCGTCTAGGTACTAACTCATTGTTAGACTTGTTGGTGTTCGGTCGTGCTGCTGGTAATCACGTTGTTTCTACAGCGCTTAAGCAAAAAGAACACAAGCCATTGCCAGAAAATGCAGCTGATTTCTCAAGAGCTCGTTTGGCTAAATTGGATAGCTCAACTTCTGGTGAATACACACAAGACGTTGCTAACGATATTCGCAGCGCAATGCAAAAACATTGCGGCGTGTTCCGTACGCAAGAGTTGTTGGATGGTGGTGTAGCTAAGATCAATGAATTGACATCACGCGCTAAGAACATTCACCTCAAAGACAAGTCTAAAGTTTTCAATACAGCACGTATTGAAGCTCTAGAGTTGGAGAACTTAATTGAGGCGGCTAACGCAACGATTGTTTCTGCTGCAGCTCGCAAAGAGAGTCGTGGTGCTCACGCTCACGACGATCATCCTGAACGTGATGACGTTAACTGGATGAAGCACACTCTCTGGTACAGCGAAGGTAATAAGCTCGACTACAAGCCAGTCAAATTGACTCCGCTAACAGTTGAATCCGTTCCACCTAAGGTTCGTACCTTCTAAGAGTTATTAAGGAAGAAAAATGAGCGATACACGTATATTTGAAGTCTACCGTTACGATCCAGATGTTGATGCAGCGCCACGCATGCAAACATACGAGGTTGAGTTGGATGGTTCAGAGCGCATGCTATTGGATGCCTTAATGAAGCTTAAGAAGATGGATGAGACTTTGTCATTCCGTCGTTCTTGCCGCGAAGGTGTTTGTGGTTCAGATGCGATGAACATCAACGGTAAAAATGGTTTAGCTTGCTTGACTAACATGTTGACATTGCCAAAGAAGATTTCTTTGCGCCCACTACCTGGCTTGCCAGTAGTACGTGACTTGATCGTTGACATGACTCAGTTCTTTAAGCAATACCACTCGATTCGTCCATACCTAGTAAATGACACTCCGCCTCCAGAGAAAGAGCGTTTGCAAAGCCCTGAAGAGCGTGAAGAGTTAGATGGTTTGTATGAGTGCATCTTGTGCGCATCATGCTCGACATCTTGCCCATCATTCTGGTGGAACCCAGACAAGTTTGTAGGACCTGCTGGTCTATTACAAGCTTATCGTTTTATTGCTGACAGTCGTGACCAGGTTACTGGTGAGCGTTTAGATAACTTGGAAGATCCATATCGTCTATTCCGTTGCCACACCATCATGAACTGCGTAGACGTATGTCCAAAAGGATTAAACCCTACAAAGGCAATTGGTAAGATTAAAGAGTTGATGGTTCGCAGAGCAGTTTAATGCCGATATCATCAGAGACCTTGTCGCTCTTGCGTTGGCGTGCGCGTCGAGGTTTGTTGGAAAATGATTTGATGATGGAGCGCTTTTTTGAGCGCTTCCATGATCAGATCGAAGAGAGTGACCTTGAGCCACTCAATAGTTTGTTGGATTTAAGTGACAATGACTTGATGGATTTGTTACTACGTCGCAAGGAACCGGAGGGGGATCTTGCGAATCAAGGGGTGCAACGTGTCCTGGCCATGTTGCGACCTGTTAGAAAAGAATAATTTCTAACAAAGTAGTTGCCTGGAATAGAACTTGCTTGTTTGCTAGTACCAAAAAACGCGTATAAGGAATGAAAAATGAACGCCACAAATGAAAAAGCCACGTTATCCTTCTCTGATGGCACACCTGCCATCGAGCTACCTATCTACAAAGGTGTAGTGGGTCCGGACGTTATTGATATTCGCAAGCTTTATGGTCAAACAGGTAAGTTCACCTATGACCCAGGCTTTATGTCTACAGCTTCTTGTAACTCTAAGATCACTTATATCGATGGCGATAAAGGCGAGTTGTTGTACCGCGGTTACCAAATCCAAGATTTGGCGACTAACTGCGATTTCTTAGAGTCTTGCTTCTTGTTATTAAAAGGTGAGTTGCCAAATGCAGCTCAAAAGAAAGAATTCGATAGCTTGGTGATGCATCACACGATGGTTCACGAGCAAATGCAATTCTTCTTGCGCGGTTTCCGTCGCGATGCGCATCCAATGGCTGTATTAACAGGCTTGGTTGGTGCAATGGCAGCTTTCTACCATGATGGTTTGGATATCAACGATGCGAAGCAACGTGAAGTAGCTCAAATTCGTTTGATCGCTAAGATGCCAACATTGGTGGCGATGGCTTACAAATATTCAGTAGGTCAACCATTCGTTTACCCAAGAAACGATCTTTCATACACAGCTAACTTCATGCAGATGATGTTTGCTACGCCATGTGAAGAGTACAAAGTGAATGACGTATTGGTTCGCGCTTTGGATCGCATCTTCACATTGCACGCTGACCATGAGCAAAATGCTTCAACTTCAACAGTTCGTTTGGCTGGTTCTTCAGGCACAAACCCATTTGCAGCGATTGCTGCTGGTGTGGCTTGCTTGTGGGGTCCTGCTCACGGTGGCGCTAACGAAGCTTGCTTGCAAATGTTGGAAGAGATTCAAGCAAATGGTGGCGTTGAGAAGATCGACGACTTCATTGCTAAAGTTAAAGACAAGAACTCAGGCGTTCGCTTGATGGGCTTTGGTCACCGCGTTTATAAGAACTTTGACCCACGCGCTAAATTAATGCGTGAAACATGCTACGAAGTTCTTAAAGAATTAGGTTTGGAAAATGATCCATTGTTCAAGTTGGCAATGACTCTTGAGAAGATCGCGTTGGAAGACGAATACTTCGTTAGCCGCAAACTTTATCCAAACGTAGACTTCTACTCAGGTATTGTTCAGCGCGCTTTGGGCATCCCAACAGAAATGTTCACATGTATCTTCGCTCTAGCACGTACAGTGGGTTGGATTTCTCAGTGGGAAGAAATGATCACTGATCCTGAGTACAAGATTGGCCGTCCACGTCAATTGTTCGTTGGTAGCCCAACACGTCAAGTGGCACCAATCGCTAAGCGTTAATTTAGGAAGATCAATGGCACGTACGTTGTATGACAAATTATGGGATGACCATGTTGTTCATATGGAAGAGGACGGGACTACCGTCCTCTACATAGACAGACAGTTGCTCCATGAAGTTACAAGCCCTCAAGCCTTTGAGGGTTTGTCTTTAGCGAGCCGTCCAGTTTGGAGAAACTCAGCAAACTTGGCGGTGTCTGATCACAACGTTCCGACGACTGATCGTTCTGAAGGTATTAAAGATCCAGTATCGCGTTTACAGATTGATACCTTGGATCAAAACTGTGATGCATTTGGTATTACGCAATACAAAATGCACGACAAGCGTCAAGGTATTGTTCACGTGATTGGCCCTGAGCAGGGCGCGACATTGCCTGGCATGACGGTTGTTTGCGGTGACTCTCACACAAGTACCCATGGCGCATTTGGCGCATTGGCATTTGGTATTGGCACATCAGAGGTTGAGCACGTATTAGCTACCCAAACTTTGCTCATAAAAAAGAGCAAAAACATGTTGGTGCGTGTAGACGGTTTGTTGCCTTTAGGTTGTTCTGCCAAAGATATTGTTTTAGCAATTATTGGCAAAATTGGTACTGCTGGTGGTACTGGTTACACGATTGAGTTTGCTGGTGATGCGATCCGTTCTTTATCGATGGAAGGTCGCATGACTGTTTGCAATATGGCTATCGAAGCTGGTGCTAGGGCAGGTATTGTTGGTGTTGATGAGACCACAATTAACTACGTTAAAGGTCGCCCATATTCTCCTACAGAGGGCGAAGCTTGGCGTCAAGCTTTGCAGTACTGGAGAACGTTGCATACAGATGAAGGCGCTCAATTTGATCGAGTGGTTGAGTTGCGTGCTGAGGACATTAAGCCACAGGTAACTTGGGGCACATCACCAGAGATGGTTTTATCGATTGATGATCGCGTACCTGATCCTGAAAAAGAAAAGGATCCAGTCAAGCGTGAAGCAATGGAGCGCGCTCTGACCTACATGGCTCTCACACCGAATACGCCGATTGAATCAATTTCAGTCGATAAAGTATTTATTGGTTCTTGCACAAATAGTCGTATTGAAGATATTCGTGCGGCAGCTAGAGTGGTTGAGCGTATTGCTAAAAAGGTTTCACCAACGGTGCGTTTAGCCATGGTGGTGCCTGGTTCAGGTTTGGTAAAAGAGCAGGCCGAGCGCGAAGGTTTAGATCGAGTATTCAAGGCGGCTGGCTTTGAATGGCGTGAGCCAGGTTGCTCTATGTGTTTGGCGATGAATGCTGACCGTTTAGAGCCAGGTGAGCGTTGTGCATCTACATCTAATCGTAACTTTGAAGGACGCCAAGGTAATGGCGGTAGAACACATTTAGTAAGTCCTGCTATGGCTGCTGCTGCTGCCCTAGAAGGTCACTTTGTAGATGTTCGTAAAATAGCTTAAATATTGGAGACCTCTATGAAACAATTTTTGAAAATTACTGCAGCCATTTTGATGATCTCTGGATTGGCTGCATGCAATACGATTTCAGGCTTAGGCCAAGATTTACAGAACTTAGGTACGGTGATTGATAAAAACACGCCGAGCAAATCTGACTCTAAAAATGATTCTGGTAATTCTGGCGTGGTCGTTACACCGGTTAAATAATGGATAAGTTCACAGTTCATCAGGGCGTTGTTGTTCCACTTGATCGTGAGAACGTTGATACAGACGCGATTATTCCCAAGCAGTTCTTGAAATCAATCAAGAGAACTGGCTTTGGCCAAAATCTTTTTGATGAATGGCGTTATTTGGATCAGGGTGAACCTGGTCAAGATTGTTCCAATCGCCCAATCAATCCTGAGTTTGTATTGAACCAATCTCGCTATAAGGGTGGCAGCATTCTTTTGGCGCGCCAAAACTTTGGTTGCGGTAGTTCACGTGAGCATGCTCCATGGGCTTTAGAGCAATATGGTTTTAGAGCGGTTATCGCCCCTAGCTTTGCAGACATCTTTTTTAACAATTGCTATAAAAATGGTTTGTTGCCAATCGTTTTATCTGCGCAACAAGTAGACCATTTATTCAATGAGACATTTGCATTCAATGGTTATCAATTAACGATTGATTTAGAAAAGCAACAGGTGATTGCTCCTGATGGTCGTGCATATGATTTTGATATTGCACCATTCAGAAAATATTGCATGATTAACGGTTTGGATGACATTGGTTTGACTTTGCGTCATGCCGATAAAATCAAAACTTATGAAGCAGAGCGCATCTTGCGCATGCCCTGGTTGGGCACCAAGCTTCCTTAAATTTCCTATTAAAGGTTTTACATGAAGATTGCAGTATTGCCAGGTGATGGCATTGGCCCAGAAATTGTTACTGAGGCTGTAAATGTATTAAATGCCTTGGGTGAGTCTTTTGAGATGGAAACTGCCCCTGTGGGTGGTGCTGGCTATGAAGCCAAAGGCCATCCATTGCCAGAGGACACATTAAAGCTTGCTAAAGAAGCAGATGCGATCTTGTTTGGTGCTGTTGGTGATTGGAAGTACGACGCCTTAGCGCGTGAGTTACGTCCTGAGCAAGCGATCCTTGGTCTGCGTAAGCATTTGAGTTTGTTTGCTAACTTAAGACCAGCTATTTGTTACCCAGAATTAACTGAAGCATCTAGCTTAAAACCAGAGATTGTTGCTGGTTTGAATATTTTGATCGTGCGTGAGCTCAATGGTGACATTTACTTTGGTTCACCAAAAGGGATTCGTACGGCCACTGATGGTTTGTTCCCAGGCACGCGTGAAGGTTTTGACACGATGCGTTATAGCGAGCCAGAAGTGGAGCGTATTGCCCACGTGGCATTCCAAGCAGCTCAAAAGCGCGATAAGCGTGTGTGCAGTGTTGATAAAGCCAATGTACTGGAAACTTCTCAGTTGTGGAAAGAAGTGATGACGCGTATTGGTAAAGAGTACCCAGACGTTGAGTTGAGTCATATGTACGTTGACAATGCTGCTATGCAATTGGTGAAGGCGCCAAAAGCATTTGACGTGGTGGTGACAGGTAATCTATTTGGCGACATCTTGTCTGATGAGGCAGCGATGTTGACGGGTTCAATCGGTATGTTGCCATCTGCATCATTAGATAAAAATAACAAAGGTTTGTATGAGCCAAGTCATGGTTCAGCTCCTGATATCGCTGGTAAAGGCGTAGCCAATCCATTGGCAACGATTCTTTCTGCTGCGATGATGTTGCGTTACTCTTTGGGTAAAGCAGATCAAGCTGACCGTATTGAGCAAGCGGTACAAAAAGTATTGGCGCAAGGTTACAGAACAGGCGACATTAAGACTGAAGGTTGCAAATTGGTTGGTACCCGTGAAATGGGTGAGGCAGTTTTAAAAGCTCTGTAAGATAGATATCCCTAATTTAATTTTTTATTGATAGGTGTCGTTATGGCAACTCCATTAGTTGGTTTAGTAGGTTGGCGAGGTATGGTTGGTAGCGTTCTGATGCAGCGCATGCAGGACGAAGGTGACTTTGCTTTGATCGAACCAGTTTTCTTTAGTACAAGTAACGCAGGGGGCCCAGCTCCTGCAATGGCTAAGAACGAAAAGAAACTCTATTCAGCAGATGACGTAGATGCCCTTAAGCGTTGCGACATCATCATTACTTGCCAAGGTGGCGATTACACCAAAGAGATTTATCCAAAGATTCGTGCCACTGGTTGGAAGGGCCACTGGATTGATGCGGCTAGCGCATTGCGCATGGTTGATGAGTCTGTGATTATTTTGGACCCAGTGAATCGTCCTGTGATTGACTCTGCAATTGCCAAAGGTGGCAATTTATGGGTGGGTGGTAACTGTACAGTGAGCTTGATGTTGATGGCCATGGGTGGCTTGTTCCGTGAAGGCATGATTGAGTGGGTGAGTGCGATGACCTATCAAGCAGCTTCTGGTGCTGGCGCACAAAACATGCGTGAGTTGCTATCTCAAATGGGTGCATTACATGATGCAGTCAAGGCAGAGTTGGCTGATCCTGCATCCGCTATTTTGGATATCGATCGCAAAGTGGCTGAAACAATGCGTTCAGCTAATTTCCCTAAAAAGAATTTCCGCAACACAGCATTGGCTGGCAGCTTGATTCCATGGATTGATGTGCCAGTAGAGCACGGTCAAACAAAAGAAGAGTGGAAGGGTGGTTCTGAGTGCAACAAGATTTTAGGTAATGCACCGTTCCGTTCTGCAGGCAGCATTCCTATTGATGGTTTATGTGTGCGTATTGGCGCAATGCGTTGCCACTCACAAGGTTTGACGATTAAGTTGAAAAAAGATGTTCCTTTGAGCGACATTGAAGGTATTTTGGCCGGCGCGAATGATTGGGTCAAAGTAGTGCCTAATGATCGTGAAACGACTGAGAGAGATTTGACGCCTGCAGCAGTGACCGGCACATTAACGGTGCCAGTAGGTCGTTTGCATAAGTTAGCAATGGGTCCAGACTACTTGGGCGCATTCACAGTCGGTGACCAGTTGTTATGGGGTGCTGCCGAGCCATTGCGTCGCATGTTGCGCATTTTGTTGGAGCGTTAATTTGTTCTTATCGCGCTACCTAGTTGGTCTTGCCCTAGCAGTATTTGCTGGGCAGGCACTCGCTTTGAACTTGGGTAACTTAAGTATCCAATCCAAAGTAGGTGAACCGTTGGTGGCGCAGATTGCAGTACAAGTTAATCCAAGTGACATTGATGCGCTTAAAGACATTCAGGCGGCTCTAGCCAGTCCTGAGATGTATCAGCGCTTAGGTATTAGTTCATCAGCTACACAAGCTCAATTACGAGTGAGTTTGGTTAAAGGCTCTAAGCAAGAGCCAGTAGCCATCAAAATTAGTTCCGATGAAGTCTTAAAGTTAGCGCCCAATGAGGTTTTCTTAGACGCTTTGGTGGAGTTGCGTTGGTCCGCTGGTTTGGTTAGACGTGTTTACACCTTGATGGTCGCTGATCAAGCCAAGGTGGAAGTGAAGTCTGGTGAGACGCTCACTGAGATTGCAACCAAGGCAATTGCTGATTTTGATGATGCCAATTTAGACCAAGCTCTCATTGCTCTTTATCGCGCAAACCCACAAGCATTTGCTGGCGGCAGCATTCATCGCTTGATGGCTGGTGCAGAATTAAAAATGCCAAGCAAGGCGATGGTGCAAAGCGTACCTAAGCAAGAAGCAAAAGAAATTGCTATGACTGCTAACTCTGCTTACCGTTCTGGTCAGGCTAACTTGCCTCTAACAGATGTTTCTAAATCAGAGCTTGCTGGTGATCGTCTTAAGGTCGGCCCTGCGGCTGGCTTAGAAGGTGAGGCAAAGCGTCGCATGGAAGAGTTGCTCGTTCAAGAGAAAGCACTCTCAGATGCCAAGCAAAGAATTGTTGAGTTAGAAAAAAATATTTCTGATCTTAAAAAGCTAATTCAAAGTGGTGATCAAGCCTCTGGTGTTAAAGCGCCAACAGATTGGAAAGACTATGCAGGCCCAGGCGTTCTCGCTGTATTTATTCTTCTTGCACTATGGGTACTTTTAAAGTTATCTCGCACTGAGGCTACTAAAGCCAGGGCTGCTGAATCTAATCCTGTGATTCCTGAGCATGCGGCCAAGCTATTTGCTTCTTTGGATTTGAGTCTTGATACAAAGCAAGCTGCTAATTTAGCGGCATCAGTTGATGAGCTACCAACGGCAGAAACCTTGCGCGTTAAATTGAATTTAATACGTGCCTACATCACGATTGAAGATTTCTCTGCAGCTCGTCAGGCTATTCAGGAAGTATTGGCTGTGAGCAGTCAAGTCGATCCTGATCTAACTATCCAAGCTAACTCATTGTTGGCTGAGATTAATCAGCGTACGTCATAACATCGCCATGCGTCTAGCGCTGGGTTTGCAATATGACGGAGCCGCCTTTTCTGGGTGGCAAACTCAGCAGAGCGGCCAAACGGTTCAGGATCATTTAGAAGCAGCGCTTTTAAAATTCATTGGCGACCCGGCGATTACAGAAGTTAAAACCATCACAGCTGGACGTACCGATGCAGGTGTTCATGCTTTGGGACAGGTGGTTCATTTTGATACTGACATAGTTAGACCTGATTTATCTTGGGTGAAGGGCGTGAATGCTTTTTTGCCTGCTAGCATCAGTGTGCAATGGGTTAAGCCTGTGCCAGTTGATTTTGATGCTAGATTTAGTGGCTTTGAAAGAACCTATTGTTATGCGCTATTAACAGGCCCTTGTGCTGCGCCCTTGGTGGCTGGTAAGGCGGGTTATTACATATTGCCTCAGGGTAAGTCCATCAATTTAGAGGTCATGCGCGAAGCTAGTCAATGTTTATTGGGTGAGCATGATTTCAGTTCATTTAGATCGTCTGAGTGCCAAAGCAAGACCCCAGTCAAAACGCTTTATCAGTTAGACATTCACCAAAATGGCCCTTGGATTTACTTTGTGGTCAGAGGCAATGCCTTTTTGCATCACATGGTCAGAAACTTGGTAGGTAGTTTGTTAGCGGTGGGGTCAGGCAAAGAAGGCCCTAATTGGCTAAAAAGTGTTTTGGAGGCCCGTAACCGTCAATTAGCTGCTCCGACATTTATGCCAGATGGTTTGTACCTGATTAGGGTAGGATATCCAGAACATTTTGAGATTCCTGAGCCTAGTTTGGCGGGTAGTCTCTTGCCAACAGAACTTTTTAAGTGAATTGAGGTAAGTTGAAGTGGGCTTGTTAAAACATACACCTGAAAAAACCCGGATTAAGTTCTGTGGCTTTACACGCTCATCGGATGTTGATGCGGCTGTTTCTTTGGGGGTGGATGCGCTAGGGTTTGTCTTTTATGAGCCAAGCCCAAGATATGTGAGTCCTGAGATGGCTGCGGCCTTAATTGGACGGATGCCAGGTGGAGTCGATGCGGTTGCCTTGGTGGTGAACCCCACGGATGAGGAAGTTAAGAGGATCAAAGACCGTGTGCCTATGACCTTGTGGCAGTTTCATGGGGATGAGTCTGCCAAGCGCTGCGAGGAGATTGCCGAGGGCATGCCTTGGATGAAAGCAGCCAGAATGAAGCCAGGCTTCAACCTTTCTGATTTTTCTCTACAATATGCCAAAGCAGCCGGTTTTTTACTAGATGCCTTCGTTGAGGGCTACGGTGGAGGCGGGCATGTATTCGATTGGTCTTTGATACCGGAACTATGGGCAAAAGAAAACGCGCATCGGGTCGTTTTGAGTGGTGGATTGAACACGCACAACGTGGTCGAGGGAATCTCGCACCTTAAACCTTGTGCTGTCGATGTTTCTAGCAGTATTGAAACAGCTAAAGGTCAAAAAAGCCCTGAATTAATGAAGGCGTTTATTGATGTAGTTCGTGGTGCCAATCAAGGCACTCAAGCCGTATAGAGGTCAAGACTATGTATGATTTTCCAGACGTAAGAGGTCATTTTGGACCTTATGGTGGTGTGTTTGTTTCTGAGACATTGATGTATGCATTAAATGATCTCAAAGAGACTTATGCTAAATACCAACATGATCCAGAGTTTTTGGCTGAGTTTCACTCTGAGCTAAAACACTTTGTAGGTCGTCCATCACCTGTTTATCACGCCAAGCGTTGGAGTGAGATGTTGGGTGGCGCGCAAATCTATTTAAAGCGTGAAGATCTTAACCACACAGGCGCACATAAAATCAATAATGTGATTGGTCAAGCGATGTTGGCTAAGCGCATGGGTAAAAAGCGCATCATCGCTGAAACGGGTGCAGGGCAACATGGTGTTGCAACCGCAACGATTTGTGCTCGTATGGGTTTGGAATGTATTGTTTACCAAGGTGCAGTCGACGTGGCTCGTCAGGCGCAAAATGTTTACCGCATGAAGTTATTGGGTGCCACGGTGGTGCCTGTCGAATCAGGTACTAAAACTCTTAAAGATGCGTTGAACGAAGCGATGCGTGACTGGGTTACCAATGTTGAAACTACTTTCTACATCATTGGTACTGTGGCCGGCCCTCATCCTTATCCGATGATGGTCAGAGACTTTCAGAGCGTGATTGGCGAAGAGTGCAAAGTACAAATGCCAGAAATGATTGGTCGCCAACCAGACTACGTGATGGCTTGCGTGGGCGGTGGCTCGAATGCCATGGGTATTTTCTATCCATACATTGATGTGCCAGGTGTTCAATTAATTGGTGTGGAAGCAGCGGGCCATGGCTTAAATACCAAAGAGCACTCAGCTGCATTGGTTGCAGGTACGCCTGGTGTATTGCATGGCAATCGTACATACCTATTGCAAGATGAAAACGGTCAGATTGCTGAAACGCATTCTGTATCCGCTGGTATGGACTACCCAGGGGTAGGTCCTGAGCATGCATGGTTAAAAGACTCGAAGCGTGCTGAGTATGTTGCAGTGACAGATGATGAAGCTTTGAAGGCTTTTCATGATTGCTGTCGCATTGAGGGCATCATCCCTGCATTAGAGAGCAGTCATGCGATTGCTTATGCCTGCAAATTAGCGCCAACCTTAGCTAAAGATAAAACGATTTTGGTGAATTTATCAGGTCGTGGTGATAAGGACATGCACACTGTTGCGCAAGAATCAGGTTTGAAGTTTTAGGAATATCGATGTCAAAAATTGCAAAAGTATTTGCTGAGTTAAAAGCACAAGGCCGTAAAGGTTTAGTTCCATTCATTACAGCAGGTGATCCTGAGCCTAGTCTCACTTTAGAGTTGTTACATGCCTTGGTGCGTGGTGGGGCAGATGTGATTGAGTTGGGGGTGCCTTTCTCCGATCCAATGGCCGATGGCCCAGTGATTCAAAGAGCTTCTGAGCGAGCTTTATCTCATGGTACGACGCTTAAGCACTGCATTGAAATAGTTAAAGAGTTCCGTCAAACGAATGATCACACACCGATTGTTTTAATGGGTTATGCAAACCCGATCGAACACATGGGCACAGAAACATTTGTCAGAACTTCTAAAGATGCAGGTGTTGATGGTGTTTTGGTGGTGGATTACCCACCAGAAGAGTGTGAGGACTTTGCTAAGCAATGTCGTGCAGCGGGTATTGATCCTATTTTCTTGTTGGCTCCAACCTCATCTCAAGAGCGAATTGATCAAGTGGGTAAGGTGGCTGCTGGCTACATTTACTACGTATCCCTGAAAGGGGTTACTGGGGCGGCTAATTTGGATACTAAGGCAGTTGCGAGCATTATTCCCCAAATTAGGGCGGCATCTGAGGTGCCTATTGCCGTGGGTTTTGGTATCAGAGATGCCCAGTCAGCCGTGGCTGTAGGGCAAACAGCGGATGCTGTGGTGATTGGTAGCAGAATTGTGCAATTATTAGAGGAAACCCCTAGTTCACAAAGAGTACAATCGCTAGAGAATTTCCTAAAAGACATCCGCAAGGCTTTGGACCAATAAATATGAGCTGGATCGATAAATTACTACCGCCAAGTATTCAACATACTGACCCTGCGCAACGTAAAAGCGTTCCTGAGGGCTTGTGGGTTAAATGCCCATCTTGTGAGGCAGTGCTTTACCGCAATGATATTGAGGCAAATCTTCATGTTTGCCCTAAATGTGATCATCACATGCGCATCAATGCCCGCCAGCGCTTGGATAAGTTACTCGATTTAGAAGGTCGTCATGAGATTGGTCAAGAAGTTTTGCCAGTGGATGCCTTGAAGTTCAGAGACACTAAAAAGTACCCAGACCGCTTAAAAGATGCTATCGATACCACGGGTGAAACAGACGCGATGGTAGTGATGGCTGGTGCTATTCACACAATTCCAGTGGTGGTGGCTTGCTTTGAGTTTGAGTTCATGGGTGGTTCGATGGGCTCAGTAGTGGGTGAGCGTTTTGTGCGCGGTGCTCAGACAGCTCTTGAGCAAAAAGTGCCGTTTATTTGTATCAGTGCCACAGGTGGTGCGCGCATGCAAGAGAGTTTGTTGTCATTGATGCAAATGGCAAAAACAAACGCTATGTTGGTGAAGTTGGCGCATGCCAAGTTGCCCTATATCAGCGTCCTAACAGACCCAACCATGGGTGGTATTTCAGCTAGCTTTGCCTTCATGGGTGATGTGGTGATGGCTGAACCAAAGGCCTTGATTGGTTTTGCAGGGCCACGCGTGATTGAGCAAACTGTTCGCGAAAAATTACCGGAGGGCTTCCAGCGCTCTGAGTTCTTGATGCAAAAAGGTGGCATTGACATGATTGTCGATCGTCGCAATATGCGTAAAGAAATTGCTGATTTATTGGCGTTGTTGTTAAAGCAACCCACTGATTCAGTCGCCTAAGTTTCTAGTTAAGCACTTGTCCGCTACGTTTGACAATTTAGATGATTGGTTGCGTCATTTAGAAAATGCGCACCCAGTTGGCATTGATATGGGCTTAGAGCGTATCAATCGCGTCAAAGAGGCTCTTCAGTTACGTATCGACGCCACCGTGTTTATTGTTGGCGGCACCAATGGCAAGGGTTCAACTTGCGCATTACTAGAAAGTATTCTTTTGGCGGCTTCTTATAAAGTCGGCTGCCATACGTCGCCTCACTTTTTAAAGTTCAATGAGCGTGCTCGCGTGGGTGGCGAGATGGTCAGTGATGAATTGTTGTTGAAACACTTTGCCATTGTTGAAGACGCTAGAGTCTCTTTGCCAGATGCGCCGAGTTTGACTTACTTTGAGTTCACCACCTTGGCCATCATGCATCTGTTTTCGCAAGCTGGTTTGGATGCTGTGATCTTAGAAGTGGGTTTAGGTGGACGTTTGGACGCTGTGAACATCATTGATGCAGATTGTGCGATTGTCACCAGCATCGATATGGATCACATGGATTATTTGGGTGACACCAGAGAGAAAATTGCTTTTGAAAAGGCTGGTATTTTCCGTCCAGGAAAACCTGCTGTTTGTGGCGATCCAGTGCCACCTCAATCATTGATTGATCATGCCAACGCTATTGGCGCTGACTTATGGTTAATGGGTCGTGATTACAACTTCCAAGGCGATAAACAACAGTGGGGTTGGGCTGGTCGTACCAAGCGTTTCTCAGGCCTGGGCTATCCAGCTTTGCGGGGCGCCAATCAACTTTTGAATGCCTCGGCTGTGATTGCCGCTTTGATAGCTGTTAGAGACCGTTTGCCTGTTGGGGCCCAAGAAATCAGAAACGGTATGGCATGGGTGGAGTTGCCAGGGCGTTTTCAGGTGCTCCCAGGTCAGCCCACCATCATTTTAGATGTGGCTCATAACCCCCACGCTAGTGCCGCTTTGGCCCAGAATTTAGAGAATATGGCCTACCACCCGTACACGATTGCGGTATTTGGAGCCATGGCAGATAAAGATATCCAGGGGGTCATGAAACCCATGTTGGATAAGATTGATTATTGGTATTTTTGCGATCTACCCACAGCCAGAGCAGCCAGTGGCCAAGCCTTGGCTAGCCAATTGAGGGGGCTAGGGTTTAAAGAAGGTCAGGATTCTGGGATTGAAGTATTTGAAAGTCCTGAATTAGCTTATCAAGCAGCACTAAAAAAGGCGGGTGAGGGTGATAGAATTACGGTATTCGGATCCTTCTATACCGTTGCTGGTGTATTGGCCTATCGAAATGCAAAAGCTCATTAACGATGACACAACTTTGACCAAACAATTTAGCTGATGCGCCTACCATTCTTTAACCGCCCAAGTACCAAAAACAACACGCCAGTTGAAGATGGCCTGACTGAGGACCCTGAGCGTCAA
Source organism: Polynucleobacter sp. (assembly GCA_030157655.1). GTDB lineage: Bacteria > Pseudomonadota > Gammaproteobacteria > Burkholderiales > Burkholderiaceae > Polynucleobacter. The sequence goes on along the minus strand of JAOAUK010000030.1, from coordinate 17,402 downwards.
CGTGCTCGACATCGATTAATCGGTGCGGTATTTTTAGTTACTGTGGCAGTTGCTGGCCTGCCCATTATTTTTGATTCAAAGCCTAAGCAATACAACAACGATATTGCTATTCAAATTATTCAGCCTGGTGCCAAAGATGAGCAAAAAGTTGATGCTAAGCGCGAGGAATCCAGTGCTGACTTAGCTACACCTAGTAAAGATAAAGAAGTAAATAAAGAAGCCAGTAAGGAAGCTAAAAAAGAAGAGCCAAAATCTGATAAGCCAGCACCTGTTGCTAAAACTCTAGATAAGGGTGAAGAGGTTTTATCTATTCTTGAAGATAAAAAATCGGCGGCAGGATCTTCCACAGGAAAATTCATTATCCAGATTGGCGCATTTTCATCGGATGATCGCGTCAAAAATTGGCAAAAGAAACTGACTGAGCAAAAAGTATCTACCTATGTGGATCACAAAACAAATAAAGAGGGCGTCAAGCTCCATCTGCTCAGATCTGGTCCATACGGCGATCGAGCTGCTGCCGAAGCTGCGGAAAAGAAAATCAAATACGTTGGTCTGAGTCCGAAGATCATCGAGCAAAAGTCTGAGTGAATAGACGGGCGCAGATAACATGAACCTTCATTTCACACTTGTCGACATCGCCTTCTTTACCATCTTAGTCATCTCATCATTAGTAGGTGTGTGGCGTGGTTTGGTCAGAGAGGTGTTGGCATTGGTTGGTTGGGTTGCTGCAGCTTGGATTTCATATCACTACGCGACTTGGTTAGCTCAAGAATGGTTAACGGGAGTTCCTGGTGGTGATATGACTCGCTTAGCTTTAGGCTTTGTGATCCTATTTATTCTGACCATGATTATTTGCGCCTTAATTGGACGCTTTTTAGCGAAAATCATGCAGCAAGCAGGCTTAAGTCCTATGGATCGACTATTAGGTTTTGCGTTTGGCTTGTTAAGAGGTCTTTTGATTGTGGTTATTTTGAGTAGTCTGATTGTTTTAACCAGCCTTTCTCAAACTACTGAATGGCGTAAAGCGTGGTGCTTGCCTGCCGTTGAATTGTTAACTGGCATGGCTAAGGCATGGTTACCGGATGAGTGGGCTGCTCAGGTGTCTGAGCAGTTGAAGAAGTAAGTTTTAAAAAGATAGAGGTTTTATATGTGCGGGATTGTCGGTGCAGTAGGCAATAGTCCAGTAAATCAGTTGCTCTATGACGCTTTGTTGCTGTTGCAACATCGTGGACAAGATGCAGCAGGTATTGCTACCATGAATGGCAGTTCATTTAGCATGCACAAAGCCAATGGTATGGTGCGTGATGTGTTTCGTACGCGCAATATGCGTAGCTTGCCGGGTAACGCAGGTATTGGTCAGGTGCGTTATCCAACGGCTGGCTCTGCTAGTAGCGAAGAAGAGGCACAACCTTTTTATGTGAACGCTCCATTTGGCATCATCTTGGCTCACAACGGTAATTTAACTAATGCGCCTGCTTTGCGTGATGAGATGTTCTATCGCGATCGTCGCCACATTAATACCAATTCAGATACAGAAGTTTTGCTTAACGTTTTAGCAGATGAGTTGCAGCGTGCTACTAACAGCATTGCATTAGATGCTGGTGCTGCTTTTACTGCTGTGACTGAGGTTCACAAGCGTTTGAAAGGTTCTTACGCGGTAGTGTCTTTAATTTCTGGTTATGGTTTGTTAGCCTTCCGTGATCCATTTGGTATTCGTCCGTTATGTATTGGCCGTATGGATACGGCGCAAGGCCCTGAGTGGATGATTGCTTCTGAATCTGTAACGCTAGAAGGTCTTGGCTTTAAGTTTGTGAGAGATGTCGCACCTGGTGAGGCTATCTTCATTGGTATGGATGGTCAGTTCCAAAGTAAATTGTGCGCTGAGAACGCGCGCTTAAACCCATGTATTTTTGAGTATGTGTATTTGGCTAGACCGGATTCATGTATTGATGGCGTGACTGTGTATGACGTGCGCTTATTGATGGGTAACTACTTAGCAGAAAAGATTGCTCGTGAGACAGATGTTTCGCAAATTGATGTGGTTATGCCAATTCCTGATTCAAGCCGCCCAGCTGCGATGCAGGTAGCTAAGTTATTGGGTGTGCCATACCGTGAAGGTTTCTTTAAGAATCGTTATGTTGGCCGTACCTTCATCATGCCTGGTCAAGCGATGCGTAAAAAGTCAGTGCGTCAAAAACTCAATGCGATGCGTTTAGAGTTCAAAGACAAAAACGTTTTGATTGTGGATGACTCGATTGTGCGCGGTACCACTTCATATGAAATCGTACAAATGGCGCGTGATGCGGGTGCTAAAAAAGTAATTTTTGCTTCAGCAGCACCTCCTGTGCGATTCCCTAACGTCTACGGTATTGATATGCCAACGCGAAGTGAGTTAGTGGCTTATGGCCGTACACATGATGAGATCACCAAGTTGATTGGTGCAGACGAACTCATTTATCAAGATGTTGAAGATCTTAAAAAAGCAGTGAGAGATATCAACCCAGCAATTGCTAACTTTGATGCCTCTTGCTTTGATGGCCAGTACATTACTGGCGATATCACTGAGTCTTATTTGGATGCTTTGGAGGCTTCTCGTAATACGCCAAAGTCTTTGGCGGATCGCCAGCAAGCTGAAGGTTCTGATTTGGCAAGATCACAATTACATTTACATTTAGCATCTCAAGAGTAGTATTGAGTCATGAGCGATAAAAAAAGAGCACCTCTCGATATCAAAAATCTGCAAACTGACACCTTGGGTGTTAGAGCGGGTGTTCGTCGTACAGAATTTAATGAGCACTCTGAAGCGATGTTTTTGACATCTAGTTTCTGTTTTGACAGCGCTGCTGATGCAGCTCATGGTTTTGCCAATGCAGAAAAAGGGTTTATTTATTCAAGATTTACCAATCCTACTGTGGCGATGTTCCAAGATCGCTTGGCTGCGATGGAAGGTGGGGAGGCTTGTATTGCGACCTCTTCTGGTATGTCTGCGATTATGACTGTGGCAATGTCTCATTTGCAAGCAGGGGATCACGTTGTTTGCTCACGCTCTGTGTTTGGCGCAACGATTCAATTATTCACGGCAATTTTGGGTAAGTTTGGCATTGAAACAACGTATGTGGATATGTCTGATCTTGGCTCATGGAAATCTGCGGTCAAACCAAATACCAAACTGTTTTATTTGGAAACCCCATCGAATCCATTGACGGAAGTGGCGGATATAGCAGGGATAGCAAAAATTGCAAAAGCGGCTAATGCGCTGTATGTGGTCGATAACTGCTTTTGCACACCGGCGTTACAGAAGCCTCTAGAGTTGGGTGCTGATGTGGTGATTCATTCTGCGACCAAGTACCTCGATGGTCAGGGCCGTGTTTTAGGTGGCGCAGTAGTGGGCACGGAAGAATTTATTTTGGGTAAGGTCTTTCCGTACGTACGTACGGCTGGGCCAACGCTTTCTGCATTTAATGCCTGGGTGATTTTGAAGGGTTTAGAAACTCTTAACTTAAGAGTAGAGAAACAAAGCCAATCAGCTCTAGAGCTAGCGGAGTGGTTAGAAAAGCAACCAGCTGTTGAGCGTGTTTACCATCCTGGCTTGAAGTCTCATCCGCAGTATGAGTTGGCAAAAGCTCAGCAAAAAATGGGCGGTCCCATTTTGTCGTTCACACTCAAAGGTGGCAAAGAAGCTGCTTGGAAGGTGATTGATGGCACTAAATTGTTATCGATCACAGCCAATTTGGGTGATACAAGAACAACCATCACGCATCCAGCAACTACCACGCATGTGCGAGTGACACCGGAGGCTCGTGCAGCAGCCGGCATCACGGATAGTTTGGTACGTATTGCGGTTGGTCTAGAAAATATCGAAGATATCAAAAACGATTTATTGCCTGGTTTAAAGGCTTAGACATTTAAACCGAATACTCGCTGTTCATGAAAAGGAAGCTTAAAAGGCTTCCTTTTCTGCTTCTAAGTAAGCAAGACTCACGTACTTGCCGATATTTGCTTCAAAGCCTTTGGTGTTTTTCGCATACTTAATGACTCGAGGATCTTTCAAAACCAATCCTTTGGCAGTGCTTGGGTCGATGCCATCCTTAACCGCTTGAACACATGTTTCATAGATGCCTGCTAAAAATGCCCCGTACTCGTTCAGCAATTCTTTTTTGGCGTGTCCATGACCAGGTATCCATAACTGTTGACCAGCTGATTCGTAAAGAGCTTTGTATGTTTTAAATGTGCCAACATAGGATCCGTCATCAATATTGGCAATTCTTTGGTCCATGGCAATATCGCCAACATGGGTGACCTTGTCTTCAACCACTTCCATGCAAATATCACCCGGGGTATGTGCAACACCATAGTGATGAACCTTGATAGTGACATCACCATAGTTAAATACGTCACCATGTTTGACGGGGTGTGTTGGTGGAATAACTTTGGTACCTACCGTGGCTTGATTAGTCCAACGTTCCATGAGACTGCGCCAAGTATTGCCTTCAATCCCTTTGATTTGTTCAAGGCTATAGGGGTGTGCATAAATAGGCATTGGCCCATAGGCATCAATGAACGCTTGATTGCCTAAAAAGTGATCGCCATGATAGTGGGAGTTAAAGATAGCAACGACCGGTTGTTTGGTCACTGTTTTGAGCATCCGAATCGCCATCTCCCCAATTTGAAGTGATGCGCCGCTATCTAACACCACCACACCTTTGGCTGTAATGGCAAAAGTGATGTTGGCCATCATCCCTTGGTTCTCTGCAGTAGGAAAACCATCCGGTGAATAAATCATCCAAACATGTTTACTTAATTGTTTGATGGGGTGATCTTTGACGCGAGGACCTTTGATGAAGTCCTCGGTTGCTTTAGCCAGTTCAATGGCTTGAGGTAAGACTAGTAAACCTGCAGCACCTAGAGATAATTTAAGGATATTTCTGCGGTTATTCATCTTCATAAAACCTCGTTTAACTATTTAATGAGTTCTGGGTTGATTGGCATGATGTGTATTTGATCGGAGTCTAAGTAAATCTTCTTGTGAGCACCCACCGTAATACCTAATCTTCTTAGCTCATTGGCGGAAGCTTGCCAGACGATTTGATCATCACATCCTTTCACTTGCCAATAAACCACAGCAATTTGACCCAATTGTCGGACTCGAATAACTTCGCAGTCAATTAGATTGTTTTTGTAACTATTTATATCTTGTTCAGAGCTAATCACCTCAATCGAGTGACTGGGAATTACCCATGCCACATCAGTAGGCTTTTTGATTTTCCCTTTATCTTTTACCAACAGTTTTAAACCTGCATGCCCCCAGCTTAAGGTGCCTGATTCAAAAACACCTTGAAATAAGTTGGGGCTACCCACTAATTCTGCAACGCGTGCGTTACGTGGTTTATCTAGTAATTGTTGCGGAGCAGATGTTTGTAAGCTCACGCCATTGTCAATCACGGTAATTTTGTCACCCAAGCGAATCGCTTCATTGAGATCATGTGTGACCAAAATAATAGGTAGTGATACAGCCTGGCGTAGCTCTGAGAGAGCCTCGTAAAGGTTTTGACGGGTGGGTGCATCTACTGCAGAGAACGGCTCATCCAATAACAACACCTGAGGATCGCGTGCTAAAGCCCTTGCTAGAGCAACTCGCTGTTGCTGACCGCCAGAGATTTCGTGAGGGTAGCGATCTGCTAAATCGGCGATACGTAATCGTTTTAACCAACGATGACCTTCGTCATTAGATGACGCATGTCTGGCGATTAAGGGGATGCAGACGTTTTCTAAAACTGTTAGGTGTGGAAATAGGGCATATTGTTGAAATAAAAAACCAACCGATCTTTTTTCTGTTGGGACGCAAGTTTTTTGAGTGGTATCTAGCCATACCTGGTTTTGGCATCGAATCAAACCATTTACATCAGACAGGCCCGCAATGCTTCTTAACGCGGTTGTTTTGCCACTGCCAGATGGACCGACTAACACATGAAGCTCGCCTAAGTCACATTCAAACTGAATGTTGATAGGGAAGTCTTTTTGGCGATGTATGTTGACGTATAGCATTAGCGCACCTTCTTCCGGTTAGTGAGCTGGTAGCTCAAGGTGATCGCCAATAATGAGGTGAGCAACAAAGCCAAGGACATCATCGCAGCACCCGCGTTATCCATATTTTGTACGCTATCGTAGATTGAAATCGCAATCGTTTTGGTTTCTCCTGGAATAGATCCGCCAATCATTAAGACCACGCCAAACTCTCCAAGGGTGTGCGCAAAAGTCATCACAGCTGCACTGATGATGCCTCGCCAAGCGAGTGGTAGTTGTATGAGCTTGAATGCTTGCCAACGATTTAAGCCGCTGCATTTGGCAGCTTCATTAATTTCTAAAGGGATTGCTTCGAATGCACGCTGAATCGGTTGAATGGCAAATGGCAAATTAAAAATAATTGAAGCAATCACTAAACCAGTGAAGCTAAACACCAACGGTTGATTGAAAAATTTAATGTCACTAAATGTAACGAGTAAGTAGTAACCAAGAACGGTGGGAGGTAACATGAGTGGTAAAGCAAGTGATGCTTCTAAAACTGATTTATTTTTTTTGCTGTGCGCCAGTTGATAAGCGGCCCAAATTCCGAATGGAATTAAAAATAACAAAGTACACAAGGCGAGCTTGAGTGAAAGTATGAGTGCTTGTGTATCAAATGACATAGTTAGTGAAATTTTATAGCTGTTAGCAAAAAAATATTTTCAGTTAGATAAAGCAAATAAGTGTTCATGAAAAAAGCATAGTGCTTACCCTTAAACCGCAAAAAAGTAACAACTTTTTGTTATTTGCATATTTCAAAAAGATCTATAAACATGAATAATCTCACACTAGTTGAAAACATATTCAACATACAAAAATTTTGCATTGTTTGAACTTTGGGGGTCCTGTGCCAGTTAAAAAGAAATCTACACCAATAGGTAGGTTACGTCGTGCGCCAGAAAACTTTGTGACTCAGCAATTTGCTGATGAAGTTTATGAGCATGGTTTGAGTGAAGAGCGCCGCGGTTTCTTGCGTAAGAGTTTTGTTGCGGCTTTAGGTGCCACAGCAGCAGGTACAGCAATCGCCGCTGAAGGTGAAAAAGTTATTTTGGAAAAGCAACAATGGCAAACGACCTTAGGTCAGCCAGTTGCTGCTCGTCCTTACGGTATGCCCTCACAATGGGAAGCTGCATTACAACGTCGTGAGTCACCAGGTTTGACTCGTGTGCCAGCAGCATCTGTGGCGTTTTCACCGCTACAAGGTTTTTTCGGCATCATTACACCTAACGGTTTGCATTTCGAGCGTCATCATCAAGGTTGGTATGACATCGATCCAGCGCAACATCGTTTGATGATCAATGGTTTGGTTCGTCAAGAAAAAGTATTCACCATGGATGACTTGATGCGCTTGCCAAGCGTTTCACGTATTCACTTCATTGAGTGCGGTGCTAATACAGGTTTGGAGTGGGGTAACGTTGCTGTGCCAAGCGTTCAATACACGCACGGTATGTTGTCTTGCTGCGAATTCACAGGTGTACCTCTATCAGTGTTGCTAGATATGTGCGGCGCGGATTTGAAAAAAGGTAAGTACATTTTGGCCGAAGGTGGCGATGGTTCTGGTATGACTAGAACTATTCCAATGGACAACGCGTTAAAAGACGTATTAGTGGTTTGGGGTATGAACGGTGAAATGTTGCGCCCTGAAAATGGTTACCCATTACGTTTATTAGTTCCTGGCGTACAAGGTGTGAGTTCTGTGAAGTGGTTGCGTCGTATTGAAGTGGGCGACATGCCATACGCTAGTAAAGACGAAGCAGTTCACTACATCGACTTATTGCCAAGTGGTTTACATCGTCAGTACACCACTGTACAAGAGTGTAAGTCTGTGATCACAACGCCATCAGGTGGCCAACAGTTGTTAGACAAAGGCTTCTATAACATCAGTGGTATGGCGTGGTCTGGCCGAGGCAAGATCAAGCACGTTGATATCTCAGTTGATGGCGGTAATAACTGGCGTAGAGCTCGCCTAGAGACTCCAGTTTTATCGAAAGCGATTACTCGTTTCAATATGGACTGGGTATGGGATGGTTCACCAGCCATCTTGATGTCTCGCGCTACTGATGAAACAGGCTATGTACAGCCAATGGTTAAACAGTTGCGTGAGGTTCGTGGTACACGTTCCATTTATCACAATAATTCAATTCAAGCATGGAAGCTTGATGTGAACGGGGAGTTGAGCAATGTTCAAGTTGGCTAATCAATTAACTAAACATCTCGTGGTGGCAGGTTTGGCATTTGGTGCCGTGACAACTGCTTTTGCCCAGTCAAATTACCCGGGTATTGGCCGTCAAGCAACTAAAGCCGAAGTGGCTGCTTGGGACATTGATGTTAGACCTGACTTCAAAGGTCTTCCAAAGGGATCTGGCACAACAGCTCGTGGTCAAGAGGTATGGGAAGGTCGCTGTGCTTCATGTCATGGCACTTTTGGTGAATCAAATGAAGTGTTCACGCCCATCGTTGGCGGTACAACTAAGGATGACATTAAAACTGGTCGTGTAGCTTCTTTAACAAGTGATAAACAGCCGCAAAGAACTACTTTGATGAAAGTAGCAACAGTGTCAACGCTTTGGGACTACATTCACCGCGCCATGCCTTGGAATGCTCCTAGAACATTGTCTGTTGATGACACCTATGCTGTATTAGGTTATGTTTTATCGATGGCGGAGATTGTTCCGGAAGACTTCACTTTAAGTGACCAAAATATTGCTGAAGTGCAAAAGTTAATGCCGAACCGTAATGGTATGACTCAAGCGCACGGTATGTGGAATGAGGGCGGTAAGCCAGACGTTAAAGCAACAGCTTGTATGACTAATTGCACAAAACACGTGACGATTGGTTCAACATTGCCTGATTACGCACGTAATGCCCATGAAAATCTTGCACTGCAAAATAGACCGTATGGTCCATTCCGTGGCGCAGATACAACAAAGCCACCATTGGCTAAGTTACCAGGTAAGGGCTTAATGGCAGTAAATTTGGCTGCAGCTGAATCTATCACCCCAGAAGGCTTATTTAAGAAGCATAATTGTTCAACATGCCATGCACCAGCTAGCCGTGCTATTGGTCCAGCCATTTCAGAGGTGGCTGCCAAATACAAGGGACAGGCTGATGCAATGAGTAAGTTGCACAAGAAGGTGAAGGTTGGTGGTGCGGGCACATGGGGTGCAATCCCTATGCCACCGCATGCTCACGTACCTGAGGGCGATATTGATGTACTTGTAAGATGGATGCTTACTGGTAAATAAACCGTTAAGATGGATAAGTATTCAGAATTTTTTGAAATTTAGTTTTTTAAGAAGGAGTTCGTATGAACCTAAAACGTCGTGAAGCATTGCGATTAACAGCAATCATTGGTTTGATGGCGGCAACTGGCTTGATCTCTCAAGCTGAAGCAGCTGAGTGGAATAAAGTAGCGTTTGATGCAAAGTCATTGGACGATGTATTGAAATCATTAGGTGGTTCATCAGCTGACAAATCATCAGCTATCACTATCAATGCTCCTGATATTGCAGAAAACGGTGCAGTTGTACCTGTTGGCGTGACATCAACATTGCCAAAAACACAACAAATGGCCATTTTGGTTGAGAAAAACCCAAGCGCATTAGCAGCTCAATTTTTGTTGAGCGCTGACTCAGAGGCATTTGTTGCTTCACGTGTAAAGATGGGTCAAACATCAAACGTACATGCTTTAGTGAAGGCTGACGGTAAGTGGTATGTGACAACAAAAGAAGTTAAGGTGACTTTGGGTGGTTGTGGCGGCTAATAGCTCCCCCGCACAAGATTCATTTAACTCATTAATTTGTACTGAAAGGAAATAAAAATGGCAGATCCAATGCGCGTACGTGCCCAAGAGAATGGCGGCGTAGTTGACGTTAAAGTTTTGATGAAACACGACATGGAAACAGGTCAGCGTAAAGATGCATCAGGTAAAGTAATTCCTGCACATCACATCACAACACTGACAGCGACATGTAAAGGTAAGCAAGTGTTTGAAGCTCAGTTTGGCCCAGCTGTTTCTAAAGACCCATTCTTGAACTTTAAGTTCAAGGGTGGTGCTAAGGGTGACACAGTTAGCATTACTTGGGTAGATAACAAAAACGACAAACGTACAGACGAAGCAAAAATTAGCTAATTTGTATGTGAATAAAGCCCCGCTAATCTCTTCATGAATGGCGGGGTTTTATCTTTAGAGGAGTGGTAATGAAGACGATAATGAAAAGTGCTTTATTAGTCTCTTTGAGCGCCATGGCTGGATTGGCCTTGGCTCAAAGCGCGACTGATGATATTGCTAAATATCGCGAGATGATCGCTGATGGTAATCCTTCTGAGTTATATGAAGCAGCGGGTGAAGATATTTGGCAAAAACCAATGGGCCCCAAAAATGCCACATTGCAAAAATGTGACTTAGGTAAAGGTCCTGGTGTTGTGAAGGGTGCGGCAGCAGAATTGCCACGCTACTTTAAAGATACTAATAAAGTTCAAGATCTAGAGTCTCGCATCATTACTTGTATGGAAAAGTTGCAAGGCTATGACCCTAAAGAAATCATCAGTGCTGGCTTTGAAAAGGGCAAGCGTAAAGATGTTGAGGCAGTGGTAGCTTATGTGGTGACACACTCTAAGGGCATGAAGATTAACGTGCCTAACAAGCATCCTAAAGAAAAAGAAATGTTTGCGATGGGTGAGAAGGCCTTCTATTTCCAAGGTGGCCCCATGGATTTCTCATGCGCATCATGTCATGGTGAAGAAGGTAAGCGTATTCGTTTGCAAGATTTGCCAAACATTACAGTACAAAAAGGTGCTGCTTTAGGTTTTGGCTACTGGCCGGCTTATCGTGTTTCTAGCGGTAACTTCTGGACGATGCAACGTCGCTTGAATGATTGCTATCGTCAACAGCGTTTCCCTGAGCCTATTTACACATCAGATGTGACGATTGCTTTATCTGTTTACATGGGTGTGAAGGCTAATGGTGGCGAAATGAATACACCAGGATTGAAGCGCTAAGCCGCGGGAGATATATATGAAAAAATTACATCTATTAGTTTCTGCAGCATTAGTGGTTGCCGCCACATCTACAGTAGCGCAAAGTAAGTTTGAAAAAGATCACGCCGCTAGCTTTAATGCTAAAGGTATTGCTGGTATGGATCGCTTGGATCGTGATGACACGCAAAAGTTTTGCTCTGATCCTGTTACCTTGAGTGGTAAGGGTGATGCTAAAAAGCGTGAAGCGATTGAGAAAGCTAATATGGCGACAATCAAACAGCCTTCTGATGGCAAATACTTAGGCGATTGGAAAGAGGGCGAAAAGATTGCTCAAAGTGGTCGTGGCGCTACTTGGACAGATAAGGCTGATACGGTTAATGGCGGTGGTTGCTACAACTGTCATCAAATTAACAAAAAAGAAATTTCTCATGGCAACATTGGCCCATCATTGTGGAATTACGGCAAGATTCGCGGTAACTCTGTTGATGTTGTTCAATACACTTGGGGAAAAATTTATAACGCTAAAGCGTATAACGCCTGTAGCAATATGCCTCGCATGGGCCATTACAAATTGTTAACTGAAGATCAAATGCGCCACGTGATGGCTCTATTGTTAGATCCAGAGTCACCAGTTAACAAGTAATTCACGGAAAGATAAAGACCGCTACTTCGTTGGAATTGGCGGTCTTTTTTATTATTCAAATAAGGTTATTTTTATGTCAATGAATCGTAGAGAGTTTTTACAAGTTTTAGCAGTTGCCTCAGCAGGTGGCATGGCTTTGAATTCGGATTATTCCAATGCTCAGTCTGCAGCTAATCAGTTTTATGATTTACCTCGTTTTGGCAATGTGCACTTTCTGCATTTCACTGACTGTCATGCGCAGTTAAAACCAATCTATTTCCGTGAGCCTGATGTTAATTTGGGCTTTGGTGCGCAGTTAGGTAAAACACCTCACTTAGTGGGTGAGCACCTGTTAAAGGCGCACAACATTAAGCCGGGTACTCGTGAGGCACACGCATTCACTTATTTGGATTTTGAAAAAGCGGCGGCGATGTATGGCAAGGTCGGTGGCTTTGCGCACTTGGCCACATTAGTGAAAAAAATGAAAGCCAGTCGCCCAGGTTCCTTGCTACTAGATGGTGGTGATACTTGGCAAGGTTCTGGTACTTCTTTGTGGACCAATGGCCAAGACATGGTGGATGCCTGTTTGGCTTTGGGTGTAGACATCATGACGCCTCACTGGGAGATGACTCTTGGCGAAGAGCGTGTGAAAGAGATTGTTGAAAAAGACTTTAAAGGCAAGATTTCTTTCTTAGCGCAAAACATTAAAACCAATGATTTTGGCGACCAAGTTTTTGATCCGTATGTGATTCGTGAAATGAATGGTGTAAAAGTGGCTGTGATTGGCCAAGCTTTCCCATACACACCAATTGCTAACCCACGTTACATGGTTGCTAACTGGACTTTTGGTATTCAAGACGAGAATATGCAAAAGATGGTGAATGAAGTGCGTGCTAAAGGTGCCAAAGTTGTGGTTGTCCTATCTCACAATGGTATGGACGTTGACTTGAAAATGGCTAGTCGTGTGACGGGTATCGATGCGATCATGGGTGGTCACACGCATGATGGTGTGCCAACTCCTGTGAAGGTCAAAAATGCTGGCGGCGTAACGCTTGTTACGAACGCTGGTTCAAATGGTAAGTATTTGGGTGTGTTGGACTTTAAGGTTAACGGTGGCAAGGTGGCTGATTTCCGTTATAAGTTATTGCCAGTGTTCTCAGACATGATCCCTGCAGATCCTGCCATGAACAAGTTGATCGATAAGATTCGTGCTCCATACGAAACCAAGTTGGGTGAGAAGTTAGCTGTCACAGAGGGCTTACTCTATCGTCGCGGTAACTTCAACGGTAGTTTTGACCAACTTATTTTGGATGGTTTGATGGCGGTTAAGAATGCTGAAATTGCATTTTCACCAGGCTTCCGTTGGGGTACATCCTTATTGCCAGGTCAGGCCATTACGATGGAGCATGTGATGGACCAAACGGCGATTACTTACCCGTGGACCACGGTCACGATGATGAAGGGCGACATGATCAAGACTGTTTTAGAAGATATTGCTGACAATCTCTTCAATCCAGATCCTTACTACCAACAAGGTGGTGACATGGTGCGTGTGGGTGGCTTGCAGTATGCAATTAACCCAATGGGTGAGGCAGGTAAGCGCATTAGCAACATGATGCTGGGTGGCAAATTAATTGACCCTAATAAGACTTATAAAGTTGCGGGTTGGGCTCCAGTAGCGGAGGAAGCTAAAGCAGTCGGTGGTGAACCAATTTGGGATGTGGTGGCTAAGTATCTTAAAGATATTAAGACCGTCAAAGCGAAGTCTTTGAATATGCCTAAGATTGAAGGCGCCAAAGGCAACCCAGGATTCGCGGCGTAAGGGGATCTAAATGATGAATATGACCGGTTTATCGCTAGCGCTTTCCGGTCTTATTCTTTTTTGGGCCTTTTCCAAAGATCATTGGAAAGTATTAATTAGGCCTGAAGTTTTAAATTCAGTACTTGGCGGAATTGTTGCGCTTGGTTTGGCGTGGAATATACGTGCCCATTTGCCTGGTATGGCTGAGGAAGCCTTGGTCGGTTTGTCATTCCAATTTTTTGGCGCTTCATTACTCGTTGCAATGTATGGATTACGGCCTGCAATTGTGATGCTAGCGGGGGTGACCGCCATTGTTGCGTTAGTTAGCGGTTGGACTTTGGATCATGCTTTGCGTCAATTTTTGGTATTAGGAGTCATGCCTGCGATGTGTGCATGCGGAATCATGCGTTTGATTGGTGGTTGCTTGCCAAAACACTTGTTCATATTCATTTTTGGTCATGGCTATGTAGCAGGTGTTTTAAGCGTGATTCTTCCTGCTGCAGCCCTCATGATTTGGCATCAAACCTTTTGGCCTGCCACTATGGGGCTGTCTATGGACATCATTGATTGGTTTGTTGCGTTACTTATTTTGTCTTTTACCGAGGGATCTCTTTCTGGGATGCTCTTGGCAGTTTTTGTTATTTATAAGCCGCATTGGGTGCCACGATTTAGTGATCAAGAGTATCTAAAGAGTCAAACTACAAAAATGCCATAAAATGGCAGGCTTACAAGGTTTGAGCTCTATCTATATCTAATATGCCTGAAATTGATTTAAACACCATTGCAAATAACGTTATCTGGGCCACCTTTGGGGTCACAGTGCTATTAGGCATCGTCTTACAAAAAACTCGTTTTTGCACCATGGGTGCTGTGACGGATGTTGTTGTGATGGGCGAGTGGACACGCATGCGTCAATGGTTGTTAGCTATTGGCGTGGCGATGATCGGCGTTGGTTTAATGACTAGCATAGGCATGATCGACACCAGCAAATCGATTTATACCGGCAGTAGGCTAACTTGGTTATCAACCATTGTTGGTGGTGTGATGTTTGGTTTTGGTATGGTTCTAGCATCTGGTTGCGGTAGCAAAACGCTATTGCGCATTGGTGCTGGCAATTTAAAGTCCTTGGTGGTTTTCTTAACCTTGGCTTTGTCTTCGTATATGACCTTAAAGGGTGTCTTTGGTGTTTTAAGAGTTAATACTGTCGACGCAGTGACTCTCACTCTATCAACTTCTCAAGACCTACCTAGCGTGTTGTCTGCCCAATGGGGTATTGCTAAGGGCACCTTGCAACTGGCTTTGCCATTGGTCCTTGGTGGAGCATTAATGCTTTTTGCTTTATTTAGAAAAGACTTTTGGAACTTCAATAATCTTCTAGCAGGCTTTGGTGTTGGTGGAGCCATTTTGGCCATTTGGTGGATATCTGGTTCTCTGGGTTATGTTGCTGAAGATCCTAATACCTTAGAAGAAGTGTTTGTTGCAACCAACAGTGGTCGTATGGAAAGTCTTACTTATGTGGCGCCATATGCTTATGTGATCGAGTGGCTAACTTTCTTTAGTGATACTAGTAAAAAAGTTACTTTGGGTATTGCTTCAGTATTCGGTCTAGTGATTGGCTCAACTATTTATTCATTGGTTACTAAAACATTCCATTGGGAAAGTTTTAGAAATGCTGAAGACACTGGCAATCACCTATTAGGTGGTGTGCTAATGGGTATTGGTGGTGTCACAGCTATGGGTTGTACGATAGGTCAGGGTTTAACAGGCATCTCTACCTTGGCTATTAATTCATTCATTGCTTTTGCAGCATTTATTGTTGGAGCAATTTTGGCGATGAAGTATCTTCAATGGAGAATGCTTCCGCCACCATGTGAGCCTGTGGTTGCAGGTAACTCACCAACTTATCATTCAAACACTGGAGGATGTGGCATGCCACTACAAATCGCTTGTCATACAGATCAATTTGGTACTTTGGGTCAAATTGCCCCTGAAGATGTTGCTGAGATTGCTCGCCAAGGTTACAAGAGCATCATTAATAATCGCCCAGATGGTGAGGGTGGTCCAGCGCAACCGTTGAGTGCTGATGTTGAGCAAGTAGCGAAATCGTTAGGCCTTAATTATGTTTATCTACCAGTTGTCAGTGGTCAGATCACTCTAGAGCAAGCGCAAGAAATGGCTCGTTTGTTAGAGACCTTGCCTGGCCCAATTTTGGCATTTTGCCGCTCAGGTGCAAGATCGACTAATTTATACATGCTAGCGCAGCAGGTTGGTTAATTAGTTGGAAGTAGTCCTGATTAGTATTGCCCTGGGTATATTTGTAGGTGTGGTTCTTGGCTTGACTGGCGCCGGTGGCGCCATTCTTTCTGTTCCGCTCCTAGGCTTTTTTCTTCATCTTAATGTGGCAGAGGCTGCGCCGATTGGTTTGCTGGCAGTTTCTTTATCTGCTGGCTTGGGAGCCTACCTAGGTTTGCACTCTAAGATCATGCGTTATAAAGCGGCGATGTTGATAGCAACTGCTGGATTGCTGTTTTCACCAGTTGGCATATGGCTTGCACATCAATTACCCAATTGGCCTTTGGTTCTTATTTTCTGTTTAGTACTCCTATTAGTAGCAAGAAATATGTGGAAGCAAGCTCAAAGAGAGTTGGCTGGCCTCGATGAGGAGTTAGGTCCTCCATGCATGCTAGATCAAACGATTGGAAAGTTAACTTGGACATTGCCATGCGCTAGAGCATTGGCAATGTCAGGAGCATTGGCTGGTTTCTTTTCTGGATTACTAGGGGTTGGCGGCGGGTTCATCATTGTTCCGGCTCTCAGAAGATTTACAGATTTACCGATGAAGTCGATTGTGGCAACTTCACTGGGCGTTTTGACAATTGTTTCATTTGGCGGCGTACTGTTTTCTAACTTGTATGGCTCGATGAACTGGACTTTGGCCGCTCCTTTTGCTGGTGGCTCGGTAGTGGGTTTGTTGATCGGTCGTCAAGCGGTTAAGTCCATCTCTGGTCCGCGCGTTCAACAATCTTTTGCCATCTTTGCATTGATGCTTTCAGTAGCCATGATGGTTAAGTTGATCATCGCCTAAACAACCGCAAGCAAGGATTGATGCTTGGTGATAAATTAATCACATGGCTCAATTACTAGATACGGCCAAGCGCCAATTACTGATGAGTGAATTACCTGGTTGGGGCATTTTGCCAACCAGAGACGCGTTGTATCAAGAATTTATTTTTAAAGACTTTAAGCTTGCATTTGAGTTCATGTCTCAAGTAGCAATTATTGCTGAAGAAATGAATCATCATCCTGAATGGTTCAATGTGTGGAATAAAGTGCAAGTGACGTTATCTACCCACGATAGCGGAGGTTTAACAGAGCGTGATGTGGCATTGGCTCACGCCATGGACCGGATTGCCGTGAGTTTGAGATAGATCTGATGGACAACACTCCTACCAGTCGCATTTGGCATATGAGGCGTAATTGTTCATTCACGCCACGGCAGGTCGGGCTTTTTTATCTTTCGATGGTTTGCTTTTCTTGTCTCATTGCTGCTTATTTTTGGTGGCAAGGGGCTTGGATGATTTTGCCGTTTACATTTGCTGAGCTGCTTGTATTGGGTATTGCGCTACTCATTTATGCGCGCCATGCTAGTGATTATGAAAGAGTCATTCTTAATGGCACAGAGTTCACAATAGAGTTGTTTCTAGGTAATCGAAGAACAGTAGTGAGTTGGAATGCGCCATGGGTTAGGGTGAAAGACCCAGAGCTCAAATCAGACACCCAAAAACATCTGGTTACCCTTGAGATGGGTCAGGAAGCCGTCCAAATCGGCCAGTTTATTTTTGCTCATGAAAGAGCTCATCTGGCCCAAGAGATTCGCAGTGCAATCAATGGGGCATTGCACTAAAATCAGGGCATGAGCTCAAAACTAATAGCAAT
>JAOAUK010000029.1:19903-61833 GCA_030157655.1 Polynucleobacter sp. | reverse complement strand
CAATCAATGGGGCATTGCACTAAAATCAGGGCATGAGCTCAAAACTAATAGCAATACCAGCACTTTTGTTATCCATTGCCCTATTGGGCGGTTGCGGTGGTGGTGAAGATAAAAATCCCTTACCTCGATTGGTTAAAGTCGTGGTTATTGGTCAGACTATAGAAGGTGCTGACGTTGGGGTCGCGAACAAAGACCCAGGTAAGCTTTATTTCGATGCAAGCGGCAAGGTCACTGAACTATTGGCTAAGCGAGGTGATCGTGTGCAGGCTGGCCAATCTTTGGCTAGATTGATGCCTAATACTATTTCTTCTGAATCAACTGTTTTAGTGAGCTATAGAGCTGCTAAAGCGGAGTTGCAATCAGCGGAAGCTGACTTTAAGCGTTACTCAGATTTAAAGGCTAAGAATTTTATTTCTGCATCAGAGTTTGATCGTCGAGTGGCTGTGATTGAGGCTGCTCGCGCTAAGTATGAGCAGTCGATGGAACAGATGGGGTTTGTGACTTTGCGCGCCATTGAGCCTGGTCAATTAATTGAATTTGGCCTAACTCTAGGCCAGATGGTAGATATCAAGGACTTGGTTGCTAGGGTTAAAACAGAGGGCTCATCTAGCAGGCCTATAACAAAAAATAATCAAGCTATTTTGTTGCCGGCTACAGCAATTCACGGTGATGGCACCAGCGTTTATAAGTTAACCTTGGATCCAGAGTCCAAATCAGTTGGTACGATTGCGATTGCTAAAGTTACCTTGGGCAAGGTAGATGATGTTTCCGCTGAAGTCTTGGCAGGGTTGTCTCTTGGGGATGTGGTTATAGCCACTGGTTGGCATGCTCTAAGTGTTGGTCAGAAGGTGCGTATTGCATTATCAGAAAAGGCTGAGTAATGAGCCTTGGAAAATTCAACCTGTCTCGCTGGGCAATTGATAACGCGCCTTTAGTTCGTTACTTAATGATTGCTCTTACCGTGTTAGGTATTAGCGCTTATTTTCAGTTGGGCCAAGATGAAGATCCTCCCTTTACTTTTCGCGCGATGGTGGTCAGAACTTTTTGGCCGGGGGCGACTGCTGCTCAAGTTGCCGATCAAGTAACTAACAAAATTGAGAGGACGCTTCAAGAGGTTCCTAGTATCGACAAGATCAGAAGTTTCTCTCACCCTGGCGAATCAATGATTATCTTTTTTGTTAAAGATAGTACGCCAGCTAAAGATATACCTAATCTTTTTTATACGGTTCGTAAGAAAGTCTCAGACTCAAGATCATATTTACCTATGGGTATTAACGGCCCATATTTTGATGATGATTTTGGGGATACTTATGGTGTGATCTATGCGATGTCTGCTAAAGGTTATAAGCCAAATGAAGTGAGGGATTTCACTACCTATGTTAGACAACGTTTACTTCAGGTAAAGGATGTTGGCAAGGTCAATATTTATGGCTTGCAAGAAGAGCAAGTCTATATCGAGCTATCTAGGAAAAAGATGGCTCAGTATGCTCTGTCTCCAGCAACGGTTGCTCAGCAACTTAATCAACAAAATGCGATTGAGAATGGTGGTCAAGTTGAAACAAAATCTTTCTCGATGCCTATTCGAGTCGGCGGACCGTTTGAGAACATTGCAGATATTAAGGCAATGCCTTTACGAACATCTTCGGGGGCATCATTGCGCTTGGGCGATGTTGCAGAGGTTCGGCGCGACATTATTCATCCCGCTCAAAGCAAAGTTAGATTTCAGGGCGAAGAGTTGGTTGCCTTGGGGATCTCAATGGCCAGAGGTGGAGATATTGTTGAATTAGGTAAAGCTCTGACGAAAGCTAGCAACGCTATTGAAAAAGATTTGCCCGCTGGTGTCACGTTGTCCTTGATACAAGATCAGCCAAAAGTTGTGGCAGGTTCGGTCAGGGAATTTTTGGTTACCTTGTTTGAGGCTTTGATCATTGTTTTGGTTGTGAGTTTACTAGCCTTAGGTCTGCATAAAAATCCTTGGCGGATAGACCCAAGGCCTGGTTTGGTGGTGGCTATCAGTATCCCATTGGTAATGGCGGTAACTTTCTTGGTAATGAATATTTCCGGGGTTGGCCTGCATAAGATTTCATTAGGGTCACTAATTATTGCTTTAGGTCTTTTGGTTGATGACGCCATCATTGTGGTTGAAATGATGGTGCGTAAATTAGAAGAGGGTTATGACCGCGTTAAAGCTGTCACGGCTGCCTATGAGTTAACCGCTATGCCGATGTTAACTGGTACGCTGATTACTGCCGTGGGGTTCTTGCCAATTGGCATTGCAAAGTCTGCCGTTGGTGAATATACCTTTGCTATTTTTGCTGTGACTGCTGCTGCACTAATTATTTCTTGGTTTGTTTCTGTGTTGTTTGTGCCATATCTAGGCTTCTTGTTATTGAAAAAGCCAGATCATATTGTTTTGGATGGTCAGCAGCATGAGCATTTTGATACACCTTTTTATCAACGGTTTAAAACAATTGTTGCTTGGTGTATTGATCATCGTCGTAAAGCCATTATTGCCACAGTAGCAAGTTTTGTATTGGGTATTGTTGGTATGAGTCAGGTGCAGCAGCAGTTTTTCCCTGACTCTTCTCGCCCAGAAATTTTGGTGGATATTTATTTGACTGAGGGCGCGAGTTTTGAAGCCACTGAAGCTGCCGCCAAAAAAATTGAAGAAAAAATATTGGAGCAAAAAGGTGTGCAATCCGTGACCATGTGGATAGGTAATGGTGCACCAAGATTCTTTTTGCCTTTAGATATTATTTTTCCAAGATCCAATGCTGCTCAAGCAATCGTAGTCGCAGATTTAGCGGAGCGGGATCGACTCAATCAAGTGTTACCGCGTGTACTAGAGGATGTGGCGCCAGAAGCTAGATTGAGGGTGAAATTGCTACCTAATGGGCCACCTGTGACATATCCAGTCGAGTTCAGGGTGACGGGGGATGATCCAATTCAGCTAAGAGTTGAGGCCGATCGTTTGCTGAATGTGATGCGCGCATCAGATCTAATTTATGGTGTTAAAGATAACTGGAATGAAAACCAGCCAGTTGCAAAAATTGAGGTTGATTCAGCTAAAGCGCGAGAATTGGGTGTGCCACCTCAAGTCATTGCGCAAACTCTATCTAGTCATTTTGGTGGAGTAACAGTTGGTCAGTATCGTGAGGGTGATTTATTGGCGCCGATTGTTTTGCGTTTGCCTCGTTCTGAACGCGATCAGGTGAGTGATTTAAATGAAACGATGTTGACCACCATTTCAGGTCAGGTGATTCCGCTCGGAAGGATTGCCAAGGTTCAAGTTGTTTGGGAGCCAGCTACTATGTGGCGCGAAAATCGCGAATACGCTATTACTGTTCAAGCTGATGTGATGCCAGGTATCCAAGGTCCCACTGCAACTAG
Organism: Polynucleobacter sp.; assembly: GCA_030157655.1. Taxonomy (GTDB): domain Bacteria; phylum Pseudomonadota; class Gammaproteobacteria; order Burkholderiales; family Burkholderiaceae; genus Polynucleobacter. Next base: position 58,443 of record JAOAUK010000029.1, on the reverse strand, counting down.
CGCATTGTTAAAACAGTTTGAGCCGCTGATTGATAAATTACCGCCAGGATACAAAGTGGCCATCGGCGGATCTGTCGAAGAAAGTTCACGTGGTCAAGATTCGATCAATGCAGGTGTGCCGATTATGCTTTTTATCACTTTTACTTTATTAGTGATACAGCTAAGAAGTAGTTCACGCGCTTTCTTGGTCGTGTTAACTGCGCCGCTAGGTATCTCTGGAGTAGCCTTAACATTATTGTTATTTAATCGCCCATTTGGTTTTGTGGCGCTGCTTGGATTTATCGCTCTACTAGGCATGATCATGCGTAACTCAGTGATTTTGATTGATCAAATTGAGCAAGGTCGTGCATCTGGCATGCCTGCGCGTGAGGCGATTATTCATGCTTGTGTAACGCGCTATCGTCCGATCATCTTGACTGCAGCGGCAGCTGTATTAGCGATGATTCCATTATCTAGAAGTGTCTTCTGGGGGCCGATGGCGGTGGCAATTATGGGCGGTTTGATTGTTGCCACAGGATTAACCTTGTTGTCTTTGCCTGCTATGTACGCTGCATGGTTCAAGATTGATAAGAACACGCCTTGATGACTAAGTGATCTCACTGATTGGATGAAGACCTATGCGCATTGAAATACCTGAAGATAAAAAACTGGTTCATGAATCACGCATCCCAGTTCGTTGGGGTGATATGGATGCATTGGGGCATGTGAATAATGCAGTTTATTTTCGTTATATTGAGCAAGCCCGCGTGAATTGGTTGGATAGTTTTGGCTTAGCTGTCACCAAAGGAGACGCTGGAGTAGTGGTGGTGAATGCTTTTTGTAACTTCTTAAAGCAAATTACCTATCCGGCAGATTTGATCGTAAAAACCTATATTGCCAACCCAAGCAGAGTGGGGGTTGATACGTTTAATGTCATTTCTCTGACGTCAGACCCAGATACTGTTTATGCCAATGGTGGGGCCACCATGGTTTGGGTTGATTTTGTGGCTCAAAAAGCAGCGGCATGGCCACCAGAAATCAAAGCAAAATTTGATCTCTAACCCATTGGGTTGCCTTGGCCTTATTCAGGCTTTTTAAGCAGGGATGCGAGAAGTGGGTTCAGTTTTTTGCCATTTCCAGGGGAATTTTTAGCATTTCCCTTGGGTTTTGGGGCTGAATTCTTCATTTGGTTGGCCACGGCCAATCCCGCGTTCTTGTAAAGGTCTGTTTTCTTCATAAGGCATTACTTTACATCATTGATTTAAAAGCTATTTTTATTTGACATCATTTTGTCAGGCACAGGCAATGAAATTGAGCTAATTTTCATGGTTATATTGCCAGTTTTGCAAGTCTTATATAAGATATAAGTCTTAGAATATTGGTTTATTTAATTGTCTAAATAGAGAGGGAAAGACTATGTTGAAAGCCTACCGTGACCATGTCGCAGAACGTGCGGCCCTAGGTATTCCACCGTTACCGTTGTCAGCGCAACAAACTGGTGAGTTGATCGAGTTGTTAAAGAACCCACCAAAAGGTGAGGAAGCAACTTTGGTCGAACTAATCACTCATCGCGTTCCTGCAGGTGTGGATGATGCAGCAAAGGTTAAAGCCTCTTATTTAGCAGCGGTTGCTTTCGGTAAAGAAAAAACTCCATTGATTACTCGTGAAACAGCAACACAGTTGCTAGGCACGATGCTTGGTGGTTACAACATTTCTCCTCTCATTGATTTGTTGGATGACGCTACAGTTGGTGGCATTGCTGCTGAAGGCTTGAAAAAGACATTATTGATGTTTGATCAATTCCATGACGTGAAGGAAAAGGCAGATAAAGGTAATGCAAATGCTAAAGCTGTGATGCAAAGCTGGGCTGATGCTGAATGGTTCACAAGCCGTCCAGAAGTGCCACAAAGCTTAACTTTGACAGTGTTCAAAGTAACTGGCGAAACAAATACAGACGATCTATCTCCAGCGCCTGACGCATGGAGCCGTCCTGACATTCCATTGCACGCATTGGCGATGTTGAAAAACCCACGTGAAGGCATTGAGCCACAAGAAGCAGGTAAAGTTGGCCCGATCAAGCAATTGGCTGGATTGCAAGCCAAAGGTAACTTGGTGGCTTATGTTGGTGACGTTGTTGGTACTGGTTCATCACGTAAATCAGCGACTAACTCAGTGTTGTGGTTCACTGGTGAAGATATTCCTTACGTACCTAACAAGCGCTTTGGTGGTGTTTGTTTGGGTAGCAAAATTGCTCCAATTTTCTACAACACGATGGAAGACGCTGGTGCGTTGCCAATCGAGTTAGATGTGAGCAGCATGAACATGGGTGACGTGATTGAACTGCGCCCATACGAAGGCAAAGCATTTAAAGACGGTAAAGTTATTTCTGAGTTCAAGGTGAAGTCAGATGTATTGTTTGACGAAGTACGTGCTGGTGGCCGTATTCCATTGATCATTGGTCGTGGTTTGACGGCTAAAGCTCGTGAGGCATTGGGCTTGCCAGTTTCAACATTGTTCCGCTTGCCAACAAATCCTGCTGATTCAGGCAAAGGTTTCTCATTGGCGCAGAAGATGGTTGGTCGTGCATGTGGTTTGCCAGAAGGCAAGGGCGTTCGTCCAGGCACATACTGTGAGCCTAAGATGACAACTGTTGGTTCACAAGACACAACAGGTCCAATGACACGTGACGAGTTGAAAGATTTGGCATGTTTAGGTTTCTCATCAGATATGGTGATGCAATCTTTCTGCCACACAGCAGCTTATCCAAAACCAGTTGACGTAAAGATGCACCATGAGTTGCCTGATTTCATCAGCACACGTGGTGGTGTTGCATTGCGTCCAGGTGACGGCGTGATTCACTCATGGTTAAACCGCTTATTGTTGCCTGATACTGTTGGTACAGGTGGTGACTCTCATACACGTTTCCCAATTGGTATTTCTTTCCCAGCGGGTTCTGGCTTGGTAGCGTTTGCTGCTGCAACTGGCGTGATGCCTTTGGATATGCCTGAGTCAGTATTGGTTCGCTTTAAAGGCAAAATGCAACCAGGCGTGACATTACGCGACTTGGTTAACGCTATTCCTTTGTATGCGATCAAACAAGGTTTATTGACTGTAGAGAAGAAGGGTAAGAAGAACATTTTCTCTGGTCGTATTCTTGAGATTGAAGGTTTGCCAGAACTTAAGGTTGAGCAAGCATTTGAATTGTCTGATGCCTCTGCAGAGCGTTCAGCAGCTGGCTGTACAGTTCACTTGAACAAAGATCCAATCATTGAGTACATGAACAGTAACATCACATTGATGAAGTGGATGATTGCTAATGGTTACTCTGATGCTCGTACGTTGGGTCGCCGTATCAAGGCAATGGAAGCATGGTTGGCTAAGCCTGAGTTGTTAAAGGGTGACGCTGATGCTGAGTACGCTGCTGTGATTGAGATTGATTTGGCAGATATCCACGAGCCTATCGTTGCTTGCCCTAACGACCCAGATGATGTGAAGACTTTGTCTGATGTTGCTGGTGCGAAGATTGATGAAGTATTTATCGGTTCATGCATGACAAACATCGGTCACTTCCGTGCTGCTTCTAAGTTGTTAGAAGGTAAGCGTGATATTCCTGTGAAATTGTGGGTTGCTCCTCCAACAAAGATGGATGCTAAGCAATTGACTGAAGAAGGCCACTATGGCGTTCTAGGTAGTGCTGGTGCGCGCATGGAAATGCCAGGTTGTTCATTGTGTATGGGTAACCAAGCACAAGTTCGCGAAGGTGCTACTGTGATGTCAACATCAACACGTAACTTCCCGAACCGTTTAGGTAAAAACACATTTGTGTACCTTGGCTCTGCTGAGTTGGCATCTATTTGTTCTAAGTTGGGTAAGATCCCAACTAAGGAAGAGTACATGGCTGACATTGGCGTGCTTAATGCAAGCAGTGGTCAGATCTACAAATACATGAACTTTGATCAAATCAAAGATTTCAGTGATGTAGCTAAGACTGTTGATGCTTAATTAGTATCAAACATAAAAAAGGCTTCCGAAGGGAAGCCTTTTTTGTATGGGGAGCAAGATGGAAGTAAATCATTTAACGGAAGAATTAAACGCGTGGCTAGCTGGCGATCAAGATACTCATGTATTGATCATGAGTTTTAGAGATGCTTGTGAGCAGGCCAAGTTACCGCAAAAATATTCTGACGTTTTAGAGAGTGTTTTGTCTCGCCTGGAATCTTCTTCTTTGTTCACTGAAGAGAGCTGTTCGTTTAGTAAAAAAGATTTGGCGGCTGCCTTGAGTCTTTGGCTACAGAAAGCTCACCAGGCTAGCTTAAATAATAGTTAGTTCACGTATTTTGTTGTTTGGTAATGGCTCTTCTAGCGCTGTTGAGCTTGTTCCAGTGCAGGATAGAAAATACAAACATCGGTATTAAGGCAATAAAAATAAGTTTGGGGATGAAGGATGCTGCCCAGCAGCAACCCATGCCAATGCCATAGTTGTAGCCAGTATCAATTTCTTTTTGAGTAAGACCATCTTGATGCATTTGTCTAAAGCCATCTCTCATTGCCTTTAACAAAAAGAAAAACCAAATCACATTAAAAATCGGTATTAAAAGAAGCCAAGCCATTCCTGGGGATTGCGTGCGATACGGTTCTGCAATCGCCGCTAGTGTTTTGCTAATGGCTCTGATATAAAAAATAAAGGTGACTAGCGGAACAATGATTAAAAAGGCTAGAAACAAAATAGTTACTCCTTAGTTCTCTTTTTATAAGAAAATACCATGTATTCATCATAGAGAAAACTAGGTCATTATGTCTATATTGCTATCTGCGGAAGATTCACAATTGGTATTGGTTGATTACCAAGCTAAATTGATGCCAGCTATCCATCAAGCCGATGCTGTATTAGCTAATGCAAGACGTTTGGCAAAAATGGCCAAACTACTCAAGCTACCCATTTTTGGCACAGAGCAGCATGCTGAAAAGTTGGGATCTAACGACCAAGAGATTAAGAGTCTTTGTTTAAAGACTTTGCCAAAAATGCATTTTGGCGCTTGCGAAGATGGTTTGGTGGAGTTACTAAGAGAACCACCTAAACCGATGGGCAATGCCAGAAGTTTGCCTAAGCATATCCAAAGAAAGCAAGAAGGTCATGAGGAGCGCAATACAGTTGTGATTGCTGGGTGTGAAGCCCATGTTTGCTTATTGCAAACAGCGTTGGGCTTGCTTGAAGAAGAGTTTGACGTGTGGGTGGTCACGGATGCTTGTGGCTCAAGAACTGAACTTAGTCGCGATGCAGCATTTGACCGCTTGGCGGGCAATGGTGCTGAATTGGTCACCACAGAAATGGTGATTTTTGAACTTCTAAGGTCTTGTGAGCACCCAGAATTTAAGGCAGGTTTGAGCTTAGTGAAATAAGCTCAAATAACTTAATCAGATGTTTCTGACATTTTCTTGAGTACCACACGCACCGCTGTAAAGCCTGCAACTATCATGAACAAGATCACGAGTAGGCTTAATTGACCTGCAAAAGAACCAAATAATTCACTTAACATTTTTCACTCCCTGTAGATACCTCAACTGTAGGAGCAAGTGCTGGTGAGCGCTTTGATTTATCTCAAAATACCAGCAATTTTTCAGTCTTGTATGCTGGTCCCTAGTTGTTTTAGATCATCAGGGTATAGCCAGCACCATTCGCCTTCTGGCAAGTCTGTAGGCATCGTATAAGCACCGATAGAAGAGCGGTGCAGTCCAGCTACATGATTGCCAACCGCTGCCATCATTCGTTTAACCTGGTGATATCGGCCTTCGACAATAGTCATAGATAGCAGGCGTTCAGATTGTTGCACGCAAGCTTTGGCAAAGCAGGGCTTTGGGTCGTCATCTAATACAACACCATTTAATAGATGCTCAATTTGGCCATTTGTTAAATCTTCTGCTGTGGTGATGTCGTAGATTTTTCCGATATTCTTTTTCGGAGTCGTCATTTTGTGGATAAACTGACCGTCATCAGACATTAGGATCAGTCCTGTGGTGTCGTAATCTAGGCGGCCAACACACTGAATGCCTCGTTCGACTAAGGGTTGGGGCAATAAACCGTAAATACTCGGGTGGTGGCTGGTTTTATGAGAGCACTCATAGCCAGTCGGCTTATTAAAGGCGATATAAGCCTTTTCGTGGAATTCCCAATCTTCACCATCAACATTCAGAAGAAGGCCCTCAGTAGGCACTTTCTCATCAGGGTCTTCTGCTAAGACGCCATTGACCTTCACTAGTTCAGCGTAGACCAAGTCGCTGCAATAGCGACGTGTGCCAAAGCCTTGGCTAAAGAGGATTTTTTCAAGAGTGAGGGGTTTTGCCATACTGCGTCAGGTATACCTATAATGGGACAAACTAAATTAGACACGAAAACCATAGTTTATCTTGGCTTGATTGCCAGTAATCAAAGGAGACAAAAGTGCCAGTAATTACCAATATTGAAGACTTGCGTATTTTGCATAAAAAACGCACGCCTAAAATGTTTTATGACTATGCAGATTCTGGATCATGGACAGAGTCTACATATCGCTCTAATGAGTCAGATTTCCAAAAGATTAAGTTCCGTCAAAAAGTGGCGGTTAACATGGAAAACCGTACGACCAAAACTCAGATGATTGGTCAAGATGTGGCCATGCCTGTGGCGTTGGCTCCGACTGGTTTGACTGGCATGCAGCATGCCGATGGTGAAATTCTGGCGGCTAAAGCCGCAGAAAAATTTGGGGTGCCATTTTGCTTATCGACCATGAGCATTTGCTCCATTGAGGATGTGGCAGAAAACACCACCAAGCCATTTTGGTTTCAGTTGTATGTGATGAAAGATCGCGGCTTTATTGAGCGTCTTATTGAAAGAGCTAAAGTAGCTAAATGCTCAGCGTTGGTATTAACGCTTGATTTACAAATTTTGGGGCAGCGCCACAAAGATCTTAAGAATGGATTAACAGCACCTCCTAAGCTCACTATCCCAAACATCTTGGATATGATGACTAAGCCAGCATGGTGTTTGGGTATGTTGGGTACTCATCGTCGCACCTTTAGAAATATCGTTGGCCATGCAACGGGTGTGGGCAACATGTCATCGTTGTCATCTTGGACGGCTGAACAGTTTGATCCGGCGCTGAACTGGAATGATGTTGAGTGGATCAAGAAGTTGTGGGGTGGCAAATTAATTATTAAAGGCATTTTGGATGAAGGTGATGCCCAATTAGCTGTTAATTCTGGTGCTGATGCTTTGATTGTTTCTAATCATGGTGGTCGCCAGTTGGATGGTGCGGTGTCTAGTATTCAGGCTCTTCCAGGAATTGTGGATGCAGTTGGTAAAGACATTGAGGTGTGGATGGATGGTGGTATTCGTTCAGGTCAGGACGTATTAAAAGCTTGGGCTTTAGGTGCGAGAGGCACCATGATTGGCCGACCGTTCTTGTATGGCTTGGGTGCCATGGGTGAGGCGGGGGTTACCAAGTGTTTAGAGATTATTCATAGAGAGTTAGACATCACGATGGCATTCACAGGGCATCGCGATATTCAGAATGTCACTAAAGATATTTTGTACCCAGGCACGTTCTAATGACCGCTTTTGACTCGCCCTATAAGGCGCTGGTGATCGGTGCTAGTGGCTCGATTGGGGCTGCTTTTTTGAAGCGTTTACAAGAAGATTCACTGTGTCAAACAGTGATTGCTATGGCGCGTTCATCAAGTCATGCCGATGTCATTAGTATTCATCTGGAGAGCGAGGAGAGTATTCAAAAGGCAGCTTTGGCAGTAAAGGAGCATGGGCCTTTTGACTTAATAGTTGTTGCCACTGGTGTTTTACATGGCGATGGTTTTATGCCAGAAAAACGACTAGCTGATATTGATATGAAAGTTCTACAAGAAACTTTTATGGCCAATACATTCGGGCCGGCTCTATTGTTAAAGCATTTCGTGCCCTTGATTTCTACTCGTGGTGTGATGGCATTGATTTCCGCCAAAGTGGGTAGCATTGAAGATAATCGTTTAGGCGGATGGTATTCATACAGAGCATCAAAAGCCGCTCTGAATATGTTGATCAAGACCGCATCAATAGAGTTGCGTCGGCAAAAACCAGAAGCGCTGGTGGTTGCCATACATCCGGGCACTGTGATCTCTGATTTATCTAAACCTTTTGCAGGAGGTGCTAATGCTAGGCCTGCTGATATTGCTGCGGAAGAAATGTTGGCAACGATTCAATCATTAGGGGGCAAAGACAGCGGTCAGTTTTTTACCTATGATGGTCACTTATTGCCTTGGTAGTTACTATAAATGTCAGAAATCATAGTCTGAGGTATATTTAGTTCATGATGAACCCAAGCACATTGAGTGACAGCATCCAATTAGCTGTTGCCCCAGTTTTTTTACTCACGGCTGTTGCTGGCATGATTGGTGCTCTCACACAGCGCCTAGCTCGCGTGATTGATCGTGCGCGCGTGATACATAAAGAGATGGAAGATACATCGCTATCTTCGTCAGCCCGAGTGACTTATCAAGACGAGTTAAGAAGCATTGCTAAGCGCGGCAGATTTATTAATGTCTCAATGATCTTTTTGGTGCTATGTGCATTGATGATAGGTTTAACCATCTTAGAGCTCTTCTTTGCAGAAACTACTGGCGGTAAGTTGATACTTTCCTCATTTGTTTTGTACACATTTGTGGCGGGTATTGGTTCATTTATCTTGGCACTTATTTCGCTATTAATTGAAGTTCTGATTGCTTCATACTCAATACGCTGGAAGCCACACGCTTAAAAATAATATTCATCAATTCAGGTACATCTATGACCATTTATAAATACAAAGATAAATCTCCTCAAATTCATGAATCTGCTTTTGTGGCAAAAGAGGCTACTTTGATTGGTGATGTGGTGTTGCATGAAGATGTCAGTGTTTGGCCAGGCGTTGTGATTCGTGGAGACAATGAACCTATTACTGTGGGTAAAGGTAGTAATGTGCAAGAGGGTACGGTGATGCACACAGACATGGGTTGCCCATTGACCTTGGCTGACAATGTCACAGTGGGCCATCAAGCTATGTTGCATGGTTGCACGATTGGCGAAAACTCTTTAATTGGTATCCAAGCAGTTGTTCTTAATCGCGCTGTGATTGGTAAGAACTGTTTGGTGGGGGCGGGCTCCGTTGTTACTGAGGGGAAAGTGTTTCCTGATAATTCATTGATTCTGGGTTCTCCTGCGAAGGTGGTGCGCGAGTTAACACCTGAAGCCATTGCTGGTTTAAAGGCTAGCGCAGAGAATTATGTGGCCAAGAAGAATTTATTCAAACAGTATTTGGTTGAGTTGCCAGAGGCCTAAGGTTTAAAGATGATTCCAGGCTTAGTCCAAATACTTCTCTGGCAAGGTTTGGGTGAGTTGGTCTCTCATTTTGTATTGCCGATTATTCCTGGTCCTGTATTGGGCTTAATATTTTTGTTGGTTTTCTTGATCATCAAAGGCAGTGTTAACTCATCACTCGCTTTAGTGTCCGATGCATTTAGTCAACATTTGGGCGTTTTATTTGTGCCTGCTGCGGTAGGCGTCATACTGTTTTTACCGCAACTCAAAGCAAATGCGATGGCTATAGGTCTAGCTTTAGTGGTTAGTGTTGTCTTAACTATCTCTGTGACTGCTTTGGTGTTGAGATTTCTAGCTAAAAAGGATTCTCATGAATCCTAATTCCTTGCAGATAGCTGAGATTTGGGTCTATTTATCAGGTAGCCCTTTATTTGCTTTGATCATCACACTGACCGCTTATCAAGTGGGTCATGTTTGTTATCAAAAATCAGATAAATATCCTTTGGCTAATCCTGTGGCGATTGCTGTACTTTTAGTGGCTTTATGTTTGTATTTAGTTGATATGCCTTATCAAACATATTTTGAAGGTGCGCAATTCGTTCATTTTTTATTGGGTACTGCGACTGTATCTTTAGCTGTTCCAATCTATCGTGGCATTGCTGCCTTGAGGGCTAGATTAATTCCTTTATTAATAGCTTTGATTTGTGGGGGTGTTGTTTCAATCGTGAGCGCTGTCTCCATTGCCACATTATTGGGTGCTGATGCGGCCATCATTGGCGCTTTCTATCCGAAGTCTGTCACTGCGCCGATTGCGATGGGAGTGGCAGAGAGATTGGGTGTGTCCCCAACGCTAACGGCTGTATTTGCTGTAGTCACTGGCATCTTAGGTGCAATGTTGGGCAGCACAATTCTTAATTTATTAGGCATGAAGCAATGGTGGCAAAGAGGTTTTGCGATGGGAACTGCTGCTCATGGCATAGGCACATCAAGAGCATTTGCAGTGCATCCTGAAGCTGGTACTTATGCAAGTTTAGCCATGGGTTTACATGGCATCTTGGGGGCTTTGCTTATACCGCTTTTAAAGAATTATCTTTAAGCCTTCATTAAGGCATCTGCCACAGATAGAAGTAGTTGATCGCGACCTCTTGCTGCCACTAATTGAATGCCTACTGGCAGATGATTGGGTCCTGTATATAGGGGTAGCGTGATGCAAGGTAAGCCCATGAGTGTCCAAACTCTGCAGAAAATCGGGTCACCAGTTTGCGTTAATCCTTTAGTCGCCTCACCAATCGCGCTAGGCGAAATCAATATGTCCCAAGATTGGGTTAAGAGTTGATCGATTGTAGCCCTGGCTTTTTCAGCAACAATTAAATCATTTGAATATTGCTCATAGCTAATAGCAGAACCCATCTTAATTAAACCTTTTAGCTGCTGGCTTAATGATTCAGAGTGATTATTCTGTTCAAAAGAAAAGCTTCTTGCACTTTCTGACCACATGATGCGCCCTTGCAGTGTGGACATGTCTTTGAAGAGGGCGGGTAACTCAATTGCGGGCACTTGAGTTTTAAAGATGTCCTCAGCAAGTAGTGCTGCATGATGGATGGCAGTGATTGTTTCGGCGCTGGCAAGCTCGGCATCATTGGTCAGGCATGTGGCTATGCGTGGCTTTCGATTAATTTTGTTAATTGTTGCCAACTGATGATTACCTGACATGGCTGCAACACAGAGCGCAGCATCTGAGACGGTCCTGCTAAAACTACCTAAGGTATCTAGTGAGGGCGATAAGCTTTTAACACCCCCGAGACTGACTTTGCCGTAAGTGGGCTTGTAGCCTACGACACCACAAAATGCAGCAGGTCTGATTACGGAACCAGCAGTTTGACTGCCAGTGGCTAATGGAACCATGTCATCCGCCACTGCAGCTGCTGATCCGCTAGATGATCCGCCTGGTGTGTATTCAGGGTTGTTAGGATTGGTGGTTTTGCCACCTTTAAATGTCGCGAATTCAGTGGTGACAGTTTTTCCGATAAGAACACCGCCTGCTTGCCTCATTAGTGCAATATGTACTGCATCACTACTAGGGCGATTATTCTCGTAGATGGCTGAACCTAAACGAGTAGGGAAGTCGTGTGTATCAAATAAGTCTTTGGCTCCAAACGGAATGCCATGCAAGATGCCTAAATTAGTAGATCGATCTAAATATTTGGCTCTTTGGATTGCAAGATCAAAATTTGTCTCTACCCAAGCTTGCGTGATGGGTTCACGCTCACGAATTCTTTCAATGCATGAACGTATCAAATCTTCTGACCGTAATTCATTTTCTTGAATCTTTTTAGCGGCAACACTGGCTGATAGTTGGTGTAGTTCTGTCATGCGTCAATCTTACCCTTGATAAAAACTTTGTGCTCAAATACGACTATGAGTACCCAATTGCCACCTTGGTTAAAAGAAGAAGATTCGAAAACTAATACCTATGTGTTGGCCCTCTATTGCCAGCCTGGTGCAAAGAAGACCGAAGTTCAGGGGGAGCATGATGGCAGACTCAAAATCAGATTGGCTGCGCCTCCGGTAGAGGGCAAAGCCAACGATGCTCTGATACTTTGGCTTTCAAAAACCTTGAACATTCATCGCTCCGCAATTGAATTATTGGCTGGTGATCTTAGTCGTCTAAAGCGAGTGAGGGTCAGTGGTGCTGATTCACAAGCAATCGTTGATTCACTAACAATTTAACTCCCATCTATAGCTATTATCAGAGTAGGGTAATTGCTTATAAAAATAATAAGCAATTAAAATCTTCTTTTAGAGGAAAGGAGATGAGGTTCAAATATTTAAAAAAGTTCTTAGAGAAATCTACTAAGGAGCAAATCGATGCTTACTCAAGATATCTACACTCATTATCTCTAGCAGCATTAATCGCAGTTGTCGGTATGCCGTTTTCTGATGTTGAAATTATCATGTTTGAGATTAAGGCATTGGCTCTTATATTCATATCAATCATTTTGCTCATCATGGGCAGCAACCTGCTGAAGGAGAGAGTAAGTGGATAGAGAAGTCTTTGGTTTTTTGATGTTGGGTGTTGTTATGTTGATTGCCACCATAATTTATTACGTTGCTTTAGCTGGAGGGGATAAAGAGAAGGCAGAAGTGAACGACGCTGAATCTTGATCTTAGTGATAAAAAAACCCGCAATTGCGGGTTTTTTTATGAAACATTTTCACCTTACTTTTTAATGCCACTTTTGGTTCTTGCTGTAGGTCTGGCGTTGCCAATCACTCCATTGCGTGATGATCTGCCACCAGGGCTAACGACTCCTTTGCCACCAGTCTTAACACCAGTACCAGCGCGTGGAGGTAATCCTGTGTGCTGAGTCAGTATTTTTCCTCTCGCTGGCTTTTGGGGAACAGAAAAATCTCTTGGGTTGTGGGCTACAGCACTTGCGCTTGGTTTGCCGAATGATGAGTTTTTACGACGTGGACTTTGATAAGTGCCATCAGTATTAGGCTGGTAGCTTGGAATCAAATGATGTTTACCATTGCCAATTAAATCAGCTCTGCCCATCTTCTTGAGTGCTTCGCGAAGCAATGGCCAATTGTTGGCATCGTGATAACGCAAGAATGCTTTATGTAGACGGCGACGTTTTTCACCGCGCACAATATCCACAGTTTCACTCTCACGAGTCACTTTGCGCAATGGATTTTTATTGGTGTGATACATCGCCGTGGCTGTTGCCATTGGCGAAGGGTAGAAGGTTTGTACCTGATCTGCTCTGAAGCCGTTCTTCTTAAGCCAAATAGCCAAATTCATCATATCTTCATCGCTGGTTCCCGGGTGGGCCGCGATGAAGTATGGGATTAAATATTGTTCTTTGCCAGCTTCTTTAGAGTATTTATCAAATAACTCTTTGAATTTGTCATAAGCACCCATGCCAGGTTTCATCATCTTTGATAAAGGACCTTGCTCTGTGTGTTCTGGGGCAATTTTTAAATAACCACCGACATGGTGTGTGACTAATTCTTTGATGTAAGCGGGGGCCTTCACAGCTAAGTCATAACGAAGCCCTGAACCAATCAAAATTTTCTTAATGCCTGGCAATGACCGTGCGCGACGGTATAACTGAATCAGTGGTGTGTGATCTGTATTTAAATTAGGGCAAATATCTGGGTAGACGCAAGATGGTTTACGACAGTGCGCTTCAATTTCTTTTGATTTACACGCAATCCTATACATGTTGGCAGTAGGACCGCCCAAATCAGAAATGATGCCTGTAAAGCCTGGAACTTTGTCACGAATATCTTCAATCTCTTTAATGATTGAATTGGACGATCTATTTTGAATAATTCGACCTTCGTGTTCTGTGATTGAACAGAATGTACAGCCTCCAAAGCAACCGCGCATGATGTTGACCGAGAATCGAATCATGTCCCATGCTGGAATTTTTGCATCGCCATAGGCTGGGTGTGGTGCGCGAGCGTACGGTAAATCAAATACCGAATCCATCTCTTCGGTGGTTAATGGAACCGCTGGCGGGTTTAGCCACACGTCACGAATCGAGGCGCCTTCACCATGTTGTTGTACCAATGCTCTTGCATTGCCAGGATTCGTTTCTAGGTGCAATACGCGGTTCGCGTGTGCATACAACACAGGATCGCGCTTGACTGCTTCGTAGCTTGGTAAACGGATCACTGTTGTATCACGTTCTAAACGTTTTCTGGCGGTCGGAACCACCGTGATGGCTTGAACGTTGCTACTTGGCTCTTCTAAGGTGCCATCCGTTTTTTTACAGCTACTGCCTTGTTCTTTGGCTTGCTCATCAGGTGTTAAATAAGGATTGATAGGGGCATCAATGACGCCTGGAACATCAACGGTACTTGAATCAATTTCCGTAAAGTTTGGAGCAGGGTGACGTCTGACAAAAGCTGTGCCACGAATATCATTGATATCACCAATTTGTTCGCCTTTAGCTAAGCGGTGAGCAATCTCAACAACAGCTCTCTCGGCATTACCATAGAGCAAGATATCGGCTTTTGCATCAATCAAGATCGATCGTCTTACTTTGTCTTGCCAGTAGTCATAATGAGCAATACGGCGTAAAGAGGCTTCGATGCCACCCATCACGATCGGTACTTCTGAGTAGGCTTCTCTGCAACGTTGTGCATAAACTAATGAGCAGCGGTCTGGACGTTTGCCACCAGTACCGCCCGGCGTGTATGCATCATCGCTACGCACTTTTCGATCAGCCGTGTAACGGTTAATCATGGAGTCCATATTGCCAGCTGCTACACCAAAGAATAAATTTGGTTTACCAAGTACCTTGAATGGATCGGCTGATTGCCAATCAGGTTGAGCAATGATGCCAACTCTGAAGCCTTGAGCTTCTAGTAAGCGCCCAATGATGGCCATGCCAAAACTAGGGTGATCAACATAAGCATCACCAGTCACAATAATGATGTCGCAGCTATCCCAGCCTAGCTTATCCATCTCAGCACGACTCATCGGCAAGAATGGGGCTGTGCCAAAGCACTCTGCCCAATATTTAGGGTATGAGTCTAGCCTTGGAGAGCTCGGAATGAGCGAGGGATTGAAAGGTGCATTCACGGGCGCTATTTTAGGCTGATTAGCCCGTTTCTGCTTGTTCAGGACAGGTTTATAGCTGAATGCCCGGGTTTAGGCTGTAAATACCGGTGATAGTTGCCTGATCAAGAATGTGTTGCTTCATTGCGCCAAGGGCATCTGCCCCTGTGAATGCGCCAGTTACCTGAATCGAAGGGGTATCTAACGCGTACACGGTAAATACATAGTGATGCTTGATTTCATCGTTCCATGGTGGGCATGGGCCGTCATAACCAAAATAGTTGCCTCCCATTTCAGCATCGCCATTGAACCAAGCGGTGTAATCATTGATGCCAGCTAAACCAATGGGGCTTGCCGTCGCTGTTTTACCTTTAGGTGTGATGGATGAGCTATGTGAGCCAGCTTCAATGCTATGAATGCTTGCTGGAATATTAACCAAAACCCAGTGGTAAAAGTCGACGCGCGGTAAAGAGGCGGGTACCACTTTACCTTCTTGATTTACATTGTCACCTTGGCTTGGCACATCAGGATCGTGACAAATCACGGCGAAGGATTGAGTATTTTGAGGGAATTCTGACCAGCTTAAATGCGGATTTTTATTGCTAGATAAAGCAAGATGATTGGCTGGATCTTGAATCGCAAAGGCAAATTCACCTGGAATAACTGTTTGATCTTTAAAACTTTGGCTGATTACTTTCATTTAAAAGTCTCCTGCTAGTTCAATCGTTATTTAGATTTTCATCTTACTGGCTTTTTTAGCACCCACAATGCCAATCAGGGCCTGTTTGATGGCTTCGACTTCAGCTTCTGACAGTGCGCCCATGATTTTGCCTAAGTATTGGATGTGACGTCGGATGCCACCATGGCTACGAACATTGGCTGTTTCTTGGAGGGGTTCTAGCAATCTTTCTGGCAGTGGCATCTGCTTCCACTTATCTGGCGTCATCTTGCTAATTTCTTCAGCAAGATTCTGCCTTGCCTCTAAACGGCGCTTAATCTCCGATTTACTCGGTTTTTCGTAGGTTTGATCTTCGTCTAGGTCGTGTGATTGCTTCATAATGTCATTTTCGCAGACTATTGCGTCTTTACACAGAAAAGTAAAACTATTCATGGCCATTAAAGCAACAATTTTTAAAGTTAACTTATCTGTAGCGGATATTGATCATGGCTATTATGCAGATCATAGTTTGACTCTAGCAAGGCATCCAAGTGAGACCGATGAGCGGATGATGATGCGTTTATTGGCTTTATCTTTTAACGCACATCAATTAAATGATCTTTGTAATGGTGATGGTCAGTTGGTATTTGGTGCGGGTTTATCTGACCCTGATGAACCTGATGTTTGGTTAAAAGATTTCACAGGGCAAACTAGGTTATGGATTGAGGTGGGGCAACCTGAAGAAAAGCCATTGAGTCGAGCCTGTTCTAAGTCAGAAAAGGTGGTCGTCTATGCCTACCATCATGCTGCGGAAGTTTGGTGGAAGGGGATTGAAAACAAGCTCACGCGCATGGATAAGTTATCGGTCTATCGAGTTTCTTCAGATCTTTCACAAGAATTAGCTACTTGGGCAGAGCGTAGTATGCAAATACAAGCAACCATTCAAGATGGTCATTTGATGCTCAGTAATGGCCAAGGAACCATCGAAATCACCTGCGAGCGTTGGAAGTAAACTCTTTAAGAATCAATACATCAGCGCTATACTTCATTCATTATGAAAAAAATCATCGTCCTCAACGGTCCTAACCTCAACCTTCTTGGCACGCGAGAGCCTGAGAAGTATGGTTCTGCCACTTTGGCAGATGTAGAAGCGTTATGTACAGATGCTGCTAAGCGTTTGGGATTTGATGTTGAGTTTTTGCAGAGTAATCATGAGGGCCCATTGATCGATAAGATTCAAGAGGCTGGTTTGGCATACAAAGCAGGGAAGGTGCAGGGCGTAGTATTTAACCCGGGTGCTTATACGCACACCTCTGTGGCTTTGCATGATGCGATTGCTGCTGTTAATGGTTTGCCTGTGATTGAAGTTCACATTTCAAATGTTCACGCCCGTGAGGCATTTAGACATCACTCCTACATTTCCCCTGTTGCCGCTGGCATTGTGGTGGGCTTTGGTGTGCAGGGTTATGTGCTGGCCATTGAAGGCTTGGCGCAAAAGTCTTAAGTTACCAATAATCAATCAAATTATTTGTTGCTCACTTAGTAGTGAGGCGGGATTTCATCGCGTGGACTATTGCCATCCGATGGCATATTGCTGGCCATTTGTAATTTCAACGCTTTCACTTCCTTGATCAAGGCATCAATTTGTTGCTGTTGTTTGTAGACAGTTTGATTCAACTCTTCTAATAAATCTTCTGAAAAGCTATGTTTTACTTCTAGGTTGGTGATGCGTTCATCTTGATTCATGATGTTCCTGAATAACTATCGTTGGCTCTTAGGATACTCGCATTATCTTGCATCCCATCGTGCGCCAATCTCATTGACTGAGCCACTGGCGTGCTAGCATCATCACCTTTGGTATTTATTGCAATTTTCAGATGACCCCATTAACCCCCCGCATTATCTTTTACATGGTCTTGCCGACTATTTTGTGGGCAGGTAATGCTATTGTGGGTAGATTGGCTGTTGGTGCGATATCACCGATCATGCTCAATAGTATTCGTTGGTCACTAGCAGCCTTGATACTTTTGCCATTGGGTTGGAGGATTTTTAAATCCAATAGTGAGCTTTGGCAAAATAAAATTCGCTTTTTGTGGCTGGGCTTGTTGGGGGTTGGTTCGTACAACAGCTTGCTATATCTCTCTTTAGAAACATCGACCCCTATCAATGTCACATTGATAGGAGGTAGCATGCCGATGTGGATGCTCTTAATTGGCGCTTTGTTTTATCAGCAAAAGGCTCAGGCTCGCCAAATGTTTGGTGCAGTGATTTCTTTATTGGGTGTTGTAATTGTGTTGTCTCGCGGAGACTTGCTCAGCATTCTTGAAGTTAAATTAGTCATTGGTGATTTATTTATTTTGCTAGCCACTATTCTTTGGGGTTTTTATAGTTGGATGTTGAGTCATCCTGGCAAGAGTACTGAGCGCCAATGGCATTGGTCTGAATTCTTATTGGCGCAAGTGGTGTTTGGTGTTTTTTGGTCTATCAGTTTTTTAAGCTACGAGATGGCGGTAGACGCTATACAGTTAGAAATTAATTTTTGGACGATCTTGCTATTAATTTATATCGCGGTTGGCCCATCTTTAATTGCTTATAGGTGTTGGGGGCTTGGGGTAAGTGCGGTGGGCCCATCATTGGCGGCTTTCTTTGCCAATTTGATTCCTCTATTTGCTGCCATCATGTCTGCAGCATTGTTAGGGGAGGCGCCACAGGTTTTTCATGGCGTTGCCTTTTTGCTCATTGTTGCCGGGATATTGGTCTCTTCAAAAAAGAAGGCTGGTTAGTTAAGTGGTCTACTTAATGAGTCAATCGACTAACTCAAATCGACCATCTTCCATTTCTGCTTGTGGCCGAACCCAGTAATCATGGGTTTGCTTTGATTCATACACGTAAGCCATTTCCAAAGTCGCCTCAATTTTGGCTAGGCCAATGACTTGGTAAAAGCCACCTGTTTTTTTGTGCTTGAGTGTGCTGCCAATCGGAAAGAGACTAGGGTGTGTTTTGCGCATTTAAGATTTCCTTTGATCTTTCCAAAGTGAGTATTGTGTATAAAACACAAATATTAATCCCCACACCACAATAGAGGCATAGGCTGCCATCCAGCCATCGTTGCCTAAGGCCCTACAAAAGTCCAAGGTTGCGCCAAATATGGCGGGCCCTAATAGGCCACCTCCAAATCCTAGCAATGAGTGCAAGCCCATGGCTGCACCTTTGATCTCTTTGGGAACGCTGATGACTAATCCTGCTGTTAGGGTGGCTGAGTCTGACATGATGAAAATTGAGTGAACCAATGCGAGTGTCAAAATGATGCCCCAGTGCAGATGCAAAGACGCGCCTAGGCAAATGCCACTGATTGCACTGCCAATCATGACCCAATAGACCCAGCGATGCCGACCGATGCGTAATGCCATTTCATTGCCAATGATCGATGCCGGTACGCCGACTAAATTGATGATGGTTGCTATGACTGTGGCTGTCAATGGAAACGACTGACCTGGTGCTGCGATGTTCACTGAGTAAATGAAAAATGCCACCAGCCAAGCTCTAGACGCGAACAATTCAAGGCTATGAGCAGCGTAGCCAAGCATATAACCCAATGCCTCTTTTGTTTGTAAAACTTTTTTCCAGCGCGTAATTGGAAAGGCATCTTTTAGATCAAATCTAATTTGAGAAAAAGATTTTTCACCTGGCTGTGAATTGGTGCCTAACCAGGTCAATATGCCAGCTAAAGCAGGTCCACAGGTGGTAATTAAAAATGCCTCTCGCCAACCATACTGTTCAATAAAAATACCTGAGACAAAATAAGACAGTGCTGTGCCTATGCCAAAGAACGCAGTGTAAAAAGAAATGTGCCGCGTGATTTCACCCATAGTGACACGATCGGAAATAATTTTTAATCCAGGCATGTACGTAGCAGAGACGCCAGCACCATGCAGCATTAAAAATAGCCACGCATTATTAAAGTCGGTGGCAAGGTAGCCCATGCCAAATAATCCGAGGCTAGCTAATAGGCCGCCAGTAAGATATATTTGGCGTGTATCGATGCGGTCACTTAAGGTGGTGGCAATGGGAACCACTAAGACATAGCCAATAAAGAAACTACTGGCCAAAAACCCCGATTGAAAATTACTTAATTGCCATTCGGCCTGAATGACGGTTAGTGATGCAGCATAGCAAGCAAATCCAAAAATGGATAAGACTTGAGTTAGAAGCATGAGGTAGGTAGTCAAGGTGTCTCAAATTTTATGATTGAATCATTTTATATGGGGCAGCAGACTGTTGGATAATTAGACAAATTAATCATTTTTATGAATTTAGAACTAAGATCCCAAGCACTTCTGCTATTGAGTATCAAAGACCCCGGCACTAAATGCTCGACGGTGGCTCAGTTGCGTGAGCAATATTTGGCTGGGGATATCAATCTCAATGCCAAAGTGCTTTTATCGGATAAGGATGTGGATATTCCAGGTCGTCCTGATGCCCCGATATTAGTTAACCCCGGTTTAGTCAAGCGTCGCTCGATGGTAACTGCTGAAGGTCGTGCAGTATTAATACATGCATTAGCGCATATTGAGTTCAATGCAATTAATTTAGCTTTGGATGCGTTATGGCGATTTGCTGGAATGCCGCAAGAGTACTACGACGATTGGTTGCGGGTGGCTGCTGAAGAGGCTTATCACTTTGATCTGCTGAATCAACATCTGCACACCCAAGGTTTTAAGTATGGCGACTTTCCTGCGCACAACAGCCTTTGGGAAATGGTTAGCAAAACTACCGAATCTATTTTGGCAAGAATGGCTTTGGTGCCGCGCACCATGGAGTCACGTGGTTTGGATGCCTTACCACCCATTCAGGAAAAATTAGCGCAAGCTAACGATCATGAGGCTGTTAGGCTGCTACAAATTATTCTTAATGATGAAGTTGGTCATGTAGAGATAGGTAATCGTTGGTTTAACTATATGTGCCAAAAAGACCATCTCGACCCAATCAAAGCTTATGCTGATTTGGCGGAAAAATACGAAGCTCCTAAGCTGCGCGGACCATTTAATTACGCTGCTCGCAAAGCTGCCGGATTTACTGAAGCTGAACTTGCAGCTTTAGATATTCGTGCTTAATTAAATATTGGGGATATTCCCACCATCTACCCGGATCACTGAACCGGTGATGTAAGAAGCTGCCTGGCTGGCTAAAAATGCTGCTACCTGACCATATTCTTCAGGCCGGCCCATGCGACCCATCGGAATACTTTTAAGGCTATCTGATTCAATCTCTTCAACACGTTTGTTTTCTCGTTCTGCGCGTGCTGTATCCAAAAACTTAATCCTATCTGTAGCAATGCGTCCCGGAACGATCACATTGGCAGTCACCCCAAAAGGAGCAAGTTCTCTAGATAGAGTTTTTGACCAGGCGTGCAATGAGGCTCTCAAAGTATTGGAAATCGCCAAATTGGGGATGGGGGTGATGGCTCCTGAGGATGTGCTCGTAATAATCCGACCCCATTGACGTTCTTTCATACCGCCAATTGCTCGGTCTGTAATAGCAATCACAGAAAGAACCATTTCCTGAAACTTTTCTACCCATAACGCTGCTGATTGATTGGCCGCTGTGGTCGGAGGAGGGCCACCGGTGTTATTGACCAAAATATCTACAGGACCTAATACTTTTTCAATTTGAGAGAAGTGTTGATCAATGAGGTCTAAATTGGCCAAATCCCAGCTGATGCAAAAAGACTGCCCACCTGTTGCTTGAATGATTTTGGCGGTCTCTTGTAGTTTGGCCATATTTCTGCCAGCCAAAGCCACTTTCGCACCTTCTTGAGCTAGCGCGATTGCCATGGCTTGTCCTAGGCCACTGCCAGCGCCGAACACTAAGGCGGTCTTATTTTTAATGCCTAAATCCATGGTCTATCTCCGCTTACTTTTATGGTTATTTCTGGGGCTGGTGGGTGTTAGCTCCAATGTTGATTTGATTATATTCTTGATATATTGCTTGAGTTTTCACATTCTTGTAAGACAATGGGGTATGACTAAAAAAAGCACTAAAGGGACCTTGGCTCTGTCTGAAGCTAACGCCCGTAAATTGCCAGAAAAACAGGGGACAGTTCAAGGCCATCGCGATGGTTTTGGTTTTGTGATTCCTGATGATGGTGGTGAAGACATTTTCTTAAATGAGCGCGAGATGTCTCGCGTGATGCATCACGATAAAGTAATCGTGAGAGTTTCGGGGGTGGATCGTCGTGGTCGACCTGAGGGGCAGATCAGCGAAGTGATTTTGCATGCCAATCAGTTTGTGATTGGCCGTCTACTGAATGAAAACGGCGTTCTAATTTGTGCGCCAGAAGATAAGCGCATTGGTCATGACATCTTGATCCCGCCAAAGGGTCAGGGTAATGCCAAATTAGGCCAAGTGGTTTCTGTTGAAATTATTGACTATCCAGATAGCTATCGTCAGGCTGTTGGTCGAGTCGTTGAAGTCTTGGGTGAGATTGATGACCCAGGCATGGAGATTGAGATTGCAGTACGTAAGTACGGTGTGCCTCATTTATTTTCTCCTGCAGCCAACAAGGAAGCTGAAGCTTTACCGAATGAGATTCGAGAAGAAGACTTAGAAGGGCGCATTGATTTGCGTGACATCCCATTGGTCACGATTGACGGTGAGGATGCCAGAGACTTTGATGATGCAGTTTATTGTGAGCCAGTGACTTGGGGTAAAGCAAAAGCATGGCGCCTCATTGTGGCGATTGCGGATGTGTCGCACTACGTTAAGCCTGGTCATCCATTAGATTCTGATGCAATAACTAGAGCCACATCGGTTTATTTCCCACGTAGGGTGATACCGATGTTGCCAGAAAAAATCTCTAACGGTTTATGTTCATTAAAACCTGAGGTTGACCGCTTATGTATGGTTTGCGATGCGGTGATCGATATGGATGGCGAAGTACAGGCCTATCAGTTCTATCCTGCTGTGATGCACTCCGCACAACGTTTTACATACAACACCGTATGGGAAATACTTAGCAACAGCAATGGTCCTGAGGCAGCACGATTTAAGCATCTTAAGAAAAACCTAGATCGTTTATACAGTTTGTATAAAGTATTGAGAGCAGCTAGAGATAAGCGTGGTGCGATTGATTTTGAAACCACTGAAACGCAAATCATCAGTAATGCCTTAGGCAAAATTGAGCGCATTGAACCAAGAGTGCGCAATGAAGCCCACCGTGTGATTGAAGAGTGTATGTTGGCGGCCAACGTTTGTGCTGCAGACTTCTTGGATAAGAACGGCCATGCCTCTTTATTCCGTGTTCACGCAGAGCCATCAGCCGAAAAGCTCATGACTCTCAAACAAGTATTAAGAACGGCGGGTCTTAACTTGGGTGGAGCTGAAAAGCCAAGACCTAAAGACTTCGCTAAGTTGATTGAAGAGATCAAGCCTCGGCCTGATGCCAGCATGTTGCAGTCTGTTGTTTTAAGGTCTATGCAACAGGCGGTCTATCAGCCAGACAACTATGGTCACTTTGGTTTGGCTTATCAGGCATATGCTCATTTCACGAGCCCGATTCGTCGATATCCAGACTTATTGGTGCATCGTGCCATCAAAGCCATCTTGGCCAAGAAAACATATTCACCGAACATTCCAACAGAAGTGGTTTTAAATTTGGCGATGCCAAAGAGTGGCCCTGGTCGTGTGAACGCAGCAAATGCCAAAAAGTCTCACGAAGAAGCCAAGGCGAAGCCAGCAGTTAAAACAGCGCGCGGAGCTAAAGCTAAGCAAGAGGCATCAACTGCCATGGCCGCCTGGGCGCAACTGGGTGTGCATTGTTCTTCGAATGAACGTCGAGCTGATGAAGCATCCCGAGATGTGGAAGCTTGGTTGAAGTGCTACTACATGCGTGATCACTTGGGTCAAGAGTACTCTGGCACGATCACCGGTGTTGCCACATTTGGTTTATTTGTACAGTTGGAGAGCCTCTTTGTTGAGGGCATGATTCATATCAGTGAACTAGGTGGTGACTACTACCAATATGATGAGGCTAGACAAGAGTTGCGCGGAGAAAGAACGGGTATTCGTTATCGCTTAACTGATCGAGTACATGTCTTGGTTAGCCGTGTAGATTTAGATGCTAGACGTATTGAGTTCAGCCTTGTAAAACCTAATGGCGACAGAAATGGCGTAGCGGGTGTTGGGGTGAGTGATCGTTTTGCACCAATGGAAAATGGTCGCTCGAATAAGCCTAATAGAAGTGCTGGTGCTAAAAAGTCATCTGGCAGAGCTCGTGCAAATACTTCTGGTTCAATGTCTAGTGGTTCAAGGTCACCTCAGGGTGGTGGGGTATTATCTGCCCCTAGCAAATCAGCCTCAGGCAGAGGTGCTAAGAAAACTACTGCCGCCAAAGCTGGTAAAAAACCAAAAAAATCTAGTAATGCCAAATCAAAAGGGCATGAGTTAAGTATTCGTAAGGGTCGTCGTTAATGTCAGATAGAGAGCAGGATTTTCGATCTAAAAAAGATCAGTCATCAAAACAACAGGGTGGTGATGGTAAGCAAATGTTGTTGGGCTTTCATGCGGTGATTGCCAGATTACGTCAAGATCCTGAGTCTTTGAGAACGGTGTATGTTGATCCTGCAAGGCGCGACCGTCGTATGCAAGACTTCATTAAAACAGCTGAACCAATTTTAGGGCGTCGACTCCATCAAGCAGATACAGAGCGTTTGAGAACCTTGGCGGGCAATGATCGTCATCAAGGTGTCGTGGCTTTTGCTGACAGTATTTCTAAGGTTCAAACACTTGATGAGTTACTAGACGCTTTGACAGGTCCAGCACTTTTACTAATTTTGGATGGTGTGACAGATCCGCATAACTTAGGTGCTTGTTTGCGTGTGGCTGATGGTGCCGGTGTTGATGCGGTGATTGTGCCCAAAGATCGTTCAGCTCATTTGAATGCGACGGTGAGCAAGGTGGCCAGTGGTGCTGCAGAAACGATGCCGTTAATTGCTGTTACTAATTTAGCAAGAACTATGCGTGAGCTTCAAGAGGCTGGTGTTTGGTTGATTGGTACTGATGATCAAACAGAAAAGACACTCTACGATGTCGACTTTACAGGGCCGGTTGCTTTGGTAATGGGTGCCGAAGGCGAGGGTATGAGACGTCTTACTCGAGAGACTTGTGATGAGCTTGTTAAGATTCCGATGTTGGGCGGCGTAGAGAGTCTTAACGTATCAGTTGCGAGTGGCGTGAGTCTCTACGAGGCCAGAAGGCAAAGAATTGCCAAGCAATCTAAAGCTGGTTAATTAAGCCAGCAATAGTTTTTCTAATTTCTCAATATCAGCGCAGAATAAACGGATACCTTCCGCTAATTTTTCAGTTGCCATGGCATCTTGATTTAATTGATAGCGGAATGACTTCTCGTCTGCTTTCAATGTGGCCCCTTTAGAGCGGGCGGCATTCTCAATACTTAGAGCCGCCTGCAGTGGCTCATTTTTTGAGTGCAGTTCAGCCAAGAGCTCAGGGCTAATTGTGAGTAAATCACAGCCAGCTAAGTGGGTGATTTGGCCAATATTTCTAAAACTCGCACCCATGACTTCTGTTTGAATGCCATGATTCTTGTAGTAGTTGTAAATAGTTTTTACAGAGGCTACGCCTGGATCATGTGCTCCACCATGGACTTCATCTTTCCATTCGGCGCCTAATGATTTCTTGTGCCAATCGGTGATGCGCCCAACAAATGGAGAAATTAATTGTGCTTGTGCATTGGCGCAAGCCACAGCCTGTATCAAACTAAATAGCAAAGTCATATTGCAAGCAATGCCTTCTGCTTGAAGTATCTTGGCAGCTTGTATGCCTTCCCAAGTACTCGCAATCTTAATCAGTACACGCTCTTTTGGAATGCCTGCTGCTTGATAGGCAGCAATGATTTCACAGGCTTTTTTAACTGTGGCATCAGTGTCAAAAGAAAGGCGCGCATCTACCTCTGTAGAAACACGGCCCGGCACAATTTTTAAGATCTCAATGCCGAATGCCACCAATAGGGCGTCGATAACCTGATCAACACTTTTGCCTGCATTCTTGGCTTTAACCTCAGTAATTAGGTTTTGATAGCTGGGTAGTTGGGCAGCTTTTAAAATTAGCGAAGGGTTGGTAGTCGCATCCTGAGGCAAAAAGGCCTTCATGCGTTCAAAGTCGCCTGTATCGGCTACCACTGTGGTGTAGTGTTTTAATTGTTCTAGTAATGAGCTCATCGGACTATTTTAGAATGCTTCTGTAAATAAAAAGAATGTAGCAGACATTTTTACTGAATAATGAAGTTAATTTAATAGAAACACTCCTTTAAGGTCGTAGATAAAGATGTATACCCAAGATCAACTCAAGGCAATGGTTGCTGAGGCAGCCAAAGATGAAGTATTGAAAAATATGGCTCCTGGTGGGATTTTGGGGGTTGGTACGGGTTCAACGGCTAATTTATTTATTGATGCAATAGCACCGCACCAATCTCATTTTGCAGGGGTGGTGTCTAGTTCTCAGGCCAGCACGGATCGCTTAAAAAAACATGGTTTCAATGTTTTGGATAGTAATTCAGTGCAAAGTCTGCCAATGTATGTCGATGGGGCGGATGAGATAGACCCTCAAGGTCATATGCTCAAAGGCGGCGGTGGTGCGCTCACTCGCGAGAAGATTGTGGCCCATTTGGCTAATACATTTGTATGTATTTGTGATGGCAGTAAACAGGTTGATGTGATGGGGCAATTTCCATTGCCTGTTGAAGTGATTCCGATGGCTCAAGCACAAGTAACGAGAGAGTTAGAAAAGTTGGGCGGCATAGTAACGCTCAGAAAAGCCAAGGGCGCTGATCAAGTATTTGTAACAGATAACCAAGCTTGGATTTTGGATGTGGCGGGTTTGAAAATTACCGATCCAGTCAAATTGGAGTCAGACATCAATCAAATACCAGGCGTTATTTGTAATGGTTTATTTGCCAGAAGAAAAGCCAATGTATTGCTGATTGGTGAGGCAAGCGGTGTACGTCGTCAGACCTATTAATGGATCAATGTCTCAAGCCACATTAAAAAAGGACGCTTAGGCGTCCTTTTTATTTAATACTTATGTCAGAGATTACTTATTTTCTGGAACGTATCCTTGTGCTGTATCAGCACCTTCACCATAGAAATACTTTTCTACTTGTTTAAGAAGGTATTGACGTGCGCGAGTATCAGCCATATTCAAACGGTTTTCGTTAATGAGCATGGTTTGTTGTTTCAACCAGCCAGCCCAAGCTTCTTTAGAAACCTCTTGCCAGATCTTTTTACCTAATTCACCAGGTAGTGGTGCGAAATCTAAGCCTTCAGCTTCTTTATTTAATTTGATGCAGTGAACCATGCGAGCCATCATTTACCTCTTAATTAGCAATCGTTAGTAGTTAAATATTTTTGATCAGAACCATTGATTTACGTTCCCAGTTGTAGAGTTCTTTACGCTCTGCTGGTAAGTCATCAACGCTGGCGCGGACGAAGCCACGCTTTAAGAACCAGTGTTCAGTTCTGGTGGTTAGTACAAATATTTTCTTCAGACCTTGTGCCTTTGCTCTAGCCTCAATGCGTTTAAGCAATCTTTCGCCGTCACCTGATTCTTGGGCTTGAGGATCCACTGCCAAGCAGGAGAGTTCGCCTAAGCCATTTGAGTAGGGGAATAAAGCTGCGCAACCGAATAGCACGCGGTCATGTTCAATCACGGAGAAGTGCGTGATGTCACGTTCAATCACATCGCGACCTCTGGCGACCAAAATGCCTTCATCTTCCAAAGGCTCAATTAATTGCAAGATGCCACCCACATCGTCTAGGTTGGCTTCGCGCAAGTGTTCGATATCTGAGGCGGCAATCATGGTGCTAATGCCGTCGTGGGTAAATAGCTCTTCTAAAAGAGCGCCATCACGATCATGTGGCAATAAGTGAACACGGCTTACGCCAGATCTAATCGCACGAATGGCGTTTTGTAATAGAACTTTGAGATCTGCGTCAGCTAAAGTTAAACCACTGATGTGGTCTTCTAACTGGCGCAGTGAAAATTCTTTAATCAGTTCGCCATCAATATCGGTGATGCCGTTGTATTCGGTTAAGAAAATCAACTTATCAGCTTTGACGGCCATGGCTGTAGCTGTGGCCACATCTTCATAGGCGATATTGAATGCTTGGCCTGTCGGTGAGAAGCCAAGAGGTGACATGAGAACAATCTTGTTGTTAGCCAGTGAGTGTGCAATGGACTCGGAATCAACTTTACGGACCAGGCCAGTGTGCATGAAGTCCACACCATCGACGATACCAACTGGTCTAGCAATAATGAAGTTGCCAGAAATAACTGAAATACGTGAGCCAGCCATAGGGGTATTAGGTAACCCTTGGCTAAATGCTGCTTCAATATCTAAGCGTAGTTCGCCTGATGCTTCCTTGGCGCATTCAAGAGCTGCCGGATCTGTGATTCGGTAACCACTCATTGCACCAGTACCATAGCGGCTGGTAACTTTTCTTAAATCGAGTTGTTCTTGTACTTGAGGGCGTGAACCATGAACCAAAACAATTCTCATACCCATGGCATGCAACATGGCCACGTCTTGGATGAGAGCCTCTAAACCGCCTTTTTGCACCAATTCGCCAGCGAACCCGATAACAAAGGTTTTGCCTCGAAAACTATGGATGTAGGGGGCTACATCGCGCAGCCAAGCAACGAAGGGAAAATTATTTTGGGCTTGATTTGTAGGCATAGTGGAAAATTATAGGGTGCAACTTGAAAAAATGACCAAACTTTTGAAAATTCAGTTTCCAGAGAGCTTACCTGTCTCCGGGCAGAGGGAGAAAATCACCCAAGCTTTGGAGCAGAACCAGGTCATTATTGTGTGCGGAGAAACCGGTTCTGGCAAGACCACGCAGCTACCCAAGATCTGTTTGGCCATGGGTCGGGGTAGAGCGAATGGAACCGGTAAATTAATTGGGCATACCCAACCACGACGTATTGCTGCCACATCAACTGCCAAAAGAATCGCTCAGGAGCTTGGTAGCCCGATCGGCGAGGATGTGGGTTATCAGGTGCGTTTTTCGGATAAAACCAGCTCAACGGCCTCTGTGAAGCTCATGACAGACGGTATTTTGTTAGCTGAGACGCAAAGAGACCCGTTATTGAATGCTTATGACACCATCATCATTGATGAGGCTCATGAGCGTAGTTTGAATATTGACTTTTTACTAGGCTATTTAAGACAGCTTTTACCTAAGCGTCCCGATCTCAAAGTGATTGTCACTTCTGCCACGATTGATGCTAATCGCTTTGCGCAACATTTTGGGTCTAAAGATCAGCCTGCTCCAGTGATTGAAGTGAGTGGTCGACTCTATCCTGTTGAGGTGAGGTATCAGCCACTATTAGAGCCCGGTCAAAAAGAACCCAAAGACATCCCAGATGCAGTTGTTGAGGCGGTTGGTCAGTTATGGCGTGATGGGGCTCAGTCGGCAGGGGATATCTTGGTATTTTTGCCAGGTGAGCGAGAGATTCGTGATTGTGCCGAGGCGATTCGTAAAGACCATGTTCTTAATCAACGCTTTCATCCTGAGGTGCTGAGCTTATTTGCAAGGCAGTCTGTAGCAGAGCAAGAGCGGGTTTTTCAGTCTGCGGGGGGTAGAAGAATTGTTTTAGCTACCAATGTGGCTGAAACCTCGTTAACTGTGCCAGGTATTCGATTTGTGATTGATGTGGGCCTAGCTAGGGTAAAACGCTACTCTTATCGCAACAAGGTCGAGCAATTGCAGGTTGAGCCTATTTCTCAAGCAGCCGCCAATCAAAGGGCGGGTCGTTGCGGTCGTGTTTCTGATGGTATTTGTATTCGCCTATACGACGAGACCGATTACAACGCTAGACCAAAATTCACAGACCCTGAGATCTTAAGAAGTTCTTTGGCTGCTGTGATTTTGCGTATGCGCGCTTTAAAGTTGCCTCGCATTCAAGAGTTTCCTTTTATTGAGCCCCCAATGGGTAGAGCCATTAGTGATGGTGTTCAGCTTCTAGAGGAGTTGGGTGCCATGGAGTCTGAGGGGCCAAGACAAGGTGCTTTAACCCCAATTGGTAAACAGTTGGCAGCTCTGCCATTAGATCCAAGAGTTGGACGTATGTTGTTGGCGGCAAAAGAACAACAAGCATTAAGAGAAGTGTTAATCATTGCCACCGCTATGGCGACCCAGGATCCTCGAGATCGCCCAATGGATTATGTGCAAGCGGCTGATACGGCCCACAAATTATTTGCTGATGAGAGATCGGAGTTTTTATCATTTGTTAAGTTATGGGATTGGTATCAGCATGCACTTGTTAATAAACAAAGTAATCGGCAATTAGAAAACCTCTGTAAGACTCATTTCATCTCGCCAAGGCGTATGCGTGAGTGGCGTGATGTGCATGGTCAGTTACATCGATTACTGACTGAGCAGGGTTGGAAAGAAAATGCGACACCCGCAACCTTTGAGCAAGTTCACTTATCGTTGCTAACGGGTTTGTTAGGCAACATCGCTAAAAAATCTGAAGATGATAAAAATGGCCCTGGTATTTATGAAGGGGCAAGAGGCATCAAACTAAATATCTGGCCAGGGTCAACAATTGGTAAAAAAGCGGGTGCCTGGATCTTGGCATCTGAGTTGGTAGAAACAAGTCGTTTGTTTGCCAGAACAATTGCCAAAATTGAACCGGTGTGGGTGGAGAAGGTGGCTAGTCATCGCATCGTTAGATCTTGGAGTGATCCATTTTGGGATGCGCGCCAGGGGGAGGTCATGGCTCATGAACGTGGCACGCTTTATGGCTTACCTATTTATCACGGTAGAAAAATTAGGTTTGCGCCAAAAGATGCGCAGGAGGCAAGACGTATCTTTATCCAAAGGGCGCTGGTTGAGGCAGAGTTGTTTGGCCAAACAGAGGCGGCCCAAGCTCAAAAACAAAGCGGACCTCTCTATAGCTTTTTCTGGCATAACTTAAATTTGATCAAGCAAATCGAAGCCTTAGAACATCGCTCTCGACGTCAAGACGTTTTAGTGGATGATGAGTTGCTCTTTGCTTTTTATGAGCAACACTTACCCGAGCTCATCTTTAGTAAACCCACTTTGGAAGCTTGGTTAAAAGAAGATGCCAAAAATATAGCCTCACTCAAATTAGATAAAACTGATTTGATGAGGCATGAGGCGGCTGGCATCACTTTGGATCGTTATCCTAAGACCATCAAAATGGCTGGAACAGAGCTGCAGTTGAGTTACCACTTTGAACCTGGTAGCCCTAAAGATGGAGTCACCATGGTGGTGCCTTTGGCATTGCTCAATCAAGTTGATCAACGACGTTGTGAGTGGTTAGTGCCTGGCTTAGCTCTTGAAAAAACACAGTTGTATCTCAAGTCGTTGCCGCAGAAGTTACGTCGTTATTGTGTACCTTTGCCTGACTACGCTAAAAAATTCGTTGAGCGAACTTCAGAAAACAATACTTTTGGTGAAGGTGACTATTTAGATGCTTTGATTGCAGATATTCGTGAGCAAACTCAATTACAAGTTCAGCGCGCAGATTTTCGTCCTGAAAATTTACCGCTACATTGTTTTATGAACTTCCGTTTAGTTGATGAGTATGGGCGTCAAATTGATTTGGAGCGCAACCTTGGAAAGTTAAGAGCGGAGCATGCGCAAGCTGCTAGAGAGGTATTTCAGGAAGTTGCCGCTACTGCTGTGAACCAAATTGCAGCGCCGAGTACGCATCAGCCAAAGCTGGCGTCACCCAATCAGTCAGCAAGCCAGAATAATCATGCTGGAATTGCCCAAACAGACAACATCAAGGATTGGTCTTTTGGTGAGTTATCTGAGATGTTAGAGATTAAGAGGGGTAAACAGACCTTGTATGGTTATCCCGCTTTGGTAGATCAGCAAACTCATTGCGATATTGAAGTATTTGATGATCCTGAGCTTGCCAGAAAAGCGCATCGACTAGGTTTAAAGAGATTGTTTGCGATTCCGATGCGCGAGACCATTAAGGCCTTGCATAAGCAATTGCCTGGCGCTAGAGATCTCGGTCTTTTATTTATGAGTATTGGCAATGCTGAAGACTTGATGACGCAAGTGATCGATTTGGCTATCGAGCGATCCTGTTTAATGGAGCCATTGCCAACTAGTGCTGCGACATTTAAAGAACGTCTGGACCAAGGTAAACCCAAACTAGCCCTGATTGCTCAAGAGGTAGCAAGACATACATTGGCCAGCCTGCAGGCACATGCGGATTTGCAAAAGCGCATGGCTCAGTTAAAGGCTTTGTCGGCTAGTGCTCATGCAGATGTTGCTCAGCAAATTCAAAACTTGATTCATCAACAATTTGTTGCCAAGACACCTTATGAATACTTGGTACATCTGCCAAGGTATTTGAAGGCCGTCAACATGCGCATAGATAAGTTAAGAGCCAATCCAAGCAGAGATGCGCAATGTCAGCAGGAGTGGCAATCGCTTGCCAATCCATGGAGCAAAATGATTCAGGCTCAAAAAGCATACGGTGGTGCAGTAGATGTTCGTTTAGAGGACTTCCGCTGGCAATTGGAGGAGCTAAGAGTCGCGCTCTATGCTCAAGAGTTAAAGACACCCACGCCGATGTCATCTAAGCGCCTACAAAAAATTCTCGATAGCCTAAGAAAATAGCTGATTACTTGTGTGGTCTTTGTTGTCTGCAGTATTGATACCCTTATACTTATAAAAAATATAAGTAAACGTAATTAAAAAAGGGGATAGTGCGATGATGTACATAGATACGCTCAAAACAGTTAATGATTTGATTGATTCAGGCATGGATGGTAGGCAAGCAAAAACGCTTGTATCCATATTTAATGAGTTCATGAATAGTCAATTGGGGCGATTGGCAACAAAAGAGGATTTAGATAAGACATCTAATGAATGCAAAGCTGAAATACTAGAAATTAAGATGGAAATTAAAACTATTAATTCTGAGATCAAGACAATCAAATGGATCTTAGGTTTTTTTGCTGCGATTGTGATAGCCAGCATGGTTCAGCACAATCTAATGCATTAAGCCAACAAGTGGCGACTAAAGAAGGTTTTGTGTCATATCAATAAAAACAGTGGTGGTTTTATGACTTTTAGCATTTTGGGTCTTAAAATCACCGCATGCTCAATAAAACCAAAAAAATATCTCAATTCGCCACACTATTTGTGGCCCTCTCCTTAATCACAAGCTTTGCGGTTGCCTCACCATCAGAGTCTCCTAAGAGAACGGCCATCGTCTTAAATTCAGGTGAGGCAAGTGTTAGCTTGATCGATATGGATAAGCGTGCTGTTTATAAAACATTTCCAATTGGTAAAGAGCCTCATCACTTGATGATCACACCAGATCAGAAATCTGTGTTGGTAGCTAATGCAGTTGGTAACGATGTTGCATTTTTAGATCCTAAGACAGGAGATTTGCAAGGCCGCACGCCAAACATCATTGATCCGTACCATATTGGTTATTCGCCAGATAAAAAATGGTTTATTGCTGCAGGTAATCGTTTAGATCGCGTGGACATTTATGCGGCTAAAGATCGTGAGTTGAAGTTGGTGAAGGTAGTTAAAGCGCCAAAAACACCAAGTCACATTACCTTTACAAGTAATAGCAAAATTACTTTTGTAACGCTTCAGGATTCCAATGAGTTGGTCGCAATTGATCTAGAAACACAAGAGATCATTTGGAAGATGGCTGTAGGTAAAGCTCCTGCTGGTGTTTGGATGACGCCTGGCGATAAATATTTATTGGTAGGTCTAACAGGTGCGGATTCAGTGCAGGTCATTGATTGGAAAAACCAAAAAATTATTAAGGAAATTAAAACGGGTAGAGCAGCTCACAACTTTAGACCTTTAGGCGATAAGCGACATATTTTCTTGACTAACCGAGTTGAGTCAACAATCAGCCTTTTGGATATGGAAAAGTTAGAGAAGGTAGCTGATATCACTGGTTTACCAGCTGGCCCAGATTGCATGGACGTTACACCGGATGGTAAAGAGCTTTGGGTGACTTTTAGATTTTCCAAAAAGGTGGGGGTGATTGACATTGCTTCTAGGAAATTAATGACAACTATTCCAGTAGGTAAAAGTCCTCACGGTATTTTCTTTTACCCAAGTGCTGGATGGCAGTAATCACCCATTAGGAGTGGCGCTTGAAAAAAATAGTCGTCAGTCTATTAGTTCTAGCAAGTTTTAATTTGCAAGCAGCGGCTTGCAATAAGCCCATATATTTGACATTCGATACGGGCAATATGGATGTGGCTGAATATGTTGCTCAAGTGTTGCGCAAGCATGAGGTCAAAGCCACTTTTTTCTTGGCCAATGAAAAAACTAAGCGTGGTGATTTTTCATTGGATGATTCGTGGGCAGGCTATTGGCAAGGACTCAAAAAAGATGGCCATGCATTTGGTAATCACACTTATTACCATACCTACCTTGTGAAAGACCTTGATCAATCAGCGGTTATGGTGAAGTCTCAGTTTGGTCCTGATGCGAATAAAGCCAGAAAGATGTCACAAGATGGTTTGTGTGCTGACATGAATTTAGTCAAGCAGCGTTTTGAAAAGCTAACAGGTGGTTCATTAGATCCAATATGGCGAGCGCCTGGTGGAAAAGTCTCATCTCAATATATTCAGATGGGAGAGGTCTGTGGTTATAGGCATGTGGGCTGGTCTAAGTCAGGATTTTTAGGAGACGAGCTGTCATCCGAAAAATTCCCTAACCAGCAATTGCTTAAAAAGGCTCTTGCAGAATTAAAGCCCGGTGATATTGCTGTGGCGCACTTGGGTATATGGTCTAGAAAAGATCCTTGGGCTCCAGCAGTGCTTGAGCCTTTGATCGTAGGGCTTAAGAAAAAAGGCTATTGTTTTGACACGATATTGGGTCTTCAGCAGCATTCTGAAATTTCAAGAATAATAAAGCCATGATCAGCTCTATAACTGCCTGGTATGCCAGTCTCCAAGAATGGATGATGCAGGAGATAGTCTTGCCTATTTTGTATGCTCTTGGTGGTATGGGTTATGCAGATGATGCAATCGGTGGTCTGGATTGGTTTTTATTTGGCGTGTTTCAAGTCATCATTATCTTGTTGGTGTTTAGGCCTCTAGAAAAAATGTTTCCTGTTGAATCTGCATCAAAGGATTCACAAGTGCTAAAGCAACGAAAAATTGCACAAGTGGTTGATGTTTTTTATACCCTGATCCATCGCTTGGGATTCGTTAAGTTAATTCTTTTTTTTAGTTTTTCAGATTTGTACTTTTGGTTTGAGGCGCAGCTCCATGACCTTCAATTTCATCGGTTGAATGTAGAAGGTTGGGTTCCTGGCGTTACTTCAATTCCGTGGGTGAGCTTTTTGGTGTACCTAGTGATTCTGGATTTTGGCGAATACCTTTATCACAGAGCCTCCCACCATTGGAGCTGGTGGTGGCAATTGCATGCTTTGCATCACAGTCAGAAATACATGACTGTGTGGACAGATAATCGCAATCACTTCTTAGATGACATCGGTCATTCTGCTGTATTTGCAGCGTTGGCCTTGATGATTGGTGTTGAGCCGATGCAATTCCTATGGCTGATTGCCGTGGGTCAGTTATTGCAAAGTTGGCAGCATGGCAATATCGACATTGACCATGGTTGGTTCAAGTATTTGATTATTTCGCCTAAGTTTCATCGCTACCATCATGCAATTGGCATGGGTCATGAAGCCCCAGGTAAGCCGGGTGTTTTAGGCGGGTGTAATTTTGGTATTTTGTTTCCGTGGTGGGACATGATGTTTAAGACCGCTATATTTAATTCTCAGGCACATCCTACGGGCGTTAAGAATTTGGACGTCTCAAACCATGTGCTGGCGCATCAGTGGCAAGGTTTGAAGCACGCATGGCGTACGCTTAGAAAAACCAGTTAAATTTTCAATAAGGATTTTGTGCTTCGATCTTTTGGTTTGTCGATTGTTGGTCTAATGCATCCCAAGATGTTGTGGCTGAGTTTGCGCCCATTCATGATGGTCAGTATCTTTTGGGCGTTACTGTTTTTCTTTATGTGGGAACCTGCGCTTGAGTCGATAAGATTTTTTATTACGAACTCATTTTTAACCGCCTGGATGGCGGATGTGATGTCGGCAACAGGGTGGGATGAGATCAGGGCGGTGATGGCGCCGTTGTTATTGGTGATTATTTTAATCCCCGTGATTACTATTTCATTACTAGTGTTAGTGGCCTTTACCTCAGTTCCTGCTGTGATTCGGCATATTGCTAGGCAGCCTAATTATCAAGGTTTATATCAAGCCCATGAGGGAGGTCTGATTCGCAGCATTCTTTATGCCTTTGTATCGATTGTCATTTGCTGCGCCTTGGTGCTCATGACCTTACCTATTTGGTGGGTGCCCCCTATGGTGGCCATTTTGCCGCCATTGTTTTGGGGTTGGCTCACCATGCGTTTGATGAGTTATGACGTGCTCGCGCACCATGCCACGGAGGCTGAGCGACAGTCGCTAATGCAGACTCATCGTTGGAGTTTGTTGACCATGGGCATTCTTTGCGGATTGATGGGGGCTGTGCCAACATTCTTTTGGGCAACCTCAGCTGTAGCGATTATCTTTTTTCCAGTTGTCTCATTTGTAGTACTTTGGATTTATTCCGTTGTATTTATATTTTCAGCACTTTGGTTTGCACACTATTTATTGAATGCATTGCGTGAGCATCGAGCCGTGCATGGAATTGTTTTAGGTGACTCTTAATATGGCTAATAGAAAATTTCGTTTGATTGTTGTGGGTGATGAAATCTTGTCTGGTAAGAGACAAGATAAGCATATGGCGAAGATGATTGAGTTGCTCAGTGAGCGCGGCTTATCGCTATCTCAAGTTGAATATGTGGGAGATGATCGAGAAGCGATCACTGAAGTTCTAAGAAGAAGCTTTGCTACTAATGATGTTGTATTTAGTACCGGTGGTATTGGTTCAACACCAGATGACCACACCAGACAATGTGCTGCAGCGGCACTCAACCTTCCTTTGAAATTGCATCCTGAGGCGAAGCAACTCATTACCCAAAGAATTATCACCATGGCTGAAGGAGACCCGATCAAAGGGGACCTCAACAGCTCAGATAATTTACTACGCATGAAAATGGGGGAGTTTCCAAAGGGGAGCCAGATCATCCCAAATCCCTTTAATCAAATCCCAGGATTCACGATTCGAGAGCATTATTTTGTGCCAGGCTTTCCTGTGATGGCTGCACCAATGATGACTTGGGTTTTAGATCATTTCTATAAGGACTTGTTTCATCAGGTAGATTTCTTAGAGCGTAGTTTTATTGTGCCTATGGCCATGGAAGCTAGTTTGACACCACTGATGGAAAAGATTGAAAATACCTACCCTGATGTCAAAGTATTTAGCTTGCCATCTGTGGGTGATCCTCAGAAGACAGGTGTTTTTGCCAAGCGTCATATAGAGTTAGGTGTTAAAGGCCAATCAGCGCAGGTTGAGTTGGCTTGGCCCAAACTAAGGCAGGGTGTGCAGGATTTGGGTCATATAATCCACGATTTGCACAATAATGGGGATTAATACCTCATTAGCTTTGTTTTAGTGCTTAACAGCACTAAATTGGTGCATTTAAGATGGGTACTAGGGTCTTTTTGACCTAAAATGTAGTTAAGAATATGAGGCATGTTTATTTGGCATGCTTTGTGCATAGTTTTTAGTTAGTGGGTTGTGTGGTGCTAAAACACTGCATGGCTGATTTGAGATTGTTCCAATAGGAGATTTGCATGACAACGAAGACCGTCGCAGATGTAATGAAGCTTGCAAAAGAAAAAGAAGTAACTTTTGTAGACTTCCGCTTTACAGACACTAAAGGTAAAGAGCAGCACGTATCTGTGCCTGTATCTCACTTTGATGAAGATAAATTTGAGAGTGGTCATGCATTTGACGGCTCATCTATCGCTGGTTGGAAAGGTATTGAAGCATCAGACATGTTGCTTATGCCAGATCCAGTGACTGCATACATCGACCCATTCTATGAAGAGCCAACATTGGTTCTTTCATGCGACGTTATCGAGCCATCTGATGGCAAGGGCTATGACCGTGACCCACGTTCTATCGCTAAGCGCGCTGAAGCATATTTAAAGAGCACAGGTATTGGTGATACAGCTTACTTTGGTCCAGAGCCAGAGTTCTTTGTATTTGACAGCATTACTTGGGGCAACGACATGCAAGGTTGTTTCTACAAGGTTGAATCTGAAGAAGCTCCTTGGGCATCTGCTACAGCATATGAGCATGGCAATACAGGTCACCGTCCAGGTAAAAAAGGCGGTTACTTCCCAGTAGCTCCAGTAGACACATTCCAAGATATGCGTTCAGAAATGTGCTTGATCTTGGAATCTTTAGGTATTCCAGTTGAAGTTCATCACCATGAAGTTGCTGGTCAAGGCCAAAACGAATTAGGTACAAAATTCAGCACATTGGTTCAACGTGCTGACTGGACAATCTTGCAAAAGTACGTGATTCAAAACGTAGCTCATGCTTATGGCAAAACAGCTACATTCATGCCAAAACCAATCGTTGGTGACAACGGTTCAGGTATGCACGTTCACCAATCTATTTGGAAAGACGGTCAGAACTTGTTCGCTGGTAACGGCTACGCAGGTTTGTCAGATCTTGCTTTGTACTACATCGGCGGTATCATCAAGCACGCACGTGCATTGAATGCTATCACTAACCCAGGTACAAACTCATACAAGCGTTTGGTTCCAGGTTTCGAAGCTCCAGTTAAGTTGGCTTACTCAGCACGTAACCGTTCTGCTTCTATCCGTATTCCACACGTTGCGAATCCTAAGGGTCGTCGTATTGAAACTCGTTTCCCAGACCCATTGGCTAACCCATACTTGTGTTTCTCTGCATTGATGATGGCTGGTTTGGATGGTATCCAAAACAAGATTCATCCAGGTGAAGCTGCTGACAAGAACTTGTATGACTTGCCACCA
>JAOAUK010000029.1:0-19893 GCA_030157655.1 Polynucleobacter sp. | reverse complement strand
GTTCTTGACTCGTGGTGGTGTATTCACAAACTCAATGTTAGATGCGTACATCGACTTGAAGATGGAAGAAGTTACACGCTTCCGTATGGCTGCTCACCCAGTCGAGTTCGATATGTACTACTCACTCTAATAGAGAGAATAGAAAAGGTAGAGCGCAGGTATGTTGCGCAAACCAGTAAAAGGGGCAGCAGTAGCTGCCCTTTTTTCTCAACCCACCGCATGGGATCAGTTGCCAAATGCAATCCTTGTGGTTGAGTACGCACATCAGATGGTCGTATATGCCAACCCAGTGGCAGAGGTTGGACTGGATATTTCTAGTAAGTTGTTAGAGGGTCTTTGTATCCATGACCTGTTTGGTCATAACCCTGAGTTACTCAAAATGCTCGAAGCAGTTAAGGGTGATCAGATTGAGGCTCAAAGACAAGATTTGCAGCTAGGGCCTGGTCCAGCAAGGGCTGATCATGAGCCTATTAATGCACACGTGGTTGTTGCGGGTTTGGATAACCCAGATTTAATTTTGATTGAGTGGTTGCCACTTGATCAGCAGATACGTAGTGAGCGAGATGATCGATTGGTTCAGCAGGTAGAGGCTAACAAGACTCTAATGCGTAACCTAGCTCATGAAATTAAGAATCCTTTGGGTGGTATTCGTGGGGCTGCACAACTCTTAGAGTATGAGTTGCCAGATAAGGCTCTGCATGAGTACACCCAGGTCATCATTAAAGAATCGGATCGTTTACAGAGTTTGGTAGATCGTTTATTGGCACCACACCGTAAACAGCACGTGGATGATTATGTGAACATCCATGAGGTCTTAGAGCGTGTTAGAAGCTTGGTATTGGCTGAGTTTCCTCAAGGTCTCAAAATCAAGAGAAATTACGATATCAGCTTGCCAGATTTATTGGGTGACCAAGAGGCCCTTATTCAGGCGGTATTGAATGTGGTTCATAACGCGGCCCAAGCCTTGAGAGTTCAGATTGAACAAGGTGATGCAGTCATTGAATTACGTACCCGAGTTGCCCGTAATGTCACTATTAATAAGCAAAGATACAAACTGGCATTGGATTTGCATGTAACAGATAACGGTCCTGGAATTCCAGAGGAAATTAAAGACAAAATTTTCTTTCCTTTGGTGTCAGGTAAAGAAGGTGGTAGTGGTTTAGGTCTTACATTAGCTCAAACATATGTGCAGCAACATTTTGGTTTTATTGGTTGCACAAGTAGACCTGGCCATACTGATTTTCAGATGCAGTTACCTTTCCGCTTAAAAAACGGAAAGGATTAATAGAAATTAAGAATTAGGGATCAATATGAAGCCAGTTTGGATTGTGGATGACGATCAATCAATACGCTGGGTATTAGAGAAGGCGTTGCAACGTGAAAACATGCCTTATCGTAGCTTTAGTAATCCGCAAGATGTTCTAGATGCATTTGATCGAGGTGAAGAGCCTCAGGTATTAATTTCTGATATTCGTATGCCAAGAGGTAATGGCATCGATTTATTGCAACAAGTTAAAGCTGAGCATCCTAATGTGCCTGTCATCATCATGACAGCGTATTCTGATTTGGATTCAGCCGTATCCTCGTTCCAAGGTGGTGCTTTTGAGTACATCACTAAGCCTTTTGATATTGCCAAATCAATTGAATTAATTCGTAGAGCTGTTGATGAGAGCCTCAGGCTTCAGAATCAAACGCGCGAAGTAGCTGATCGCATGCAAGAGACGACAGAGATCCTTGGTCAGGCACCAGCGATGCAAGATGTATTTAGGGCAATTGGTCGATTGTCTCAGTCCAATGTCACAGTTTTGATTACAGGTGAATCTGGTTCTGGCAAAGAACTAGTTGCTAGAGCGCTACATAAACACAGCCCAAGAGCGGGCGGTCCATTTATCGCCCTAAACACTGCTGCTATTCCAAAGGACTTATTAGAGTCAGAATTGTTTGGTCATGAACGCGGCGCGTTTACAGGTGCTCAAACAATGAGGCGTGGTCGTTTTGAACAAGCTGAAGGCGGTACTTTATTCCTAGACGAAATTGGTGACATGCCGTTTGATTTGCAAACACGTCTATTACGTGTTTTGTCAGATGGGCATTTTTACCGAGTGGGTGGCCATGATTCTCTAAAGTCTAATGTTAGAGTTATCGCAGCCACGCATCAAAATTTAGAGTCTAGAGTAGCTGAAGGTTTATTTAGAGAAGACTTATTCCACCGTTTGAATGTGA
The DNA here is from genome assembly GCA_030157655.1 of Polynucleobacter sp. Lineage (GTDB taxonomy): Bacteria > Pseudomonadota > Gammaproteobacteria > Burkholderiales > Burkholderiaceae > Polynucleobacter. The sequence goes on along the minus strand of JAOAUK010000029.1, from coordinate 17,670 downwards.
TTCGTTTACGTTTGCCATCGCTGCGAGAGCGTAAGGAAGATATTCCATTGTTGGCAAGACATTTCATGCAAACATCTGCTAAATCATTGGGTATGGAACCCAAGCGTTTATCAGATGACGCATTGGTAGCCATTGGACAACTACCTTTCCCGGGTAACGTTCGTCAGTTGGAGAACTTATGTCACTGGTTGACTGTGATGGCGCCTGCTCAAGTAATTGGTGCGCAAGATTTGCCACCTGATGCGACCATCATGGGGGCCGATTTACCTGAAGGTGCTAGCATCGATCAGTCGGTTGTTTATAAATCAGCAACACCTTCTGATTGGGAATCAGGTTTGGCATTGATTGCCAAACAACTTCTGCAAGACGGCACGAGAGAAGTCTTTAGTGCCTTAGAGTCCAAGTTTGAAAAAGCTGTTTTAACGGCAGCTCTTGAAGTCACTCGTGGTCGTCGCGTGGAAGCGGCAGAGCGTTTGGGCATAGGCAGAAATACCATTACCAGAAAGTTGCAAGAGCTAGGAATCGACTCCTAATATAAAAGTTAGGTAGTTACTTAGCAGCTTGCTTGGTTGCAGTTCATAATAGAGTGATTATTTAGTTTTCACTCTATTTTTTATTTATGTCATCTATTCGTATTGCCACTTGGAACGTCAATTCCATCAAGGTTCGCTTGCCGCATTTGTTGCAATGGTTATCCGGTCATGAGGCGAATAAAACCCCGATAGATGCCGTATGTTTGCAAGAGTTAAAACTCACGGAAGATAAGTTTCCCTTTGCAGAACTTGAGACTGCTGGATATTACGCCTTAGTTGCAGGGCAAAAAACTTATAACGGTGTGGCAATTATTTTGCGTAAAGCATCCTTGGCAGCTATCGTTCAAGATTCTCAGACGGCATTTTTATCACCTGTAAAAAATAACCCTAAATTTGCAGATGAGCAGCAACGTTTAGTTACTGCCACAGTTGCATTTAGTGGCAAAGCCCCGATGCGCCTCATTTCAGCTTATTTCCCCAATGGTCAAGCACCAGGCACAGACAAGTTTGCTTATAAATTAGATTGGTTAGCCAGCTTGCATGATTGGCTATCTGAAGAGATGGAAGAGCATTCTCGGATTGCTTTACTAGGCGACTACAACATTGCCCCTAGCGATGAAGATGTTCATGATCCTCAAGCTTGGGTCGGTCAAAATTTAGTTTCTCCAGAAGAGCGTGACGCTTTTACTGGTTTAATTGAAATGGGCTTTTATGACAGTTATCGATTATTTGAGCAACTGCCAAAAAGTTATAGCTGGTGGGACTATCGCATGATGGCATTTAGAAGAAATGCGGGTGTGCGTATTGACCACATTTTATTGAGCGAAGCACTCAAGAATGAGTGCACGGCCAGTGTGATTGATAAGGTGCCAAGAGGGTGGGAGCAGCCTTCTGACCACGCTCCCGTGATTACCACATTAGGCTAAGCCGCCATGTCGTAGGAGGGCATCTATTTGAGGCTCTCTACCTCTGAATGCTTTAAACGACTCAGCAGCAGGGCGACTGCCACCAACTTCTAGAATCTCTTGTCTGTATCTTGTACCGGTAGCTTGATCGAGGATGCTGCCATTGGCTTTTGCCGCCTCTTCAAAAGCAGCATAAGCGTCTGCAGACAAGACTTCAGCCCATTTATAGCTGTAGTAACCAGCAGAGTATCCGCCAGCAAAGATATGGCTAAATGTATTAGGCCATCTAGAGATCTCTGATTGGGTTGTGACGTGGATAGCATCATTGATGCTTCTAGATAATTCCAACACGCCTTGTGCGTTTGCTGTATGTGGGTTAAAGCTGGAATGCAAACGCCAGTCTGTGAGTGAAAAAACCAACTGTCTTAATGTGCCCAAACCATTTTGGAAGTTTTTAGCGGCAATCATCTTTTCATATAGGGATTTGGGTAGTGTTTCACCTGTCTCCACATGAGATGTCATTTTTTGTAAAACTTCCCATTCCCAGCAGAAATTTTCCATGAACTGACTAGGTAGTTCTACAGCATCCCACTCAACACCATTGATGCCCGAAACACCCAATGCGCTAACCTTGGTGAGCATGTGGTGTAAGCCATGACCACATTCGTGGAACATCGTGATGACATCATCATGGGTAATGGTTGGCTGTTTGGTAACGCCGTTAACAGTAACAGGGGCAGGGAAGTTGCAAACCAAATATGCAACTGGTGTCTGAACTGAGCCATCAGAGAAGGTTCTTCTTCCTCTGGCATCATCCATCCATGCGCCACCACGCTTACCTGGTCGGGCATACGGGTCTAAATAGAAGTTAGCTAATAATTCGCCTGAGGCACTTGTGACTTTGAATGATTTCACATCGGCATGCCACTTTGGCAATTCATCTTCTACTATTTTTACGCCAAATAGAGTTTGAATGATGCTAAATAAACCATCTAATACCTTCGGTAGTGGAAAGTATTGCTTGAGTTCATTTTCAGAGAATGAGTAACGTGCTTGCTTCAGTTTTTCTGAGGCATAAGCCATATCCCATGGTTCAAGTTTTTCGATGTTCAGATTGTCTTTGGCAAACTGCTGTAAATCTTCCCAATCTTTTTGACCATGAGATTTCGCGCGCTTAGCAAAGTCTTCTAAGAATTGATCTACTTCAGAAACAGTTTTAGCCATCTTGGGTGCTAGGCTCAGAGCGGCGTAATTAGCAAAGCCTAGCATCTTGGCTTCTTCGTCTTTTAAGCGAAGTTGTAACAACATATTCTCAGTGTTGTCCCATTCGGTCTTGCCATTGCCATATTGATGGCCTAACTCTGAAGCTCTGGTGATGTAGGCTTGGTAGAGATTCTTTCTTAATGAGCGATTGTCACAAAATTGCATCACTGGAAAATAAGATGGGAAGTGTAAAGTAAAGGCCCAGCCACTTAATTCTTTAGATTCCGCAGTTTGTTTTGCGGCAGCCATGGCATCTTCAGGTAAGCCAGCTAAATCTTGCTCATTATTAACTTGATGAACGTAACTATCAGTTGCATCAAGGACGTGATCTGAAAATGCCTTAGATAAGATTGCTTGTTCATCTTGAATCGCAGAAAAGCGTGGTTTTTGATCGTCTGGTAATTCCGCACCACCCAAACGAAAATCTCTTAGTGAGTTTTCTATGACTTTGCGCTGTGCTTGGCTAAGCTTTGTAAATTCAGTGGATTGACTAAGTGCTTTATATTTTTTGTATAAATCCAAGTTTTGACCAAGGCTGCTCCAGAATGCGGTGACCTCTGGCAACATTTGCCCATAAGCCTCACGAAGTTCAGGGGTGTCGGCTACGCTATTTAAATGACCAATAACTCCCCATGAACGACCAAGTTCTTCCGTGGCGTTTTCTAGCGGTTCTACGAGGTCTGCCCAAGTATTGGGAGTGTTAGGGCTCACAGATACATCTACAGCTTGCTGCGCTTTTGCTAGTAGCTCTGTGATGGCAGGTTTGATATGAGTTGCTTGAATGGCTGCGTAGTTGGGCAAGCCTCGACCAAAGGAGAGTAATGGATTATTCATAGAGAATATTATCTATCTAAAGTACAAAAAATTCAGGCGCCTATGAAGCGCCTGAGAATGTTTAAAAAAGCTGGTTTAAATCTTGATTCTTTCGGCTGCTTCAAGAGTGTTTAGAAGAAGCATGGTGATGGTCATAGGGCCGACGCCGCCGGGTACCGGAGTAATAGCGCCAGCCACGTATTTCACTTCGTCAAAATCAACGTCACCACAAAGTTTGCCATCAGGTAAGCGATTAATACCCACGTCAATCACAATGGCGCCAGGTTTCACCATGTTGCCAGTGATCATTTTTGGTCTACCTGTTGCTACCACCAAAATATCAGCTTCTTTAGTATGAGCAGTCAGGTCTTTGGTTTTGCTGTTACAGATCGTAACTGTGGCACCAGCTTGCAGTAGTAGCATCGCCATTGGTTTGCCCACGATATTTGATGCGCCAACAATCACTGCGCGAGCACCTTTGATAGGGTATTCGATGCTTTCAAGCATCTTCATGCAACCATATGGTGTGCATGGTCTAAACAGTGGAGCACCAATCATCAATGCGCCAGCGTTAGCTACGTGGAATCCATCCACATCTTTTTCAGGTGCGATAGCTTCAATCACTCTATGGCTATCAATGTGCTTTGGCAGGGGCAGTTGTACCAAAATGCCATGAATAGATGAATCTAAATTTAGTTCGGCGATACGCTGTAGCAATTTCTCTTCCGATAAATCGGCAGGATGCCTTTCCAAAATAGAATGCATGCCTACATCTTCACAAGCTTTTACTTTATTGCGCACATACACTTGGCTAGCTGGATCTTCGCCTACCAAGAGTACTGCCAATCCCGGTTTAACACCTTTAGCCGTCAGAATTGCTGTTCTGGTGGCGATTTCTAATCGAACTTTTTTGGCAAGTGCATTGCCGTCAATCAGTTGAGCGGGCATGTTAGTTATTGGTCTCTAATAGGGCTAAACGAAGTAGGTCAGCAACAGTATTAACGTTCAATTTTTCCATGATGTTGGCGCGGTGCGCTTCAACTGTTTTGATGGAAATGTTTAAGTCGTCTGCAATCTGTTTATTGAGTCGACCAGCCACAATGCGCTCTAAGACTTGTTTTTCCCGAGCGGTTAGCTTGCTCAATAGATTCTGAGTATTCTTTTGTGTGTCAGCTTTGGCATAGTCAACGCGAGCACGAGCAAGCATCTTTTCAACCAAGACTTTTAGTTCTGATTCTTTAAAAGGCTTTTCAATAAAATCAACAGCGCCTTTTTTCATCGTTGACACAGCCATCGATACATCGCCGTGACCTGTAATGAAAGAAATTGGCATTGGGATGCCTTCAGCCATTAGGCGTTCTTGCAGTTCTAAACCAGACATGCCAGGCATGCGAACATCAAGAATTAAGCATGCAACATTGTCTTTATTATCCCCAGCAAGAGACTGTAAAAATCTCTCTGCACTCGGTAGACATTTGACGACATAGCCATTGCTCTCCAATAGCCAAGTTAATGAGTCTCTAACTGCCTCATCATCGTCCACAACATAAACAATTTCAGGTTTGTTCTTCATAAGCTTATTTATCCAAGGGAAGTAGTATTGTAAAGGTGCAGCCAGGGATTGGCTCATCTTTTTCATTGAGGTTGTTTTGAGCCCATAAACGACCATGGTGGGACTCAATAATGGATCGGCAAATATTTAGACCCATGCCCATGCCATCTTGCTTGGTGCTAAAGAATGGCTCATAGAGTCTCTCTAGGGCATCTTCTGGAATTCCAGGCCCTTGATCAACCACTCTGATGCGTACCATAGCTGGTTCGTGAGAGCGGTCGATATCAGTTTGTACTTGTACAACTCGGCTATAAGCATTCTTGTTATTGTTGCCTTTAATGGCGTCAATAGCATTTTTTAATAGATTAACAAGTACTTGTTGAATCAAAATGGGATCCAAAAAAACCGGTGGAATCGTGTTGTTATAAGTCACGCTGAGTTGTACGCCATAACGTTGAGCTTCAATCTCAGCCAAACCAACAGAATCCTCAATAATTGAATGGATATCTGTAACCTTGCTTTGAGGTTGGCTGCGTTTTACAAAGCCTCGGATACGTTGAATGATCGTACCTGCTCGATGAGCTTGATTGGTTGCCTTCTCAATCGCTGGCAAGATATCTTTTTCAATGTCTAAATTTTTTTGTGACTTAAGACGTGTTGCAATGCCTGTGCAGTAGTTGCTAATTGCTGCCAGTGGTTGATTAAGTTCGTGGGCAAGAGACGAGGCCATTTCACCCATGGTCGTTAATCGACTTGAGAATTGCATCTTTTCTTCTTGTTGTCTGGCTTCTTCTTCGGCAGTTTTACGAGCTGTGATATCGGTTGCAACAATCAGCTGAGCTAGATGTCCGTCGACCCAAGAAATGTAGCGTCGACGTACTTCATACCAACGATTATTTTGACTAATTAAAACTTCTCTGAAGTCTGATTGACCAGGGGTCAATTCGGAAGCTGGTAAGCCAGCAAACCCATCAATATTGTCATCATCCAAAGCCTCCACATCGCTAGGTTCAATTTCATGACTAGCTAGATCTAAGTGAGCTTGCGTGGTGGAACCAAAATTCTCTCGGTAATATTTATTAGCAAATAAAAGTTGACCACTTTGTAATGAAATCACTGATACCGCAGCGTCTAAACTTTCAAGCACGGTGGTAAAGCGTTCTTGAGCCAGAGCTAATTCTTGGCGAATTTTAATTGGCTCAGAAATATCCACAATCGAACTGATCCAACCATTTTGCATACCTTTTTCATCAATCAGGGGAGATACAAAGGTGCGGGAGTTAATGCGGGTGCCATCCTTCTTTTCAAGAATAGCCTCTAGACCAGATTTGGGAGCATTCCCAGATAATGCAAGAGACATTTTCTTGATTAGTTCTGGTTGCAGTTCCTTAGGCCAGAAAGCAAAAGGTGGTGCCATGCCAACTAACTCTTCTTGAGTCCAGCCTGTCATGTCGCAAAAAGCGGGGTTCACATAAGTGATCACGCCATTCATATCATGAGCTCTCATACCAATCGTCATGGATTCTTCCATGGCGCGTCTAAAGTTGGTTTCAGTCTGCAAATCTCTTTGTATGGAGTAGCGTTTGATGTTTTGTTTCCACACAGACCAAAGGCTCCACAGCACAAAGGTACTCAAGCCCACCACTAACCATAACAATGTTCTATAAGTAAGATTGGTGGGTGGCGGGTAAGTGCTAACGTGCATGTTTAGCTGAGACGGTGTTTTATCTAATGTGATTTGATGTTCAATCGATGTTGAACGCGTTTTTTTAGGATTGGAAGCTGCTAACTCTTTTCCAGATCCATCGAGTAAAACAAATCGATATAAACCATTTAATTCACTGGGCACCATGTGCTGCAAAATTTTCTTGGCTGAATATAAGACTGCTATGCCGCCAATCACTCGGCCCGTTTGAATAATGGGGGTGACGTGCCAGAAAACATATTCCCGATCAACGCGTAGCTTGTCGTCTTCGGGGAAGTTCAGATAAATAACCTTGCTGTATACGGCCTTATTAGTTTCTGATGCCTCTGTGAAGACACTTGCTAGTTCTTCGTCTAATGGCGCTTTAATTTTTTGGCGTTCATACCACTCGCTTCGACTGCTGGCAACAGGTACTGTCCATAAACTTTTTTTATCTCGATCAACCCATCTCAAATGGAGTATCTCAGGGCTATCTTGAATTAAGGTGGTGGAGCGCTTTAAGAATGAATCAGGTGAACGCATTTGATTCACTGAGTTACTAATTTCACGACTAAGCTCTAAGAGGGTGTCTTCGTTAGATGAGAAGCCGAGCAAGATACGTTGTTTGGCGTAGGCGCTCTCGCGATACAGGGTGTATTGCTGTTGATTTTTATCTTGGTAGTTGAGTGTCCACAAGATCAATCCCATGGCACCCGTGAATAGAGTAATTGCCAGTATGGGGGTATACAAGAATGCGTAAGAGCTCGCGCCGTATTTCAGGTGCTTACCAGTGAGTTTTTGTGTGATTGACTCGAGAGTACGCGCGAAGACTTTATTCAACTTAACTTCTTATTGACTAGGGAAAACCATAGAAGACATGAGTTTAATTCGAGCTGAGAGTAGAACTATCTTTTTTTCTGCTTTTAATTAGTACAGTTTTGCTGCCAAGCAATAATATTCCATATTGTGATAAATATATTCGTTATGTGAAATATTGCTTGCTGGTAAAGCACGTCGTTTTTAGAATTTGTACAGCTTAAATGAGGCCAAAAGCCTCTCAAGATCAATGCTCGACAACGAGGAGTCACAGAATGACTGCAGTTCCAGAACAAAAAAATGGATCAAACCCAATTGATGTAGATCCAATAGAGACAAAAGAGTGGATTGATGCCTTAAATGGCGTCATAGCAAAAGAAGGTGTTGATAGAGCGGCCTTCTTAATCGATGAGCAAATTTCACATGCTCGTGTCAGTGGTGTTGTTCAGCCATTTCATGCAGAGACACCTTACATCAATACGATCCCTGTTGATAAGCAAGCTAAGCTGCCAGGTGATCAAGAGATAGAACACAGAATTCGTTCTTACACACGTTGGAACGCTATGGCCTTGGTTCTTAAGGCCAACAAAGACACTAACGTGGGTGGTCATATTTCATCATTTCAGTCAGCGGCTACTTTATATGACGTGGGCTTTAATCATTTTTGGCATGCGCCATCTGATAAACATGGTGGAGATTTAGTTTTTGTCCAGGGGCACGTTGCTACAGGCGTATATGCACGTGCATATATGTTGGGTCGTTTATCTGAAGAACACTTACTGAACTTCCGTCAAGAAGTCGACGGTAAGGGAATCTCAAGTTACCCACACCCATGGCTGATGCCTGACTTTTGGCAGTTCCCAACTGTGTCGATGGGCTTAGGTCCCATCATGGCTATTTATCAAGCCCGTTTCATGAAGTATTTGCAAGATCGTGGCTTAGCCAGCACAGAAGGTCGTAAAGTTTGGGCATTCTTAGGTGATGGTGAAACTGATGAGCCGGAGTCACTGGGTGCTATTGGTATGGCCGGTCGTGAAAATCTAGACAACCTATGTTTCGTAATCAATTGCAACTTGCAACGTCTAGATGGTCCTGTACGCGGCAATGGCAAGATCATTCAAGAGCTTGAGTCAGAATTCAGGGGTGCTGGGTGGAACGTCATCAAGTTAATTTGGGGTACTCATTGGGACGCCTTATTTGCTCGTGATAAGAAGGGCATCTTGATGAAGCGTTTAGGTGAAATCGTGGACGGTGAATACCAAACCATGAAAGCCAAAAATGGCGCTTATGTTAGAAAAATCGTTTTTAACACTCCAGAACTAGAAGCTTTGGTAGCTGATTGGAGTGATGAGGATGTGTGGAACTTAAATCGTGGTGGTCATGACCCTCACAAAGTGTATGCAGCATTTCACGCAGCAGCTAATCATAAAAATCAACCAACCGTGATTCTTGCTAAGACCATCAAGGGTTATGGCATGGGTGGTTCTGGTCAGGGCATGAACATTGCTCACCAGGCCAAAAAAATGAATATCGAAGATATCAAGGCATTTAGGGATCAATTCAAAATCCCTGTGCCTGATGACAAATTAGAAGAGCTACCTTTAGTGAAGTTTGAAGAAGGCAGCCCAGAGTTAAATTACATGCGTGATCGTCGCATGGAGTTGGGTGGCTATCTGCCACAGCGTCGCACTAAAGCAGAAAGTCTTGATGTTCCAAAGTTAGATGTATTCGCTCCTTTGCTAGAGGCAACTGCAGAAGGTCGAGAAATATCGACCACGATGGCATTCGTGCGTTTACTCAATATTGTGATTAAAGATAAAACCATTGGTAAACGAGTAGTTCCTATTGTTCCTGATGAATCTAGAACATTTGGTATGGAAGGCATGTTCCGCCAATTGGGGATTTGGAATCAGTTAGGGCAGTTGTATACGCCTCAAGACCATGATCAGTTGATGTTCTACAAAGAAGATAAGCATGGTCAGATTCTGCAAGAGGGTATTAATGAAGCTGGTGCGATGTGTGATTGGATTGCTGCGGCTACTTCCTACTCAACACATGGCGTACCGATGTTGCCGTTCTATATCTTCTATTCCATGTTTGGTTTCCAACGCATTGGTGACTTGGCATGGGCAGCAGGTGATATGCGTAGTCGTGGCTTCTTGCTAGGTGGTACAGCAGGTAGAACAACTCTGAATGGTGAAGGTTTACAGCATGAAGATGGCCACAGTCACTTATGGAGTGCGGCAATCCCTAACTGTATTAGCTATGACCCAAGCTTTGCATTTGAGTTAGCAGTGATTATTCAAGATGGTATGCGTCGCATGATGAGCGATCAAGATGATGTTTATTACTACATCACCTTAATGAATGAAAACTATGCTCATCCTGCTATGCCTAAAGGATCTGAAAAAGACATCCTCAAGGGCATGTACAAATTAACCAGTGTTGGTGATGCTAAAGCCAAATTAAAAGTGCAATTATTGGGTAGTGGCACGATTTTTAGAGAGGTGATTGAGGCAGCCAATTTGTTACGTGATGATTGGGGTGTGGCTTCAGATATTTGGGGTTGCCCAAGCTTTACAGAGTTAGGCCGCGATTGGAATGCAAGCTCGCGTCAGAACATGTTAAATCCAGCAAGTAAACCTGTTTTATCGCACGTTGAGTCACTCTTGAAGGATACGACAGGCCCTGTGATTGCAGCTACTGATTATGTGCGCATGTTTGCTGAGCAAATACGACCAGCGATTCAAAATATAGGTAAGCGTTACACAGTGTTGGGCACAGATGGCTATGGGCGATCTGATACACGTGAAAAATTACGTCATTTCTTTGAGGTTGATCGCCGCTGGGTCACAGTAGCAGCACTGAAGACATTGGCAGATGAAGGTCAGATTGAGCATCAAAAAGTTGCTGATGCCATCAAGAAGTATGGCCTTGATCCTAAGAAACCAAACCCAATGACAGTGTGAGGATACGAAGATGAGCAAAGTATTGGAAATCAAAGTACCTGACATTGGCGACTACAAAGGTGTGCCGGTCATTGAGGTTCATGTCAAAGCGGGTGACCGTGTTGAAAAAGAGCAATCATTGGTTACTTTGGAATCAGATAAAGCCACGATGGATGTGCCTTCATCACATGCTGGTGTTGTCAAAGAAGTGAAGGTAAAGATTGGCGACAGTATTTCTGAAGGAGATGTGGTGATTTTGTTGGAAGAGGTTGGTGAGGTAGAGGCAGCGTCGCATGCACCAACACCTGCACCAACAGCAGCTTTGGCGAACACGCAAGTTGCTGCAGCTGGATCAACACTTGAGGTCAAGGTGCCCGACATTGGTGACTACAAAGGTGTGCCAGTCATTGAGGTTCATGTCAAAGCAGGTGACCGTGTTGAAAAAGAGCAATCATTGGTTACTTTGGAATCTGACAAGGCTACGATGGATGTGCCTTCATCTTACGCAGGTATTGTGAAAGAAGTGAAGGTAAAAGTAGGCGATACGATTTCTGAGGGTGATGTTGTCATCATTCTTAATGAATCAGGTGAAAGTGCGCCAGCTTCTGCTGTCACGGCCCCAGTTTCTTCAACAACAGCGACCCCACAACATACTGCGCCAGCAGCGGTGGCATCATCGCCTGCAGTTACTGCGCCGCGCACAGAAACATCGCCTGTGGCAGGTGGTGTGAGTCACGCTAGTCCATCGGTGCGTAAATATGCAAGAGAGTTGGGCGTTGATGTAACCAAGGTCAATGGTTCTGGTCCTAAAGGGCGTATCACGCAGGAAGATGTTCAGGCTTATGTGAAAAACATCATGACTGGACAAGCGGCATCACCAGCGGGTGCGCCTGTTTCGGCTGGTGGTGGTCTTAATTTACTACCTTGGCCAAAAATTGATTTCAGTAAATTTGGTGAGACTGAAACAAAACCTTTATCAAGAATACAAAAATTATCAGCAGCGAATTTATCTCGTAACTGGGTCATGATTCCTGCAGTCACTTATCACGAAGATGCTGATATTACAGACTTAGAAGCATTCCGAGTGATGACGAATAAAGATAATGAAAAGCAGGGTGTCAAAGTAACTATGTTGGCATTCTTGATCAAAGCAGCTGTTAATGCCTTGAAGAAGTATCCAGAGTTCAACAGTTCTTTGGATGGCGATAACTTAGTGATGAAAAAATATTTCCATATTGCATTTGCCGCAGATACACCAAATGGCTTGGTGGTGCCAGTTGTACGCAATGCTGATAAGAAAGGTATTTTTGAGATTGCTAAGGAAACTGGAGAGTTAGCTAAGTTAGCTCGTGAAGGTAAGCTCAAGCCAGATCAAATGCAGGGTGCCTCATTCACGATATCTTCTTTGGGTGGTATTGGTGGTACTTACTTTGCACCAATCATCAATGCGCCTGAAGTGGCGATATTAGGTGTTAATAAAGCGAGTATGAAGCCTGTTTGGGATGGTAAGCAATTTGTGCCAAAACTTATTTGTCCGCTTTCATTAACCGCAGATCATCGTGTGATTGATGGTGCATTGGCTACCAGGTTCAATGTTTACTTGGCTGAGTTGTTGGCTGATTTCCGTCGTGTTGTTCTTTAAGGAAGATTGATATGCCTACGATAGAAATCAAGGTTCCTGATATTGGTGACTTTCATGATGTGCCCGTGATTGAGGTACTAATGAAAGTTGGTGATCGTGTTGAAAAAGAACAAGCATTACTGACTTTAGAGTCAGATAAGGCCACCATGGAAGTACCTAGTGATCAGAATGGCCAAATTCAGAGTGTGATGGTTAAGGTGGGGGATAAGGTTAGCCAAGGCATGGTGATTGCAACCATTGAAGTTTCTGCGACAACCACAACATCACCAACAACAGTTGCATCGGTAGCACCAGTTGCTCCCGTTAGTTCACCATCTGTTACGCCAACCCCAGTAGCTGGATCTTACGCCGGTAAAGTTGATCATGAGTGTGAGATGCTGGTTTTAGGCGCTGGACCTGGTGGGTATAGTGCGGCATTTAGAAGTGCTGATTTAGGCATGAACACCATCATTGTTGAGCGCTACGCTACCTTGGGAGGGGTTTGTTTAAATGTGGGTTGTATTCCATCGAAAGCCTTGTTGCATACGGCGGCCATCATGGATGAAGTCAAGGCCATGGCAGCTCATGGAATCAGCTATGGTGAACCCAAAATAGAGATTAATCAGTTGCGCGCTCACAAAGAGAGTGTGATTGGTAAATTAACTGGCGGTCTAGCTGGTATGGCTAAGGCACGCAAAGTCAAAACTGTGCGTGGTATTGGTAAGTTTTTAGATGCTAATCACGTAGAGGTTGAGTTAACGGAAGGTGCTGGAAAGAGCGGTACAGGTAGCAAAGAAGTGATTCGTTTCCAGAAGGCAATTATTGCTGCGGGTAGTCAAGCTGTCATGTTGCCTTTCTTGCCTAAAGACCCTCGTATTGTTGATAGTACCGGCGCGCTCAAATTAGAAAAAGTACCCAAGCGCATGTTAGTGATTGGTGGCGGAATCATTGGTTTAGAGATGGCCACCGTTTACAGCACGTTGGGTAGCAAAATTGATATCGCTGAAATGATGGATGGCTTGATGGCAGGTGCTGATCGAGACTTAGAGAAGGTTTGGGAAAAGATTAATGCGCCACGTTTTGACAACATCCTGTTAAAAACGCGTGCTTCAAAGGCTGAAGCCAAGCCAGATGGTATTCATGTGACATTTGAAGGTGATCATGCGCCTAGTGGTCCTCAGGTTTACGATTTGGTCTTGGTGGCAGTTGGTCGCACTCCTAATGGCAAAAAGTTAGACGCTGATAAAGCGGGTGTGGTGGTGGATGAGCGAGGATTTATACCTGTTGATGCTCAGTTGCGTACTAATGTCGCGAATATATTTGCTATTGGCGATATTGTTGGTCAGCCGATGTTGGCGCATAAAGCTGTACATGAGGCACACGTTGCTGCAGAAGTGGCTGCTGGTCAAAAATCATATTTTGATGCCAAGCAAATTCCATCTGTTGCCTACACTGATCCAGAGGTGGCTTGGGCAGGTTTGACTGAAGAGCAATGTAAAGCAAAAAATATTGCTTATGAAAAAGGCTTATTTCCGTGGGCAGCGAGTGGTCGTGCCATTGCCAATGGTCGTGATGAAGGCTTTACAAAGTTACTATTTGATAAAGAGACTCATCGCATTATTGGTGGCGGTATCGTTGGTACCCACGCTGGCGATTTAATTGGAGAAGTTTGTTTAGCCATTGAAATGGGTGCAGATGCCGTAGATATTGGCAAAACAATCCATCCGCATCCAACTTTGGGCGAGTCAATCGGTATGGCGGCGGAGGTTGCTCATGGTAGCTGTACGGATTTGCCGCCGCATAAAAAAACCCCCGCACGAGGCGGGGGTTAAAAGGTACTTGTAGATTAGATCTAACTGGGTACCGAGGAGACAACTATTACTACAACAATTCTTTACAAGCCACACTATGATTGATGTGGCTTGCTATTTCCTTACTTCTTGCCGCGAGCAGCTTTAACTGCTGTGTTTGCAGCTGCGTTGAAGTTGTTTTGAGCTAGGTCTACAGCTTGCTTGATAGACTTTTGAGTCGTTTCGTAAGCATTGTTAGCAGCAGCCATTGCTTGTTTGATCGCTTGAACAGCAGCGTCTGAACCAGCAGGTGCATTCTTTGACAACTCTTCAACTAAACCGTTTAAGTTTGTGTTGCTTTTCTTCAACTGTGATTCAGCAACAGTTGTGAATGTTGATTGAGTTTCGTTAGCGATGTTGTACAAATGACGGCTGTAAGACATGATCTTTTCTGCCAAAGGCTGAACCATACCTGCTTGCATAGCCATTAATTGCTGTGCGTCACGTACTGAAAGAGCTTGCTTAGCATTTTGAACGTTTTCGTTCATAGCTGTTTTAGCAACTGCCATGTTCAATTCAACTAATTTCTCAACGCCTTCGAAAGCCTTGTTAGTCAAATTTAACAATGTTTCTAAGTTAGCTTTGTTTGCTGCTGCGATTTGTTCTGGTGTTAATGTCATTTGATTCTCCATATAGTTAAGTAGGGGGTCAACACAAAAATGTTGCACTGCACAAATGTAAGTATAGGGGTTAAACAGGGTAAGTCAAGCCCACATTGTGAAAAAAAGGCAAAATCAGGGAGTGAAAGCCTATTACACCGACCATTTTGTCCTTCCTTTGCCCCCAGGACACCGGTTTCCAATGGAAAAGTACCGCCTTTTGAGGGATTTGGTCAGTTCTAACTCTGAGATTGAGTTAATTGAGCCAGCCGCAGCCACTGATCAGGATTTACTCAGGGCACACGATTTAGCCTATATCCAAGCCATTACCCAAGGTAACTTAAGCGATGCTCAGATTAGAGAAATCGGCTTTCCTTGGAGTGAGGCGATGGTGGAGAGATCTAGAAGATCAGCGGGAGCCACCATTGCCGCATGCATATCTGCCATCAAAGAAGGTATATCTGTCAATTTAGCGGGTGGTACACATCACGCCTATGCCAATAAAGGTAGTGGATTCTGTGTTTTTAATGATGCTGCTGTGGCTGCTCGTTACATTCAAGCTATCCAAGCAACTCGTGTGGCTGTGATTGATTTGGATGTCCATCAAGGTAATGGCACGGCTGCTATCTTAGGCACAGACCCATCCTGTTTTACCTTGTCTTTGCATGGTGAAAAAAATTTTCCTTTTAGAAAAGAAGATAGTCATTTAGATGTGGGATTGCCAGATGGTTGTGGCGATAGTCAATACTTAGAAATACTTCAGCAAGCTTTAGTGGATCTTGAAGGTCTATTTAACCCAGAGTTGATTATTTACTTAGCGGGTGCAGATCCACATGAGGGTGATCGATTAGGACGCCTAAAACTCACGATGCAAGGTATGGGGCAAAGAGACCAGATGGTCTTAGCGTTTGCAAAGGAGTTGCAATGTCCGATTGCAATTGCAATGGCAGGAGGGTATGGTCGCGAAATTAAAACAACTGTTGATGTGCATCATCAGACCATACAATTAGCTCTACAACATCATCAGCAATTAAAGACAAAGGTTCATCAATGACAAGCCATCCATGGATACATCGCCTTGCGCCTTGGATTGCTCCGATCTTTGTTTTTTTGTGGAGTACTGGTTTCATCATCGCGCGTTACAGCATGCCTTACGCTGAGCCCATGACGGTTATTTTTATCCGCTTTGGATCAGTTGTTTTATGTATGTTGCCGGTGGTTTTAATTTGGAAGGCACCTTGGCCTAATCGTTCGCAAATGATTCATATAGCCATTGCTGGCGCTTTACTTCAGGCGGGGTATGTCGGAGGTGTCTGGGTCGCTGTGAAAGAAGGGATGTCTGCGGGCCTAACTGCACTGATTGTGGGTTTGCAACCCATTCTGACCGCTTGGTTTGCAGCCTGGATTGCTGAAAAAGTCACGCCTAGGCAATGGTTAGGATTAGTTTTGGGTCTATTAGGTGTGGGTTTAGTTGTTTGGGCCAAATTATCTTTAACTGGTATGAGCCATTTGAGTTTAATTTTTATTGTGATTGCATTGATTTCCATCACGATGGGAACTTTGTATCAGAAAAAATATTGTGCTCAATTTGATTTGCGTACCGGATCGGTGATTCAGTTTGCTGCTTCAGCGATTATTTGTTTGCCACTAATGTTCTTGTTTGAGACTAGGGAAATCATTTGGGCGCCAGAACTAATTCTCTCGCTTATTTGGGCTGTTTTAGCTTTATCGATTGGCGCTATTTCATTACTGTTTGTCATGATCAGAAATGGCGAGGCAACAAGGGTTACTAGCCTGATGTATCTGACCCCACCAACCACTGCCATCATGGCTTGGTTGTTATTTAATGAGCCTATTACCTGGACGATTATTCTAGGCATTGCCATCACCATGAGTGCAGTGATATTGGTGAATCGAACAACATCTAAATAAATACCATTCATGGCTTATCATGGCGGTACTCGAAGATTTATTAAATATTAGCCATTAAGCAATTTTGAAGAGACGCATGAACTTACGATTCAAACTATTACAAGCTATTTTTGTTGGATTTGTGGCCACGACATTCACTGTGTCGTCTGTAGAAGCTTGGGCACAAAATGCGACATCTACTAAAAAATCATCAACAGTAAAAAAGTCCCAAAGTTCTAAACCTAAGAAGGTTAGATCTACTACAACACGTTCCAAATCAGAAGCTAGTGAAGAGAGACGACCATCTTTTGCTGCTGCAATGGGATTAAGAGGTAAACATGATGAACTTAACCTTAAATCTAGTGTTGCACTAATCATTGATAGGCAAACACATGAAGTGTTGTTTGAAAAAAATTCTCATGCCGCATTACCAATTGCCTCAATTACTAAATTAATGACATCTTTGGTTGTTTTGGATGCACAACTACCATTTGATGAATCGATTGTGATTCATCAAGATGATGTGAATGTGTATCCTGGTAGAACAAGGTCTCGCGTGACTGAAGGTGCTCGAATGACACGCGAGCAGGCTTTGATTTTGGCTTTGATGTCTTCAGAAAATAGAGCGGCTCATGCATTGGGTAGAAATTATCCCGGTGGTATACCTGCTTTTGTGGATGCTATGAATGCTAAAGCTAGATTGTTGGGTATGACTCAATCTAAGTTTGCAGATCCTACAGGTTTATCCAGTGACAATGTTTCAAGTCCGGAAGATTTAACTAAATTAGTAGAAGCTGCTTACCAACATAGAAGTCTCAGGGAGTTTTCTACAAAGCCTGATTACAACATCATGATTGGTAAACGTGAGCAAAAGTTCATCAACACCAATCGGCTTGTTAGAGCCAGCGATATGGATATTGGTCTGCAGAAGACTGGTTATATCTCTGCTGCAGGGCGTTGTTTAGTCATGCAGGCCAGAGTAGTTGGCAGGGATGTTGTGATGGTTTTTCTAGACTCTGTTGGCGCGCAATCTCGTTTCGCAGATGCTGTGCGTGTAAGGCAGTGGTTAGAAGCTAATCCAAGCCCACAGCCATTACGTAGACTTTAATTTATTTGGCTATATCTGGCTTGTAGCCTAAGCTCTTAGATATCTGTAGGGCAGTATCTTTTAGAGA